>JAJEIA010000122.1 GCA_022823505.1 Dehalococcoidia bacterium
TGGACCGCAACAGCGGCAGCGTCGAGGTGGGCATCGGTCCCGCGGCTACGCGGTTCGCCACTCCCGGTTTCCAGGAGCTGGTTGAACTCGACAACCGCATGTCGGCGGAGGAGCACATTCGCCTCATGTACGTGGCGACCACCAGGGCGCGGGATCACCTGGTGCTGAGCATGCGCCGGCCGGCCAAAGGCGCCGCTACAACCGCCACGCTGATCGCCGAATCCATGGAAAACCACGGAGAACTATGGGACACGGTGGAACTCAACGAACCGGCGACCCTGGCTGAAACACAACCGTCCGGCGGCGAGGATCAAACTCGGGCCATCGATGAATCTCTGCATTCCACGGATTACCTGGATCAATGGGTGGAAGATCGGACCCGCGCCATCGCACATTTCGGTCGCCCGCAGTTTGTGGCCGCAACCGCCCTCTCTCGGGCACACAAGGACGAGGAGGAAGAACAGGACAGCCCCGAGCCCTGGCGACGGGGCCGGGCCGGCACCTCGGTGGGGCGCGCGGTTCACGCGGTGCTGCAGTCCATCGACCTGGCCACCGGCGAGGGCGTCGAACACCGGGCTCGCGCGCAGGCCGTCGCGGAGGGGGTCCCGGACCGCGAGGAGGAGATCGCCCGCCTGGCGGACGCCGCCGTGAACAGCGACATCGTCCGGCGGGCCGTGGCGTCGCAACGCATCTGGCGAGAAGTTCCGGTCGCGGCCAGCGTCGGCGACGGCTCGCTGCACGGGTTCATCGACCTGCTCTTCGAGGAGGACGACGGTTTGGTGGTGGTTGACTACAAGACCGACGATGTGACCGACCAACAGTTGCCCGAGGTCATGGGCCGCTATCGCCTCCAGGGCGGAGCCTACGCCCACGCCATTGCCCAGATCACCGGCAAGCGGGTCAAGGAGATGGTGTTCCTGTACCTGCAACCCAAGAGCGAGGTTGCGCTTCCGAACCTTACTGACGCAATGAACGAAGCACGGGCCGCCGCTCGGTCGATACTGTCAGCAGACGCTGTTTGACCGTCATGCCTCGTCTCGCCCCCACCGATGTGAGGGCACAAGCTCAGTCAAACGCGCCGGCGATGGCGCAGTCTTCCACCTCTTCGTCGGACATGCCGAGCAGTTCCCGCAGCACGTAGGTCATGTCCGCCGCGAAGGCCGGCGCGCCTCGGTCAACCCGGCCCGGGGTGCGCGATAGCTTGTAGGGCGCGCTTTCGATGGTCCGCATCTCCCCCTGGTGATCCGGAACGGGGCGGAAGAAACCACGTTCCTTCAGTTGGGGATCGCGGGACAGATCCTCGCCCGTCTGGACGACCCCGGCTGCTACTCCTGCGGACTGGAGCAGGGCCATCACCTCTTCGGCGGCGTGTTGGGCAGTCCAGGATTCCACCAGCGCGTCCAGAGCGTCGGCGTTGCGCTCACGAGCATCGCCGGTGGCGAACCGTTCGTCCTGGACCCACTCCGGGCAGCCCATGGCGTCCACAAGGGCGCACCAGTCCTCGTCTCCGGTGACGGTGATCGCCACCCACCGGTCCTCGCCAAGGCAGCGGTACGCGCCGTGAGGGGCGCCTCCGCCGTGGGCCGGGCGGTTCCCGGTGCGCTTCGACACGGCGGCAGACCCGTTGGCACTCATGTCCAGCACCAGGGTGTCCAGCAGGGACGTCAGCGACTCGAACTGCGAAACGTCCAGCCACTGTCCGCGACCCGTCCGCGCCCGGTGGATCAGGGCGAGCAGCACCGCCTGCGCCCCGGCCATACCGCCCACGGCGTCGCTATACGCGCTGGCGGGTCCGCTGGGGTCGGTGTCGGGAAACCCGGTCAACTCCGTAAACCCCGACCACGCCTGCAGGGTTTGCCCGTAGCTGACCCGATCCTTCCACGGCCCGGTGCGGCCTAATCCGGACATGCTGAGCATGATGGCACCGGGGTTGATGGCCCTGATCGATTCGTAGTCCAGCCCCCAGGACGGCATCACCCGCCCGCTGAAGTTCTCCGCCACGACGTCGGACACCGCCACCAGCCGTTTTGCGATGTCGATGCCCTGGGGCGTCTTCATGTTCAGCGAAATGGACAGCTTGCCCGCGTTCCAATTGTGCCGCTGCCCCAACCCGCGCGCCGTGGCCGAGGCCGGCCCTCCCACCACCGACAGGGCGTTGTTGGACTCGACCTTGATCACCTCCGCGCCCTGGTCGGATAGTATCCGCGTCGCCGAGGGTCCGGCGTGGATCCAGGTGAAGTCCAGCACCCTGATGCCCAGCAGGGCTAGGCCGGCCTGTTGGTGTTTGTTGCTGTCGTTCATTTCCTTGCACATTTGTCAGAAGCAGAATTTACCGGATTTCAAGATTTTCAGGATTACGTCCCCAAATCCTGCCAATCCTGTAATCTTGAAAATCCTGCTGCTTCTGACGAAATTCCCCTATGTATGACCCAATATCCCGCCCAGGATCTCATCGTTGTGCTCCCCGGGCGCTGGCGCCGGGCGACGCACCGGGTGCTCGAATTCGGTGAGCCGGTACGGGTCGCCCGGGTACACGAGGGACGGGCCGCCATCCTCAGACTCGACCGTCGTCAGGTAGCTCCGCCCCCATAGCTGCTCGTTCCCCAGGATCTCGTCGGCCGTCGCTGCCGGACCCCATGGGTGGTGGTTGGACTGGCCGAACTCGGTTATCTCCCGCCTGGTATGAGTCATGGCCCACCGCTCGACAAGCGCCTCGATGTGGGCGGAGTGCTCACCGCGCAGGACGAAGTGGTCGTCATACTGCGCATCCATCAGATCGCCGGCCATGCCGTCCCGGTCCATCCAGGTCCGCAGGTCGTCCCACGCTTTGCGCGTGTTGGTGGTGATGCTGGCGTAACCGTCCTTGCATCGCCAGGTGGCGACGAACTGCCCGCCGTGGCGAAAACCGCACCGAACCGCCGATTCGCCGGTGTAGTTGTAGGTCGTGTTCACGTGCTCCGTGGTGGCCGCCACCGCCTCCTGCATGGAAACGTCGATGTACTGACCCTTGCCCGTCATGGTGCGGTGGTACAGCGCCAGCAGTATGGCAATATAGGCGCGGTTCGACGCCGTGTTGTAGGCTTGCGAACCCCACAGCTTCGTCGGCGGAGTGTGCGGCCAGCCGGTGACGTACATGTACCCGCCCATGGCAAAGCCCACCAGATCAGACGCCTTGAAGTCGCGATACGGCCCGGTCTGCCCGAAGGGAGTGATGGACGCGTACACCAACCCGGGCGCGTCCGCCGCCAGGTTCTCGTATCCCAGGGCAAGGGAGTCCATGTAACCCGGTCCGCCCGTTTCCAGCAGCGCGTCGGAGGCCAGGGCCAGGTCACGCACCGCCGCCGCTCCTGCGGCGGTGCCGATATCCAGGGTCACGCTGCGCTTGTTGGTGTTGAAGTGCAGCCAATACAGGCTGCGGCCGGGGCCGGGCTTGCCATCGATGAACGGGCCGATCTCCCGCATGGGGTCACCGCCCGGCGGCTCGACCTTGATCACGTCGGCGCCCATGTCGGCCAGCAGCTTGCCGCAATAAACTCCAATGGGCCCCGACAGGTCCAGGACTCGGTAGCCGTTCAAAGGCAGCGCCGGATTGGTATTGGGCTGGGTTTCAGGGATCGTCATGGCGGGCATTGTAGCATCGGGGCGGAAGTGGCCGGCTGGTATAATGCGGCTCACAGCCCGCCGCTCCGCCAGGTGCGCCATGACTTCCCACACCAGGAAACCCGCCACCCCTGCCTCTGCCTCCCCGGGTAGCTTCCGTCTGCCCGACATTCCCGAACGCGAGCCCGACGAAGTGACCCAGTTCGACCAGCTGTTCAAGACCGGACTTTCTCATGCCCTCGCCGTTCACCTGGGCAACCCCGATACCACCCTGGTGGAAGCCGACCGCTGGATCATCGCGGAGCCGGGCACTTTCCGAGAATTGGCGCGCTATCCCGACCTTATGGTTTCCTTCGACGCCGACCCGGCGATTTACAAGGCCAACAACGGGTACATCGTCTCGGAGCAGGGCAAGCCGCCCGACTTCGTGCTGGAAGTGGCGTCGGTGAGCACAGCGACCACCGACACCGGCGCGAAGCGTGATGACTACGCGCGGCTGGGGATCCCGGAGTACTGGCGGTTCGACGAGACGGGCCAGCATCACGGGACCCGTCTGGCCGGAGACCGGCTGGAGAGCGGCGTGTACGTGCCGATGCCGATTGAGGAGTTGTCGGACGACGTACTGCAGGGATACAGCCCGGCGCTGAACCTGCATCTGCGGTGGGAGGGCGGCGACTTGGGCTGGTACGACCCGGCCACCGGGCGGCACATCGCAACCTTTGACATGGAGCGCGCCCGCGCCGACAACGCGGAAGCCCGCGCCGATAACGAGCGCGAGGCTCGTCTCAGGGAACGCCGGCAGGCCGATGCACGCATTCGCGAACTGGAAGCCCAGATCAATCGCCAAAGCTCCTGAACCCGGCTCCGTATCAGAAGAGGATTCGCCCCATGCCTCCACGCCCGCCCATAACCCCAAACCACTTTTTCAGCAATCCAGCCGCACGAGAAGCCGGTTTCACTGAACAGTTCTGGTATCAGGCCTACCAGCTATTCCTGGATGAAGAGAACCGCGATCCCAGCCCGTCGCTGGACAAGTTCTTCATCGCGCGCACTATTCGAGCGCCCTTCAGGCAACATTTTGTTGACGTGCTTGTCCGTATGCAGCCGGAGCCGGGTGAGTACAGTTCATTGCGCTTCACCGCATTTCCGGCTGGCGAAGAACCGGAAGTACGCCAAGTGAGCAGGTGGTACTCTTCAGACGAAACCCGTCCCGTGCTGGGAGAAGGCGTTTTGCTGGACGCGAATTTCCCATGGTAGAACGCGCGGCGTGTCTCTCCCAGCAATACGACTGACCATGCCGCCACTTGATCCCACCCTTGTTACCACACCGCGAGGAGCCAACATGACCACCACCATCTACGACGCCGAGCGCCACGATATTTCCATCGCTCTGGGCGGCGACGCCATGATCACCCGCCGGATGCAGGCCTTCCAGGAACCTCGATTCCTCAAGCTGGTGGACATCCTGCGGGAAGCCGACGTCTCGCTGGTCAACCTGGAGATGCTCTTCCACGACTATGAGAGCAGCTGGCAGTGGAGCAGCGCCACCTACACCCGCTCCGACCCCAGGAACCTTGACGAGCTCAAGTGGATGGGCATCAACGCGGTGACCACCGCCAACAACCATTCCTTCGACTTCTCCGAGGGCGGCTTCCTCACCACCCTGGAGCACTGCCGCGATTCCGATCTGCCCAATGCCGGCGGCGGGCGCAACCTGGACGAGGCCCGTTCCCCCGCCTACGTCGACTCCGCCCGGGGCCGCGTGGCCGTGATGAGCGCCACCAGCACGTTCAGCGAGACTTCCCGCGCCGGCTCCGGCCGTCCCGACTTCCCCGGTCGTCCCGGGGTCAACGCCCTGCGCCACGACATCACCCACCACGTCCAGCAGGACGTGTTCGACGCCCTGCGCAAGGCCAATCTGGAGCTCGGTTACGAGGAGGAGCACGCCTTCATGCGCCACTTCGGCTTCCGGGGCAACCAGGACGCGGCGGACGAGGGCGGCGAGATCGATTTCCTGGAGCACAAGTTCATCCTGGACGAGACCTTCGCCATCCGCACCGCCCTGAACGAGGAGGACCGCCTCGGCATCGGCAACTGGATCCGCGGCGCCCAGAAGCTTTCCGACTGGCAGGTCTACGGCGTCCACTGCCACGAGAGCGGGCCCGAGGGCGACTTCCACGGCCATTCCCGCGTGTCGCCGCCCCACTTCCTGGTGGACTTCGCTCGCTGGACCATCGACCAGGGCTGCGCCGCCTTTGTGGGTCACGGTCCCCACTTCCTGCGGGGCATCGAGATCTACAAGAACCGACCCATCTTCTACAGCCTGGGCAACTTCATCTTCCAGAACGAGAGCGTCCTGTGGCTGCCCCACGAGTCCTACCGGCGTTTCGGCCTGGACTTCAACAGCACCCCCGGCGATTACCTTGACACCCGCTCGGGTAGCGGAACCCGCGCCTTCGCCGCCGACCCGGTGTTCTGGCAGAGCGTGGTCGCGGTGTGTAACTACGCCGGAGGGGACCTGAAAGAGGTCATCCTGCACCCCATCGACATGGGCTTTGGCCGTCCCATCGCCCAGCGCGGCCGCCCGGTGCTGGCCGATGAGCCCATCGCCCGCGAGACCCTCACCTGGCTGCAAGAGGTCTCCCGCCCCTTCGGCACCGAGATCTCCATCGAGGAATCCGAGGGCGACCTGGTGGGCGTCATCCGCGTCTAAAACCTGCGGCAAACAAATTGCAGCGCCCGGGGAGCAACTCCCCGGGCGCTTCGCTATGTCCCGGCCCATGCGCCGGCTAGTGCGGATTGTTAAACTGCACCAGGATCCCGTCCGGGTCAAACACGTAGATGCTGCGAATGTCCCCGTCGGCGTCGGTGAACGACTCGATAGGGCCGGCCAATTCGACGCCCTTGCCCAGAAGTTCGTGAGTCAGGGCCTTCACATCAGCGACCCCAAAGGAGATGTGGCTGATACCCACCATGTCCAGTTTGATGGGTTCGCCGTCCGAAGCCTCGCCCGGATGGCTGGTCAGCGTGAGCGTCGGCGTGGCGCCGTCGCCATAGGCCAGGCTGACCCAGCGCCGCGCCTGCCGCGGCTTCAGGTAGTTGTGTGTCCGCCCGTGCTCGGTGGGGTCGGTCATGCGGTCGCCCAGGACCGTCATGCCCAACGCGTCCCGGTAGAACGCCAGGGACTTGTCCATGTCGCTCACGCAGATTCCAATGTGCGTCACGCAGCTTGCGTCCATTTCATTTCCCTCATTCCGGTCCATGCTTTCGTCGGGCAGCAGTGAGTAGCCACCACTCCCGACGCATCACAATCGCCCGCGCGACGGGCGGCTAGTCCATCGGCAGTTTGTGCAGCCAGCCCGGTTCCGATATGTCCAGCACCTGCCCGTTGGGACCCGCCCATTTCTCCTCGGCACGCGGCGCACGGGGCTGGCCATCGGCGGCAACCTCACGCCGGACGATCTCTTCCCCGTTGATCTGCCGCAGCCTGGCCCCGGTCTCTTCCAGGTCGTCCACCTGGAAACCGATGTGGTGGATGCCGTCGTAGTTCTCGCCGTTGGGACCGACGTCGGCGTCCTCGTTGGTCTTCCACTTCAGGATGGTCAGGTTGATGTCGCCGTCGGATAGCTGGATCTGCCGGGCGTTGCGGGCAACCTCGAACAGGTCGAACCCCTCCTTGTAAAACGCCGCCACCTCATCCGGGTTCTCGCAGGTGATGGCAATGTGCTTGATCTTGGCCATGGGGACGCCTCCAGAACTGGTATCGGCGCATTATACTCCGCATACTAAAGCGAAACGTCAGAATCTGGGTTTGACGGATTTGAGGATTAGCAGGATTGGGGATGTCTAATTCCTATTGGCTTCAATCCGGTAAATCCCATAATCCCGGTAATTCTGATTCTGAAGAAGTTCAAAGAGGTGGGTAACACATGAGCGCAACCCGTACCCTGGCCCATTTCATCGCCGACACCGACTTCGACGGCCTGCCTTCTCCCGTCGTGGATGCCGCCAAGATAGCCATCCTGGACGGCGTCGCCAACGTTGCGGCCGGCTCGGTCCAGGAACTCGCCGACATAATCGGCCGGTACGTTCGGGACGCCGGCGGATCGCCCCAGGCCTCGGTGGTCGGCTGGGGATACAAGACCAACCCGCCGTCCGCCGCCTTCGCCAACGGAGTCTTTGGACACTGCCTCGACTACGAGATCCAGGGCTTTCCGCCCACCCACGGCACCTCTTCCTGCCTGCCGGCGGCCCTGGCGTTGGCCGAGCAGCACCACGTCCCGGGCAGTCAGGTCGTCACTGCCTACGTGCTGGGCTGGGAAATCCAGGGACGTTTGCGGCAAGCCTCCGCTCCGGCCACCCGGCCGGGCTACCACCCGCCGGGTCTGGTGGGCCCCCTGGGCGGTGCGGCCGCAGCGGCCAAGACCCTCGCCCTGGACGCGGAGCAGACGCTGATGGCCCTGGGCATCGCAGCCTCCCGCACCGGCGGCCTAACCGCCAACACCGGCACCATGGTCAAGTCCACCCACCCGGGCAACGCCGCCCGCATGGGGGCCGAGGCTGGTATCCTGGCCGGCATGGGCTACACCGCCAGCGACGAAGCCCTGGAATCGCCCGTGGGCTACGCGGCTGCGCTTTTCGGCGGCGAGTTCGACTGGGACGTGGCCACCGGCGGCCTGGGCGCGTCGTGGCGGCTGATCGACCCGGGCTTCGACATCAAGCGGTTCCCCGCCCAGGTCTACATGCAGAACGCCATCGAGGCCGCGCTGAACCTCCGCGAGCAGAACGGCATCGACCCCAACGACATCGAGCAGGTGACCATCCGACGCCAGGGAAGGGGCCATTCCGGTCCGGCCCCACGCAGCGGCCTGGACGGCAAGTTCAGCGTCGAATACTGCGCCGCCGCCGCGCTGCTGGACGGCCACGTCGGCATCGACACCTTCACCGACGCCCGGCGCTTCTCTCCTGATATGGACGCGATGCTGGCGCGCATCAGCGTGGAGCCCGAAGGCCCCGCATCGGGCGCAACGCTGGCCACCGCCGTGCTCAAAGACGGCCGAACGGTCAGTACCGAGTGCTCTGCCTTCAGCGGGTCGGCGTCCAACCCCATGACCCGGGACCAGCGGTTGACGAAGGTTGGCGATTGCTTCACGCGCGCCCTCTCCGACGCTGACACAGAACGCGTACTGGAGATGCTGGAGAACCTCGAGAGCCTCGACGACACCGCCGACCTCATGGCCGTCCTCGGCAACGCGGCGGTGGGCAGAGCCTGACCTGCCCAATGGCTTCTTGTCAGAATCAGGATTTCCCGGATTTGAGGATTACCAGGATTGAGCGGATGGTACTGAGTATCACCACGATCCTGAAAAATCGATAATCCTGTGAATCCTGATTCTGACAAATGCTTTGGCGCAGCCCAGCCACGGGCACTTGCACCTGTTCATCACGCGCTATAATCGCGCCACAATCAGGCGAAATGCGTAAAGTGCTGCCGCCTGTTTCCGAAACACATACCCACGGGAGGCAATCATGCTGGACTTGATCATCAAGGGCGGGACCGTGGTCACACCCGACGGCGTCGGCCTCCGGGACGTCGGCGTCCAGGGCGAGCAGATCGCCGCCGTCGCCGCCCCCGGGGTGCTGGACGACATCGGCGCCGGCGAAATCATCGACGCCACCGGCATGATCGTGCTGCCCGGCGGCATCGAGCCCCACGCCCACATCAACGTGCCGGTGCCCGACTACTGGGCTGGCGGCGACGACGGAGTGTTCACCCAGCCTCCCGAGGCGGCAAGCCGCGCCGCCGCCTTCGGTGGCGTCACCACCTACGTGGACTTTGCCGGAGCCCTGCCCCTGACGCCCGGCGCCGTGCCGCCGTCCGATCCCATCATGGCCCAGATCGAGACCCGCCGCGACACCTTCCGCGGCCACTCCTACACCGACTACACCTTCCACTACATCCTGGCCGGCGCCATCCCGCCCAGCACCATGGGCGAGATCGGCGAGGCCATCCAGTCCGGCGTGGCCAGCTTCAAGATCTTCACCACTTTCCACGCCCGCGTCCCCATGGGCCACCTGTGGGAAATCTTCCAGGAAGTCGGCAAGCACGGCGGCATCATGGCCGTCCACGCCGAGGAGGACGACATCGTCACCTACATGGAGGAGAAGCTGGAGCGGGAGGGCCGCGACCACGGCTCCAACCTCCACCTGGCCCACAACAACATCTCCGAGGACATCTCCTTCCGCAAGGTGGTTAGGCTGGCCCAGAAGACCGAGACCGGCATCTACTTCGTCCACACCACCGCCAAGGAGGGCGTCGCCGCCATCGCCGAGGCCCGGGCCGCGCAGCTTCCCGTCTATGGCGAGGCCCTGCACAACTACCTCGAGTTCACCTGCGACGACTACCTCAAGCCCGACGGCCTGGCCATCCACACCTATCCCGCCATCAAGTTCTCCGACGACCGCGACGCCCTGCAGCAGGGCCTGGTCGACGGCCCCATCTGCACCACGGCCACCGACGAGTGGACCACCTACAAGGAGATCAAGCTGGCCGGCGACACCATCCGCACCCTGTGCGGCGGGCACAACGGCATCGAGACCCGCATGCCCGTCACCTACACCAAGCTGGCCGCCAACGGCCGGATCGACCTGGAGCGGTTCGCCGCCATCACCTCCACCAACGCCGCCAAGATCCTGGGCATGTACCCCCAGAAGGGCGCGATCGCGGTGGGCAGCGACGCCGACATCGTGCTCTTCGATCCCAACCTGAAGAAGACCATCACCGTGGACGAGTTGCACGCCGAATCCGACTACTCCATCTGGGACGGCTTCCAGTGCGAGGGCTACCCGATCATGACCATCCTGCGCGGCAAGGTAATCGTCCGCGACGGTCAGCTACTGGGCAGTTCATCCGATGGCCGCTGGCTCTCTCGCAAGGTTGCGCCGCGGGTTATTACGCAGACGTCCGTGTAGGGTCCGGTGTGTCTACGGCAGATTGACCGGCAAACCAGTCTCCATCGACTTGTACGCCGCCAGCACCAGCGCCAGGTCGGCCAGCCCGTCAGCCCCGGTCATCGCCGGCGGCCGGCCGGCCCGGATGCTGTCCAGAAACTCCCGCACCATGGGAACCAGCCCGTTGCCGTAGTCGTCCAGGTGAGCCGTGGCCTCGGAGTGGGCGTCGGTTATCCGCAGCCACGGCCGGCCCGGCTCGAAGTACAGCGACGCCTCCGAGCCTGAGATCGAGACCCACGAGTGAGGGTTCGGCGGTACCACGCTCCAGGAGTGGTTGATGAGCCCGACCACGCCGTCGTTGTCCCGGGTGATCACCACCGCCCCGTCCTCGGCTTCCAACCCCGCATGGGCGGGCAGGATCTCCCGCGCGTATATCTCCGTGGGCTGACCCGCCAGGAAGGCCACCGCGCTGAGCTTGTGGATGCCGCCGTCGATGAGCACGCCGCCGCCGTTCAGGTCCTTCCGGCTGCGCCAGCCGCCCGGTTGAAACGGATACTGTTCGTGGAGCTGCAACAGGCGCACCTGACCGACCCTGCCTTGTTCAATCAACAGTTTCGCCTCCCGCACCGGCGGCAGGAACCGGTAATTCTCGGCTACCATGAGCGTGACGCCGGCTGCCTCGGCCTCCCGGATCATGGCCACAGCGTCCGCCAGGGTCCCGGCGATGGGTTTTTCCACCAGCGCGTGCTTGCCGACGCGGAACGCCAGCGACGCGTGCTCCCGGTGCAGGTGGTGGGGCGTGCAGACGTAGACGGCCTCCACCCTTGGGTCGGCGACCGCTGCTTCGTAGGACCCGAAGGCGGCCAGACCGTTGAAACGCGAGGCGTATTCCCGCGCTCTGCCCAAATCTCGGCTGGCGAAATACAGGTCAACCTCGTCACTCAGCGCCGCCATCGAGCGGGCAAACACCGCCGCAAACGAACCACACCCGAGTACACATAGGCCAAGACCCATCGGAACACTGTCTCCTGAGATTGGTCGCGCGAACCGCAGTTGTCCGTGCAGCGTAGACCACCAAAGGCCGTAACGCCAGCGCGGTTTGTGGATACGCGGTCGGTAGCGGTTTGACTCGCCGTTGCCATCCCGCGTATCGTGCCGATTTTATCGAGTTGGCGGGCGATGGACGCGGTGCCTTGGCGCGGCCGGGGGCATGGTGTCCACCGCCTGGCGGGAGCGGACGCTTGGCACGGATCTCCAGCGCTCCGGTTTTTGTAGTCCTGCAGGACCGGAATTTCCAGTACCTGTGGGCCGCCCGGTGGATCCATGAGGTCTCCCGCCGAATGGAACTGATCGTGCTGGGCTACCTGGTCCTGGAACTCACCGACTCAGCCTTTCAGGTCGGCCTGATCTCGGTGTTCCTGAACGCGCCGCGGGTGCCGTTGGCGCTGGCGGCCGGCATGCTGGCCGACCGCCTGGACCGCTGGCGCATCCTGGCGACCATCCACACCATCTATCTGGCGCTGGCCTCGTGCCTGCTGGTCCTGCTGCTGCTCGGGCTGGTCGAGCCGTGGCATGTGTTCGTCGTTGTCCTGGCCCAGGGAACCGCCAAGGTGTTGGACGACCCGACCCGTCGCGCGTCCCTGTTCGATCTGGCGGGTCAAGACCGCATCGCTCACGCCATGTCGCTGGAGACGATGACCAATAACGGCGGCAAAATCCTCGGGCCAATCGCCGGTGGCTTGCTGGTGCAGTTCTACGGGTTCACCGGCGCGTTCATGGTGCTGGTGGCGCTGGACCTGGTGTCGGCGGTGCTCATCTGGAGGATGCGCTTACCCGAGCGGTCCATGTTGATTGTGCGGGATACCGCCTTCTTTACCGGCATACGGTCAGGGATAGGGCATTCCTTCTCCGACAAGTTCGTCCTGGGCGTGCTGACCATATCCCTGCTGATGAACGGTATGGTCCTGCCGCTGCAATACTTCATCCCGGTCATCGCCACGGACGTGCTCATGGTGGGTCCGGCCTTGGGCGGATTACTGGGAGCAGCCGACGGCATCGGCGCGTTTGTCGGAGCCATGATCATCGCCGCGCGGCGCAACTACAGCTTCCACGGCCGTTACTTCGCCTTCGGAGCGATAATTGTCGCGGTGGGGGTGGTGGCCGTCGCGTGGTCGCCGTGGTTCTTCGTCTCGTTCCTGGTGCTCTTCACCGCCGGCGTGGGTCAATCCGGGTTCAGCACCATGCAGAGCACCATCCTCATGCTTTCGACCGCGCCGGAAATGCGGGGCAGGATCATGGGCTCCCAGGGCTTGGTCAATGGGCTGGGTCACCTGGTCGGCGGGTTCGAGATCGGCGCAATCGCGCAGGCTTTCACCATCTCCCTCGCCATCGGTCTCAATGCCGGTATCGGCCTGCTCCTGATGGCGCCGGTGATGATTTTGACCCCTCTGATAAAGCGGGCGGTGGAGCCGTACCAACCCCGGGGATGACCGCTTGCCGGCCGTCACTCCAGCCGGGTCACGCAGCGGGCGGGATCCGACTCGGCCAGCACCGGCGGTCGATGGCCCGTAGCGACGTAATCGGCGATGAGCCTGCCGGCCATCGGCCCGCGCCCGAAGCCCGACGAGGCCAGGCCGCTCACGATGTATACCTCGTCCAACTGCGGTATCTTCCCGATGATCGGCCGGCCGTCCAGGGAGAACGGCATCATACCCGACCAGGTGCGGTTGATGGACATACCCGACAGAATGGGCAGAATCTCGCTGGCGTGGCCAAAGTTCGTCTCCACGCCGGCGGCGTCCACGGTGTAGTCGTAGCCCGCCAGCTCCCGGTCCCCGCCGAAGATGATTTCGCCGTCCCGATTCTGCCGCCCGTACAGGTGCCGGGTCACCCGGGTGGACCCCACGTGCGTGAGCTCGGGCGGAGTACGGGCATCGTTGCCCGGGTGTTGGCTCCAGTGCGCGTAGGACTCGGCCGAGGACAGCGAGTGGAAAGACCGGGGAGGCAGCGGTTGCGTCGCCCACATCTGCCCGCGCACCGGCACGATGGGGATGCACACCCCCAGCATCTCGCCCACCGGTCCACACCACGCCCCGGCCGCGACAATCAGCCGCCGGGTGGAGAACTCATCGTCGGTGCAGGCGACCCGGTAGGTTCCTTCAGGCGTGCGCGTGATTCCCGTCACCTCGCGTCCCGTCAGGACTGATGCTCCGCGCTCAGCCGCGGCGTCGGCGAAGGCGCGGGTGGCCTTCTTCGGGTCGGCCTGGCCTCGCAGGGGGAAGTGCATGGCGCCGTACAGGTCAGGGCTGAGTTCGGGCTCGATGCTGCGGGCCTCGTCCGTCGTGAGCAGTTCGAGGGTGTAGCCGCGGGATTTCAACGCCAGCACGCGGTCACGCGCGTAGACGTACTGCTCCTCCGTTTGGATCGCCTGGAGCCCGCCGGACGCGCGGAATTCGATGTCGTAGCCCAACTCCAGCTGCATGTCCTTGAAGATCTGCAGGCTGCCCATGGTGAGGTAGGACTCGAGGTCCGGCACGTTGCCCCAGCCCAGCGCACCGATGCCCCCGGCGTTGACGCCCGAAGCCTCGGAGGCGATTTCGCCCCGCTCCAGGAGCGTCACGGCGCGCCCGTACGACGCAAGGTGGAATGCCGCGGAGGCACCCGCTATGCCCCCTCCGATAACCAATATTTCAGTGTCGGCCATGCGAACCTCGTCCGGTTTGCCGTTGTTGATCAGGCTTGACCCACACCGCGTCAAGCCTCGTAGCAGGCTACCCAATGACCGGGCGCATGCTCCTCCATTGGAGGATGGGCGTTGTCCCGGCAGTGGTCCGCGGCCATCGGGCACCGGTCGTAAAAACGGCACCGTGGCGGCGGATCGATGGGAAGGGTCAAGTCTCCTAGTATGTCCGGATGATCCCGACGGTACGCGGGATCAGGTACGGGAACCGCTGAGAGCAACGCCCTGGTGTAGGGGTGCAGCGGGTTCCGCAGGAGCTCTTCGGTCTCGGCCATCTCCACGATCTTGCCTAGGTACATCACGGCTATGCGGTGGCACATGTAGCGGGCCACCGCCAGGTCGTGGGTGATGTACAGGTAGGAGATGCCCAATTGCTGCGCCAGTTCCTGCATCAGGGACATGATTCCGGTGCGGCTGGAAACGTCCAGCATGGACGTGGGCTCGTCGGCCACCACAAAGGACGGGCCGATCACCAGCGCCCGGGCGATGGCCACCCGCTGCCGCTGCCCGCCTGAAAGCTCGTGGGGATGCCGGAACAGGAACGACGACGCCGGCGTCAGGCCAACCTGGGTCAGGATCTCCGTGACCCGGTCCACGCGGTCGGTCAGGTGGCCGATACCCTGCACCGCCAGCGGTTCCGCGATGGCGTCGTAAATGGTCCGCCGGGGGTTCATCGACTCGTACGGGTCCTGGAAGATCATCTGGGCCTGCCGGCGGAAGGCCCGCAAATCCGATGAGCGTATCGTGCTGGCGTCCACGGCCTCGACAGATAGTGCCGTGGCGCCCGGTGAGGGAAAACGGAAGCTGATCTGGCCGGACGTCGGCTCGAGCAGCTTGACCAGCAACTTGCCCACGGTGGTCTTGCCGCAGCCCGACTCTCCCACCAGGCCCAGGCTCTCGCCGGGCGCCAGGGCGAACGACACATCGTCCACGGCGTGGATGAAGCTGGAAGGCTGGCGAAACAGGCTCTTCGACACCGGGAACCGCTTGGTCAACCCCGCAGCGGCCACCAGCGCCCGCCCGTTGTTTTCCATCCGGTGGTCCGGGACAACGATATGGCTATCCGCAACCATCTTGGCACCCATTGGCGGAAACCGCTGCGTCCAGGGGATGCCAGCAGGCGGCCCATTGGTCCCCGCGGTTCGCCCGGGCGGGAAACTCCGTGCGGCAGATTTCGTCGGCGTACCGGCAGCGGGGATGGAACGGACACCCCGCGGGCGGGTCGATCAGGTTCGGGGGCTCGCCGGCCAGGCCAACCAGCGGCAACCTCTCGCCGTGCACGCTGGGGAACGACGACATCAGCGCCGCCGTGTAGGGATGCATCGGCGACCGGAACACGTCGGCAGTGTCCCCCAACTCCACGAGCCGCCCGGCGTACATTACGCCGATGCGGTCGGTGACCTCGGCCACGACGCCGATGTCGTGGCTGATGTAGATCATCCCCATGCGCAGTTCCCGCTGCACCAGTTTCAACTCTCGCAGGATGCGGTCCTGGACGATGACGTCCAGTGCCGTGGTCGGTTCGTCGGCGATGATCACGTCGGGATCGCACGACAGCGCCATGGCGATCACCGCCCGCTGCCGCATCCCTCCGCTGAACTCGTGGGGATACCGGTCCATCAATTGCGGGTCCAGCCCGACCATGCGGAACAGGCGCGCCACCCGCTCCCGGGCGTCCGCCATTGTGGTCTCCATGCCGTGAGCCTCGATGGCTTCGATGATCTGCTGCCCGACGCGGTGCACCGGATCCAGGGAATTCATCGCGGCCTGGAACACCATGGCGATACGACGCCAGCGGTAGGCGCGCATCTCCTCTTCGTCCAGCCCCAGAAGGTCCGTGCCGCCCAGGCTGACCTGCCCGCCGGCCAGGCGCGCATTTTCGGGCAGCAGCCGCATGAGACAGGTGGCAACGGAGGTCTTGCCGCAACCGGACTCGCCCACCAGTCCCAGCGATTGTCCCTGGGCCAGCTCAAAGCTCACGCCCTCCACCGCCTGCACCTCGCCCTGACGGGTCTGGTAACGCAGTGAAAGGTCGGTGACCTCTAGGACGGGAGCTTCGTTGGCCATGGCCATGGGATCATCCTCACGTCACGCGGTGTGCCGCCGCAGCCTGGGGTTGACGACCTCGTCCAGGGCGCGGCCCACCAGGTAGAACGCGCTGCACAGGAAGGTGATCGAGGCGCCGGCCGGTACGATGAGCCACCAGTACCTGGTGCCGCCCAGCAGGTAGCCTCCCGTGTTCGCGGTGTGGATCATGATCCCCCAGCTCATTCGCAGGTCCAACAGGCCCAGGAAGGAAAGCACCGCCTCGGCGAAGATGGCGCCCGTCACCGTGAACATCATGTACAGCAGCGACAGGGGCAGCAGGTTGGGAATGATGTGTACAAATATGATGTGGAAGTGCCCGCCGCCGGCCACCCGCGCGGCCTCGATGTAGGGTTTCACGCGGATGCTCAACGCCTGAGATTTGAGGATGATCGCCGTACCGCCGAACCCTCCCAGCACGCCGATGATGAGCGCCAGGTAGAACAGGTTCAGCTTGAACAGTGCGCTGAGCACGATCAGCAGCGAGATGCCCGGGAGCGCGATGATCAGGTCGGCCAGCCGCATGAACAGCATGTCCACGAACCCGCCGTAGTAAGCGGCGACGGCGCCCACGGTCGTGGCGATGCCCACCGTGACCAGCGCCGCGGTGATACCCAGCACGAACTCGGAACGGGTGCTGGACAGCAGTTGACTGAGTACGTCCCGCCCCAGCGGGTCGGTGCCCAGGGGGTGTCTCCAGTTCGGCGGCGAGGGGTGTTCCAGCCGGTCGAACGCGTAACCCGTCACCGGGTCGTACACCTCGGCGTCCCAAACGGTCGCCATGAGGATGGGATGGGAGATGGCCATCAACGCGAACAGGATGATGGTCGCCAGCGACAGCAGGCCAATGCGGCTCTCCACGAAGATGGCCCAGCCGCCGCGGAAGGACCGCCACGCCAGGCGCGTCCGAGCGGTCGCCATCTGCCACCGGCCCGGGTGCACGTCAACCAGCGGAGGCTCTTCCGGCCCGCCGACCATCACGTGCTGCTCCTGCTGCGGGTTGATCACTGGTAGCGTATCCGTGGGTCGAGGTACACGTACAGCACGTCGACGATGACGTGGGCCAGGAGCGAAAACAGCCCGATGAAGACCATCGAACCCATCACCAACGGCAGGTCTTCGGAGCGCACGGCGTCAAGCAGGGTCATGCCCATGCCGGGCCATGAGAACACGCCCTCGATGATCACGCTGCCGTCGATGGCAAAGATCAGGCTGTACACCAAACTGGTGACCACCGGGAGCAGGGCGTTGCGCGCGGCGTGCCGGTCGCGCACCACCTTCTCGGGCAACCCCTTGGCCCGAGCCGCCATCACGTAGTCCTCGCGCATCGTTTCCAGCATGCTGTTCCGCGTCAGCAGCATGGTGCCGGCGAAGGAGATCAGCGTCAGCGTGACAATGGGCAGGATCATGTGCTTCAGGATGTCCAGCGCCAGGAATCCGATGTCGGAGAATGCCCAGGCCACGGGGATCGCCAGGGCCGCCGCCCCGATGACCGGCGCCACCAGCGGAGCCGGCCCAATCCGCCCCGATCTCCGGAAGAAGAACAGGACCAGGAATGCAAAGACCACGAAGGCGGCCCCGGTCAGGAGCATGTAGCTGAACACGTGATTGGCGGTTACGTCCGCGCCCCGCCACACGAGGGGGTCCAGGAACTTGCCCACCGGAAGCCAGCCCAGCTTGAAGGCAAAGATCCAGATCATCATCAGGCCAAAGGCGGGCGTGAACGCGGTGAACAGCGTCGCTCCCGAGATGGTCGCCGCATACTCCAGCACGCCGCCCCGTCGCCAGGCGATGGCTTTGCCGAGGAAGAACCCGACGTAAAACGAAACCGCCGTGGCCGTCAGGAACAGCACTGCCGTCCGCGGCAGCCGCTCCGCCAGCACCTCCAGCACCGGTCGAGGGAAATGCCCGAAGGACACCCCGAAGTTGCCGGTGAAGGTGTTCTTCATGTGGACCAGATACTGCTGCCACAGCGGCTTGTCCAAGCCGAAGGATTCCTTGATCTGCGCCCGGACCTCGGCCGGCAGATCGGGGTTCAGCGCGTAGAAGGTGGCGTAGTCACCGGGCTGCGCCTGCACCAGGAAGAACGTCAGCGTGACGATCAGGAATAGGGTCAGCGCCATCTGACCGGCCCGCTTGGCCAGATAACCGGTCATCGTGGGATACGCTTCCTTACCACTTCATCTTTGCGGAAGCAGGTCGCAACTCGATACAATGTACATGCATAGTGCATGGAGGAATCCGATGGAGGATATTTTGGTTATCATCCTGTTGGTGGTCATGATGACCGCAGGGATGGTGCTGTTCTTCGGGAGCCTGGCCGGACTCGCGTTCAACGCTTATCGTTCGATGCGCCACTCACAACCGCCAACGGGCCGGGAGGATCCCGCGAGCGTCGAGGCTGAGGCGTGAACAACTACTTCATCGTTGGTGTCTTGCTCGGGCTGATCGTAATCTGCTCCTGCGGTCTCATCTGGCAGGCTTGGGTAGCATCGCCTGACCTGTCACCCGCCCAGCATCAACTGCTTGCGGCGCTGGATTGGCTGCTGAAAGGCGCGGTGGGTGCGTTGATGGGGTTTCTCGCCTGTTGGGCTCGGCATCCTCATTCACAACGTTAGGTATTTTGACATTTATTTGAACTGAACCAGCGTGGTCAGGCCGGCGGCGTTCTGCAGGCCGCCCAGGGAATGGGTGTACGGGTATTCCACCCGGTCGCTGCGGTAGGCCTCCACCAGCGGGGTGTCGAACAGGGGCACGTAGGGCAGATCCTCCGCGAGGAAAGCCTGCATTTCGAACACCAGCTGGCGCGCCGCCTCGACGTCGGTTTCGGCCAGCAACCCGTCGGCAAGCTTATCAAACTCAGGGTTGTTGTACCCGCCGGCGTTGTGTCCCTGCAGGCCCGAATGCCTGCTGTGGAAGAAAGACTCCAGGTAGTCCGGATACAGGCTCAGACCCCAGCCCAGGATCCACATGTCGAAGTCCTGCTGGTCGAATACTTTCTCAACGATCAGGTTGAAGCCGGTCAGGTCAGCATGCACCGGGATGCCCACCTCGTTCAGCCACCGCTCGATCCAGATGGCGAAGGTTGACCGCAGCGGGTCATAGCCGGGGCTGGGAGCCAGGATGTCGATGGCGGGGATCGGCTCGCCGTTGGGCATCTTCAGGCCCTCGCCCCGCTGCTCCACGAACCTGCCATCTTCGCTGACCCGGGGCTCGGTTTCCCAGGTGAAGCCCGCTGACTTCAGCAGTTCCACCGACCGGGCCACCCGTTCCGCTCGGCTCATGCCCTTCCCGATCTCGGGCACTTCCGCGTTGTACCACGCCCGGTTTCCAGGCGGCACCATCGCGTACATGGGGAGAGCCACGCCCTGCAGCACCGTGCTGGTCAGGAATTCCTTGTCGATCAGGGTGGCCACGGCCTGCCGGAACTCCTTGCTGCTCATTGGCTCCTTGCGGAAGTTGAAACCGAGATAACGCACTCCGTTATTGGGGTTTTCAATTACCGTCAGCCCGTCCTCCCCTTGAAGCTGTTCCTGCAGGCCGCGGGAGAGCCCCAGCGGGTTGAGCATGAAATCGATGTCACCCTTTTTTAGGGCCAGCACCGTGGCGTCCTGGCTGCCGTATATCGAGTAGATGGTGCTGTCGGCGTAGGGGCCGACAGTGTATTCCAGCGACTTGTCGCCGGCGGTTTCACCGAACGCGCCGAACTCGTGCCCACCCGGTTTGTTCTCAAAGTAAGCCCCGCTGGCGTATTGGGTGACCACCGTGTCGGCGAAATAGTAGTCGGGGTTGCTGATCTTCTCAGCGAAAGCACCGCGCTCCCATTTTTCAAGCCCGTAGCCGCCCGCGGTGGGTTCGTCGCTGGAATCATGGGCATACAGGACCTTCTGCTGCTCGGTGATGTCCCCGGCCTGCATGGCATCAGCCACCACCGGCTCCCAGTAAGCACTGGGGAAGATGGGCATGAACGCCAGCGAGAACTGCCAGCGAGCCAGACCGGGCTTCTGCTTGAAATAGATTTTCAGGTCGTGTGGGCCGAGCGCTTCGGCGTGGTCGAAATACTCTGGGTCCACGATTGACGGCCAGTTGCCGGACAACTGCATCTCGGCGACGGTATGGGCGGTGAAGGCGAAGTCCTCAGCCGTGACTGCGGCGCCGTCGCTCCACGTCACCCCCTCCTTGAGCGGAACTTCGGTGGTCCAGAAAGTCTGGCCGTCCACCTGTTCCTCCGCCAGCGCCGTGGGGAAGTCGGAGGCCAGCGAGGGAACCCAGTCAAATCGCTGCGCAGAGTAAGTGTAGAGAGATGGCTTGGAGCCACCCAGCACGTACTGGTTCCAGATTGTTCCGTCCGGCCCCAGGTAGGCCCAGTAGTTGGTGGTGGTCAGGTCGGCCGAGATGCCGATTTGGTAGACGCTGTCCGCGTCATCGCCAGCGCCGGGCGCAGGGGCGACAGTAGCCGGGGCCCTGGTGGCCGCGGGCGCGGCCGGAGCCGCGGTAGCCGCCGGCATGGCCGTCGCTTCCACGGCTGGTGGACGGGCCGCCGTGGTGGGCGGAGCCGCCGGCGGGGCGCTTGCGGCCGCCGGGTCGGGCGTCGCGGTCACCACCACTTCCGTGACCACTTCCCGGGTACATCCGGCCAGTACCAGCAGTGCCATTATCAGGACAAGTATGATCAAAAACTTATTCGTATGCAGCATTCATCCCACCTCAAACAGTGCGACGAAATCTAACACGTCCTCGAGGAATCCCGCAAGAAAGTCCGCGGTCTCACGTGTCGCCGGTTTCGCGGAACCCTCATTGCGACTCCGCACGCGGTGCGAGGGCGGCAATCTCGTTGGGGGAGGGAACGCCACCCAGGTAGCGAGATCACCGCTTCGCTGCTCCACTCACTATGACAGCGCGGCCGCGCGGGCGAGTCTGTGGGCAAAAATCACCCTGGCCTCGCCATCGGGACACGTTGGCGGTGGTAGGATTGGACAACCGAGTGTATTGCCCCGTTCGGTGGCAATGCTCAGGATACTGCGTTGCCGATCACTCGCTGCCAATGCAGGCGATAAAACGCCAACACTCAGCAAGAGGTTGCTCACATGAACATCCAAACTCTGGAACAGAGCCCGCGGAACCATCGAGGCGGACAGGTGTCGCACCTGCTCCTGGCGTCCGGCCAGTTCGGGTCAGAGAACCTGGCCGTCACCTGGGTGGAGGGCGAACCGGGCAGCGAGCAAGCCGTCCACTCCCACGACGGCCGCGAGCAAGTTTACGTGATCGTGCAGGGCCGCGGCGCGATGCGGGTCGGCGAGGAGGTGGAAGAGGTCAGCGCGGGAACGGCCATACTGGTGCCGCCCGGTACCGACCACTCGATCCGAAACACCGGCGAAGAAAAGCTGATCTACGTTTCAGCCACGTCGCCGCCGTTCGCCATGCAGGAAGGAAACACCCAATGGTCAACGCCCTCCGCGTCGTAGCCATGGGCAGCGCGCACATCCCGTCCACCGACAACGGACCAGCGGGTTCGTCCTTCCAACGATGACCCGCACTGTCGCCGGTGACAGGCGAAGCGGCTCTCCTAATGTCGGGAGGGCCGCTTGACTGGGTTGCTCCACCAGCGGCGTTGACCGCCGGAGCGCAAGCGTGCCGGTTTTATCGCGAGACTTTCGCGAACGTACCGGTCTCGCCATGACGCTGGCGACGACGCCTACGACCCGGCGGCTATTGCCAGGAAGGTGAACGCTTCGGAAGGTTCACTCTCGCCGACCTCGTTGACTGCGATTACTCTCACGTCGTACTCGACGCCACCCTCGAGGCCCTCGATCTTGTAGCCGTGGGTGGCCTGGTTCATCGGCTCCACCGTCGCCTCGGACACATCGGCGGGGTTTTCCCAGTCACCGTCGGACCGCTTCCACTGCACCTTGAACTCGGTCAAGTCATGGTAGTAGTCGTCCAGGGTGTGCGGACGGTTCCAGAGGAGTATCAGCGTGTTCGGGGTGGGGTCGGTGGAAGCCAGCCTCAGGTACAGGGGCGGTCCCGGCGGCTGCGGCGTCGGCGGGCCGGTGTCCTCGATCTGGAGGTGCCAGGATGCCCCCTGCTCACCGTGGCCGGTGGGGAACAGTTCGTTGAGACCGGGAGCGTACCACCTGAAGAGCAGACGGTCGTTGCCCTCGAGGTCATCGAAGACCACCCGCGCGCGGCTGAACGGCAGTTCAACACCGTTCACGTACAGCGTCCAGTTGGAGTAGTAGCCGGTGCCGGCCAGGCCCCCCTGCAGCCAGAAGCGCAGCGACGCCCGCTCCGGTATGGCGAATGGCGGGCCGGCGTCCTGCCCGGGCAACACCCGCGTGGTCAGCAGGCTATTGGTGACCCTATGGTCAGTGCCGTCGTGAGTGAAAACCGTGTCATCGAGACCCACCATTTCCAACTCGTGAGGATGCACTTTCGCCATGTCCATGACACCGCACCAGATCACGTCGCACATTTCGGTGACTACCACCGTAACGTCGTCGATCACGACCATGTCGTAGCCGCCGTTGGTGGCCGTGTGCGTTAGCGTCCTGTAATCGGTGTCGTCATCAGCATCGGTCTGAGTCGACACCGTTACGTCCTTGGGATCTCTCCAATCGCTCTGCGTGAACGTGAGCGACACGGGATCGACCGTGAACTCGGCATCGGTCGCCGCGGAGATGTCGACTGTCACGTCGGCTGACGGTTCGGTATCCAACCTGATGGTGTAGGTGACGTCGTTTCCCTCTACAACCACCAGAGACACCCGAGAAACCGTGACGCCGGGTTCAGCAGCCTGCTGCTTGATTTCCCCCGTTCCCGCGCCTTGCTCTCCCGGTGCACCGCGGCCGTCGATCATCCGCGTCGCCGCGCCCTCGTCCAAGCCAGCCGATCCGATTCCAGAGGAAAGCGTTTCCGATGAGCCGCTCACTTTCGTGCTGTCTGCGTACGCCAGGCTCACCGCAACGGCGAAAACCGCCGCTGAGCCCAGTGCCATCACCAGCAACGACCCGATAACGCCGATCGCCTCCCGGGTCGCCCGGTTCCATCTGAACCGTGCAAATGAATGCCGCATCATTCACCTCCCAGCAGCATTGCTGCCTCTTTGTCCTATCACGGACTGCTCTGATATCCCGCGCTCCGGCTTTATCCTGCGGGGCGCAATTCAATTATAGCATGTAGCAATATCAAGTATTGCATTCTCGAATGCAACGGTCTGCGTCGGGCCGCCTGTCCCCGGGTGGGCGCACATCTCGCGGGCCGGCAACCCTGACATCGCTCCCGGGCCAAGATGTGCGAGTTCGCTCTGCAACTTGCTTTCTCCGTGGTGGCCATTGGGTGAACGGACCATGGGCGTCCAGGCGCGTGGGTGAACACTTGCAGCCGAACCCGCGATACACATGTCCGCCGTTGGCGACCGCAGCAGTGAGCTGTCTACGAAATACATACGTGTCGCGTTGGTGATGTGCAATTTTGAGCTTGCACAGACTTTCGGCGCCGTCACCGCTAGGCTGGATTGGAGACGCTTAATGGCCAGATTGGTCATACCGTGGTCGGAATCGGGTGACTTTGTCGGTACGGTAAAGCCCTTCAGTCGTAGTTAGGGGGCATTTCATCCAGGCCTTTGGCCTCCAGACCCGTGCCAATCACATTGAGTTGAGCCGTATCCGGACCCTCCCGGAGACGGGGCGTCCAACTTCCCCATCCATTGACCCGTAGCGGCCGGATCGCGCCAGGGCGTACTCAATGTGGGAGGCCAGCCATGAATATTTTGAAACAGCGTGCGTCCGTCGGTCGTGCCGTCGCATGGTGCGCCGTAGTCGTCGCTTCAGGGCTGATCGCCCTCCTTGCGTCGGTAACCGCTGTATCCGCAATGTCAGGCGATGCCCCGGAAACAACGCTCCCAAACGGTCAGGCATCCGGCGCCGATTTGCTGAGTAACCTCGGCCAGGCTGCTGCTCCCGAAGGCTGGGAGCGCGTGGGCCCTGAGGAACGTACCGTGTACGCGCAGGCCCAGAGGTTTACCACCGGCAGCAATGAGGACGGGTACTCCCTTTCGAAGATCATCGCATATCTGAAGGATGTGAGCGCCGACGATGCCCCACAGGTGAGCATCTACACGTCCGATGAAAATGGCAACCCAGACAACATTCTGCACACCCTGAGCAACCCGACATCGTTCTCCGACGGCGCTCGCAACACCTTCTCCGCCCCCGCGGACGCGACGCTAAGTGCAGAAACCGATTATTTCGTCATGTTCGAGAACGATGTGGAGACCACGAGCACAGCGTATTACCAGGTTGGGTTCTTCGATGGAAATGGGCAGGACACGGGCGCAGCTGCCGGTTGGAACTTCCCCACGGACCGGTCCTATTCGGTCCTGGTTGCAATACAGGGCTCCATCGCCAAACCCTCGGCCGACGACCAGACCGGCCGGAGGTCCGCAACACCACGATCCGTTGATACCAGGAACGCGTCGGCCACGACCTACATCAAGAACCAGATCGTCGGGAAGTACGAAGACGACCATGACTGGGTTCGCAGAGCCTGGCACGATTATCCGCTCCCGGTGCTGGTGGGAGAGTTCAAGGCCCCGGGGTTCTATGTGTTTTGGGTCTTCGGCCTTCAGGGTTTCTCCGGCGTTAGTCGAGGCGCTCGCTGGGGTTTTACCACCAGTGGCTACAAATCAAAGGTCGTCGTACTGCACGAGCTGGCCCACCACTTCCTTCTGGACTATCGCGTTCCGGAGGTGCCGGAGGCCGTCGGCGTCGGTTGGCTCTACTTCAACCATCGGGTCAAGGGTGATTGCCCCGTGGGAGAAATCTATGCCGACGTTTTGGGTTATCACACCCACCGGATCGCCGCCCAGTCAGTTGGCTATCTGGGGAACTGCCCGGAGATTGCCAATAAGTCCAAGCCGGACCGGGCGAGCGTCAAAGTGGCCGGCAACGTCGCCCGAGGCGAAATCGCCGACTGGTTTTACGACCACTACGGCCCCGGAGACGGCACGGTGGACATGGACGCCGTCTGGGCTGACCTGAAGGTCGCCAGCGGCAAGCGCACGGCGGCATACCACATGCGCAACATGTTCGGAGGATATTGCTCCCTCCGCGAGGCCAGTTGGGCGCTGGGCTCGTCGGGACCGTCCTCTGGCAACCCGTGGCAGGACGGTGGCTGCCACTGGCGCAAACCGCAGGACCTGGCCATCATCACCCGAAACGGCGAACTCAAGGTCACCTGGGGTCCTCACCTGTATGAGACCGGCCCATCAGTCACGCATTACGTCGTGCAGTGGCGGACGGCCGAGCAGGATTTTGACACGTCGCGGCAGGTCTTGATCACGGAGACGGCCGAGTTGTCCCACACCATCCAGGAACTGGCCGACGGCGTGCAGCATTTCGTGCGGGTCGTCGCCGTAAACAGCAACTCGCCGACGGTGCACGTAGACAACGACGGCCACAGCCGGGGAGTCGTCGCCTCCGCCACTCCGGGGAAGCCGGGGGCTCCGGATGCTCTGAACGTCACCGGTGCGGACCGTGAGATCCAAGTGTCGTGGGAAGAACCGGCCCACAGCGAAATCGATCTTAGTGGCTACCGGGTCGAATGGAAAACCGGGGACGAGGATTTTGATGAATCCCGCCGCCTGAGTCTCGACTCCCCCTCCACCACGTCGGCGATGATCTCCGGGTTAGAGAATGCCGTGTTTTACACGGTGCGTGTGCAAGCCATTGCCCACGACGGCACCGTCGGCAAACCGGCCTGGAAGACAGTGGTAACCATGGGCCCGCCAGAGGCGCCCACCAACGTGACGGCGGTGGGAGGCAGGGACTCGCTGCTGGTGTCCTGGGGACTTCCGGAGGGAGGCACCGTACACGATGCCTTCGTGATCCAGTGGCGCACCGGCGCCACCTACGAGCCCGGCAACGAGGTCACCGTCTGGAGACCCTGGGTGGGCCCGCATCTCCTGGAGGACATGGCCGGCCACGGCCGCTACTACGTCCGCGTCCTGGCCCGCAACTTCCTCGGCCGCAGCGAGCCGTCCGAGGAGTACTACGTGATGTCCGGCGCGCCGCACCCGCCGGCGGACTTCCAGGCGAAAGTCAGGCCAGCGGGTGGCTTCACCGTCACTTGGGATCGGCCTGACCCCTACTATCCCAATATTCCCGATTTCCGCCCGGTGCGCAACTTCAAAACCAAAAAGCCCATCCGTGATTCGGATGGCAATACGGTGCCCCAATATCGGTACGACGTGGAGTACAAGCGGGCCGACGGCCAGCCGGGCGGATGGTGCGGGCAGGGCGCATATCGGGACTTTGGCGTTGGCAACGACACTTTGAGCCGAGCCCCCCTTACTTTGGACGTGGAACTCTACTGCGCTGGCGCGGCGCCGGTGCTCGGCCAGCCCTACAACTTCCGTATCCGAGCCTCCTACGTGTGGAAGAACTCGGGCGACACCAACGTCCGCAACGGTGAATGGACCTACAGCGGCCCGGTGACCTACGAACTGCCCGGCGGGCCTCCTGACACTCCCGCGAGTATCGAGGCGGTGGGCGGCAAGGAATCTCTGCTGGTCTCGTGGCAACCGCCGACCGGAGGCGGCACGGTGGGCGGCTACATCGTGCAGTGGCGCACTGGTGCAAACTACAACAATGGCGACAAGGCCATAGTTGACGATCCTTCGGCGGTATCCCGCCTCCTGGAGGATATGGCGGGCCACGGCCGGTATTACGTGAGGGTCAAGGCGTTCAACATCAACGGCGAGAGCGCACCGACGGATGAGTATTTCGTGATGTCCGGCGCGCCGGGCAGACCCACAGACTTCCGAGCCGAAGCGAAGCCGGGCGGCGGGTTCCACCTGACCTGGGACCGACCAGATCCGTACTATCCCAACAACCCCGACTACAGGCCGGTTCGCCCCGGCAGCAACAGCAGGCCGATCCTGGACGCAGACGGCAACACGGTACCCCAGTTCCGCTATGACGTGGAGTACCGGCTGGCCGGCGACGATCCGGGACCATGGTGCTCGAAGGACAAGTACAGAAACCTGCACCGGGGTTACAGTACACTGAATCCGGCGGACCATCAACTGGACTACACCGAAGCGTGCCAGAACGCCCGATGGGTTGTCGGCCAGCAGTACAACTTCCGCATCCGCGCGGCTTACGTCTGGCGTAATTCCGGCGATACCAACAAGCGCAACGGCCCGTGGCAGTCCAGCGGCCGCATCACCTACGATCTGGCCGGCGGAGTACCCGACCCCCCGCCGAGCATCGAAGCGGTGGGCGGCAGGGAATCGTTGCTGGTCTCCTGGGATCCTCCCTCCGACGGGGGCGCCATCGGCGGTTACATCGTGCAGTGGAGAACAAGGGAGAACTACAGGAACGGCGACAAGGTGGTCGTGAGCGATGCCGACGCGCAGTCCCGTCTGCTGAAGAACATGGCCGGACACGGTCGCTATTACGTCCGCGTCAAGGCGTACAACATCCTCGGCGAGAGCGAACCCTCCCAGGAGTACTTCGTGATGTCCGGCGCTCCCGGTCCGCTCACCGATTTCGAAGCCAAGGTCCGGCCGGCCGGCGGCTTCACCCTGACCTGGGACCGGCCTGACCCCTACTACCCCAACAACCCCGACTTCCGTCCGGTGCGCAATTTCAAAACCAAGAAACCCAAGCTGGACTCCAACGGCAACACCGTGCCGCAGTATCGTTACGACGTAGAGTACAAGCTGGCCGACGGTCAGCCTGACGGTTGGTGCTCCAAGGATCAGTACCACAACTTCGGCGTGGGCAACGATACCCTGAACAGAAGTGCCCTCACGCTGGACCTCACCAGCTACTGCAGCAATGCCGAGCCAGTGGTGGGCGAGAAGTACAACTTCCGGATCCGCGCCTCCTACGTGTGGAAAAACTCGGGTGACACCAACCCCCGCAACGGACCCTGGCGGTACAGCGGCCCGGTGGAGTACAACCCCACGGTGTACAACCAGAACTGACGCTTCGGAGTGTACCCGGCTCCGCATGGCAGAGGGTCCCGGCCGGAACAACCGCCGGGACCCTCTCGCGCGTACCCAGTTTGTCACCGCGAGGAGCGCAGCGACGTGGTGATCTCGTTCCCGCGGCAGCGTTCCTTACCCCAAAGAGATTGCCGCGCTCCGCTCGCCATGACGGTTCCGTCGCAAATGGGTACGGGTGAGGCAAGATCCTTGCTGCGCGTAGCGACCGCAATGCGTGGTTGACCCCAGCAGACGTCGGCTATAATGCGCGGCAATCCTCCGCACCGGAGCCGGCAATGGACGGCATTTACCTCGATTACAACGCCACCACCCCGATCGACCCCGCAGTTGCCGAGGCCATGCTGCCCTACGTGCACGGGCTGTTCGGCAACCCGTCCAGCGGCCATTCATTCGGTCTCGCCGCCCGCGAGGGAGTGGACCTGGCCCGCCGGCAGGTGTCCACTATGCTGGGCTGCTCGGCGGACGACCTGATCTTCACCAGCGGCGGCACCGAGGCCAACAACCACGCCATCAAGGGCGTCATCGGCGCTCACCGCCAGCGCGGCAACCACATCATCACCTCGGCGGTGGAACACCCGGCGGCCACCGAAGTGTGCCGGTATTTGGAAGGGCACGGAGTACGAACCACCTACCTGCCCGTCGATGAATTCGGCGTGGTAGACCCCCGGCAGGTTGAGGAGTCCATCACCCCTGAAACGGTGCTGGTCACCATCATGCACGCCAAC
>JAJEIA010000051.1 GCA_022823505.1 Dehalococcoidia bacterium
TGTCGTGGGAAGGAATCCCGTGGGGCAACTCCAGGAAAGTCTGAAACCAGGCCAGCTTGCTCCTGCCAAACAGTTCTATATGAACCCAGGAATCTGCCCCGCAGATGGTGGCACAGATGGCGATGGCCAGGATGTCCACCAATTTATGCCGTCGGGTGCGTTCAACCCGGGGATCCTCCAACTCGGCAAAGTGATCGAGAATAGTTGCCTTGGATGACTGTGCCATGCCCATCTGCCCCCTCGTCGTTCAGCGGTTCATGGCACGTTAGCACATTTCTAAAAATCCCATTAAGACGCGATTGCCCTGGGGACCACCGGCGACCCTGAGGTCGAGGGGTCCGTCGCCAGTCCACCGCCCCAGGGGCGCACCTGACCGCGTTGTCGGGTTTGTGCCAGCCCACGCCGGTGTTGCATCAGCGGGCCTATCCGGAGAGGCAGAACCATGCGGCGCCCGACGGCATCGAGGCGAAAGCCTGCGCCTCAAAGCCAATGGCGATGGTATGCCGGCAGCCCGGTATAGCGGTCACGGGCCATTCCTGCCGTGATCAACCCCGGCTCCGCACCGCGGCCAGGAAGCCCATAACTACGAACAGCTGGCCGTGGTCGCGCCAGCCCGATCGCCGCGCGCGACGCAGGCGGCCTGGACGCTCGCAGCCTCGCAGATGACCTGCCGGGGTCCGGGCAACTATTCGCCCTGCGGACCCCAGGTCACTCCGAATTCAGCCCTTGCCACCAACTCCCCGGTCAGGGTTTCGGCGGTCTGGCCGGCCAGCCACACACCCGGCGGCGCCAGGGCCTCGGGCTGGACCATTGGAATGTGAGCCGTTCCCGGCCAGTCCCCGCGCCGGTTCATCCAGGTGTCCACCCGGCCGGGCTCGAAAACGTTGACCGCGATGTTGTGCGGCCGGACCTCCTCCGCCAGGCTCAAAAACATCCTCTCCAGGGCCGCCTTGCTCATCGAATATCCGACGCGTCCCTCACGATAGTTTCGGGCCGAACCCGACGTGACGCAGTAGATGGATCCTCCCTCGCCCTGGGCAATCATGGAGGGCAGGGCGTACTTGCAGAGAAGCAGCGGTCCCCGCACGTTGACCGCCAGGCATTGGTCCAGCAGTTCCACGTCCAGATCGACCACCGGCGATTCGCAGTCCATGCCCGCGTTGCAAACGAGAACGTCGATCCGGCCGAAATGGTCCAGCGTGGCGGCCACCAGATCCTGAATATCCTGGACCCGCGCCACGTCGCACCGCACCGGCAGCGCCGTGCCGCCACCGGCGTTGATCTGCGCGGCCGTATCGCGTATGTCACCCGACCCGTACTTCTCGTATTCGGTGCCGGCCGACCGGTCTTCTTCGGTGCGCGACGTTACGACCACGCTCGCGCCGGCCTCTCCCAGTCCCAGGCATATGGCCCGCCCGATCCCACGGCTGCCGCCGGTTACAATCGCTACTTTGCCGTCCAGTCTCATATCAACCCGGCCCGCGCCAAACTTAGGGCGCCAAAATTTCGGCCAGCATATAGCGTTGTCTGAGGGGTCGCAAGCCGCCGGTTCGGCCCATGCCCGCCCGCCCCGCACCGTAACCGAAACGGTGACGCCGAGCCTGGCGCGGGGTCCGCGCGTCTTCCCGCCCCGATCATCCGCTGTTGATCAGCGTTCGGCACGGATGAAGTCTGCCACCCGTTCCGCCACCATGATTACGGCGGGGTTGATCGGCGCGCGCACCAGGTCGGGCATGATCGACGCGTCGACCACCCGCAACCCTTCCAGGCCGCGCACTTTCCCGTACTGGTCGACCACGGCCAACGGATCATCGGACGGTCCCATCCGGCAGGTGCAGGATATGTGGGAGTAGGTGGTCGCCTCGCGCAACAGCCATCGATCCAACTCGTCGTCACCGACGAGGTCTTCGTCCCCGGGTTCGACGCGTTTCCCCAACAATGGAGCCAGTTCCTGGCTGTTCGCCAGTTCCAGGGCCAGCCGCACGCCGGCGCGCAGCCGTTGCCGGTCAAAGGACTCGGCCAGATAGTTGTAGCGCAGGGCTGGCTGCACCCGATGGTCAGAGGAGGCCAGCGTCAGTTCTCCCTGGCTTTCCGGAAGAAGCAAGGCGATCATCATTTCCATGTACCGCACGACAGCGCTCTCTGGGTCACCGGGTGGCTCCGGCGCTCCGGATCCGGGAGCGGTTCCTCTTGCCCGGGGCGGCGCCGGTCCGGCAAGGTTGATGCCCAGGTCGTTTCTCAGTTGGGAGCCGGGAGAGGTCAGTCGTAAAGCGGCGCCGCCGGCTCCACGGTTGGAAGGGGCAACATAGCCATCGCCGATCTCCCAGGTGACGTATACCTTCGGGTGGTCCTTCAGGTTGCGCCCGACGCCCGGAACGTCCCGAACTACCGGAATGCCCAGGCTCTCCAATTGCCCGGCCGGGCCGACGCCGGACAGCAGCAGGTGGGGGGAGCCAACCGCGCCGGCGCTGAGGATGATCTGCTCGGCTGCAACGTTGAAGGTCTGACCGCCGCTCTCCACCATCAGACCGGCGGCGCGGTTGCCCTCGAATTGGATCCTTCGGACCTGGCAGTTGGCCCGCACCGTCAGGTTGAGCCGGTGGCGGGACTGGTCGAGGTAGCCCAGGGCTGTGCTGAACCGAACCCCGTTGTGATTGTTGGTCACGCCCGGTCCGACGCCGTTGGAGTCGGGATGGTTGTGGTCGTGGGCTTCCTCGAACCCGAACGAGCGGCAGGCGGCGAAAAAGGCCCTTTGGGTGGCGTCCCAGACGTCGGGACTGGAATGATGCACGAAGATGGGCCCGTCGGAACCGTGAAAGTCGCCGTGCTGGTCAACGTCGGTTTCCGATTTGCGAAAGTAGGGAAGGACCTTCTCGAAACTCCACTCGTCGTTGCCCCGGGACGCCCAGGCGTCAAAGTCCTCGGGCACGCCACGGTAGAACGCCGAGGAATTGATGGCGCTGGAACCGCCGGTGACCCTGCCGCGAGGCACCAGCATGGGCGGGGCCAGGTCGGTCGCGGTGGCCGTGAATTGCCAGTTGTGGGGACTGGTGGTCAACCAGGCGGGGTGGCCGGCGGGAGTCCGCATCAGGGGCGGCGTTGGGGCGGCAGCGAAGCCGTACTTCAGCTCGTCGGGCAGCAGTTCGAAATCGGGATAGTCGGGCCCGGCCTCCAGCAAAAGCACCGAACGGGCCGGATCTTCCGAAAGGCGCGCCGCCAGCACCGAACCGGCGGAGCCGGCTCCCACAATCGCTACATCGTATTTCATGGGTTCCCTCGGGTTGCATTCGCTTGATTGAACTTCAAAGAGGCCAGCTTCATCAAGCGCACCGGCATCGCGCGTTAGTCCGTTTTACCGCAGCGGCTGGCGGCGATGGTCGCAGGCGTTCGATTCGTAGACGTTTTCCCGTAAGGCTGCGTCGTGGTCGTCCGTTTCGAAAATTCCGCACTCCCGGGAGTGCGCGATCCGATTACTCGAAATGGCGTACTGCCGCCGGGTTTGGCCTATGCTGGGCGATGTTTGCCGAATCGTATCGCTCCAGAGTCGGATGCCGTTGCGGTTCCCGTCTATCCGGTTGCATTCGATGACGTTCCCCTGACCGTGCTCGATGGCGATGCCGTCGAAACGGTTGGCCCTGATCTCGTTGCCGCGTACCGTGGTGTTGGCCGAATAACCCAGCCAGAAGCCGTAGTTCGAAAAGTTGGCGATGTTCTCTTCAAACACGTTGCCCGAGCAGAACACCGCCTCAAAGGCGTTGTTGGGTGAGAAGCTGGCATCGTTGCGGGAAATGAGGTTGTCATTGGAAGGTTCACCGCCGCTGCCGCGGATGAAGAACCCGTCGCCGCTGTAGCGCAGGCTGTTGCCCGCTATGCGGTTGTGGTTGGAACCGTCTTCCAGGAGTATGCCTGCGGAGTCGGCGGTGTCGCACCAGAACCGGTCGGTGTAGCGGATGCAGTGCTCGGCCTGATTGTCGATCACCTCGTTGTGGCTGGACTTCATCAGGTAGATCCCCACGTTGCCGCAGTGGGACGCGTGGTTCCCCGCAATCACGTTGTGTTCCGACCTGACCAGGCTGATGCCGTTGAAATTGTTGGCGGTCAGGTTGTTCTCGATAGCACTGTTTCGCGCCCGGAGGAGATATATTCCTCCGCCGAACCCCTCCTCCACCGGCGCCTCGATGTCGGGCAGCCAGCCGGCGTCCAGGGGGTTGGTGTTGTCCGACACAACGCATCCCCGTATGGTCAGGTTGGCGACGTTCTCGGCGCGTATCCCGAAGTGAAATCGGATCACCGTTCCACCGACTATGGTCACGTCCTTGCAGTCGTGGACCCAGATCCCCACACCGCCGTTGCGTTCGCCGTCCAGCACCACGCCGGAAAGATCCAGTAACACCCCGTCGGTGCGGATTTCGATCACCGTTCCGGGTGAGGCGAGAGCCTCCAGTCCCGGGTATTGGGACGGTTTGAAGGTACCCCTGGTGTAGTGGTCCGGGCCGACGCTGACGTAGGTCATTGGAGCGCGCCCAGGGGCCCACGCGAAACGACGGTTTCCCGAACGCTGCGAGAGCCCGCGGCGGTATCGGGTTGCAACGCGCGTGAGTCGGCTCAGTTGAGGCTGGGCCGGCCTGCCGACCCCGGCCCGCCTGAGCTGAACCCAGGATGGTCGTCAAGGTCCGACGCGTCGTCCTGGTGCTGGCCCCGCAGGACACAATGGCCGCAAACCTTGCACACCGGATGCCGGTTGGCGAATTTGGGGTGAGGGATGTTGCACGTCGGGCTGTCGGGGCGTTCGCACCGGGGGCACCCGTCACATTTTCGGTGGCCGGTGCCCTGTCCCGTTTGAACCCGTGGTTCGAGTACTGTGACCATTATCGCCGTTTTCCCTTAGGTTCTGACAGGTTGGCCTGCCGCACCGGGCGTGGATGCCGGTGCGGCAGAATGCGGCCAACGGATAGATACCGCGACCGCCGTCAGTTCCAGATCGCGGCCACGCGGTACGCCAGCTGCGTGTGCGACTCCCGCACGTCGACGATCTCGGCCGGAACATCGCCCAGGATGCCCAGGGCAATGATCCAGTTCAGGATCTCGTGGTCTCCGGAGTCCTGGATCTCCTCGGGCGTGAGCGCAGCCAATTTGCTTCCTTCCCCGTTTCGCACCATTTCCAAGTAGCGGCGGTCGGTCTCGATGTCGATCGCCCGGCACTGGAACTTGTGGGCCAGGAAGCTGTGCGACCAGCTGGAGGATGCCACCACGGCGACCCGCTCGTCCCTGGTGTCAAGGAACCGACGGATCCCCTGTCCCAGTTGGTAGCACCGCCCGGGCGTGGGACGCGGGGGATAGTCGGGGCCAGCCTCCTCTCCGTAGCAGTTGACGAACAGCGGCAGCAGCGGGAATTTCCCGTCCGGGTCCAGGAACACCAGCGGGTTGATGATGGCGTGGGCCAATCCCCAGTCCCAGCCCTTGAGGGCGCTGGATGAGGCCATGTCGAACCCGTCCCGGATCAGGAAGTTCCGCAGGTCCCGGGAGAACTCCTTGGGACACTGGAAGGTGAATTTCGTCTCGGGCTCGGCGTCCCACAGGTTGGTGCGGGCCGCGCCGCGCTGGAAGGGATAACCGTCAACTTCGGCGCCGGTGTACAGGCAGAAGGGCGGCAGGTTGTCCTGGAGGAAGTTCTCCGCCTGGTCGTCGCCGATCACCATGAGGACATCGGGCTCCCATTCGTGGAGACGGTCCCGCATGATTTTGAAGGACTCGACGACTTTCTTCTGGTCGCTGATGTCCCGGCTCAACCCGTTGTCATCGCCCAGTTCCGCCAGCAACTCGGCCGGCGGCTCGTAGCCCGGTACCCGGGCGAATATACGCTCCCGTCCCTTGGACCACACCTCGGGTGGCGTCAGGATGATTGGGCCGTGAGAACAGCCCAGCCCCAGTAGTTCAGCCATTTTTGTCCTCCTAACGAGCCGGAGCAATCGCACGGTTCGGTGGGTTTGGCCGATTGTAGGGACACGCGCGGAGGACTGTCAATTTGGAATGCCGGACGCGGCGAACACAGCCATTCGCAGCGACACCTGCGCCGGAGTGTCCGCGCTCGCGCGTCTGGTGAGCCGCATCCACCGTCGCGCGTTCCGGAGTGGTTACCTTTCAGGGATCAGGCCGGCGGCTACCAACGCGTCTCGCAGGGCGTCGCCCGAGATGGCGTGCCGGGCAGTCCATCCGGTGTCCGGTTGACCCGCCGTTCCGCGAGCCCACACGATTAGGACGCCGGCTTCTTCGTCCATGCCATCCGGAATGGTGGAACGCTCGATTTGGGATCTGGACACCATGGCCCATTCTTCGGTGGAAAACATGAGCCGGTTGTTGCTGGTGGGCGCCGGTTCGGGCATTGATTGTCTCCTGATTGGGATCTGGCGCCGGGACGTCGTCAGGCTGGGTCGCCGTCGTCGCGTGCCGCCACGTGCTGCGCCAGTTGTTCAATGGTCTCGGTGAAGGTGCGGTCGCGGTCTCTTGACTCGGGAAATTCGTCTCCCAAAGGTGTGTCCCCGATGAACCGGTACATTTCCGCGACGCCTTCGAAGAGTTGCGGCGTCATCCCCAGTTGCGCGAAGGTGTCGCGGATCTCCTCCATCTCGCTGACCCAGCGGCGCGAGCGCGGCGGCACGGTCGGTATGGTGCGCTGCATCCGTTCCAGCACCGCCCTCTGTCCCGACTGGAACTCCGCGAGCAGCGGTTCGGTCAGCCCCATCAACTCCGCTGCCATCAGCAGTTGGGTGTACAAAGCCCAGGATCCCTTGGTCATAGCCGCGTAGCACATCTTGATGCCGGAGGCCTGTCCGGTTTCGTTGCCCAGCCGAAGAACGTCCAGGCCAAACGCGCCCAGACTCTCAAAGTCCGCCGCATTTTCACCGGAGGCGTAGAAATGGGGACTGTAACCCGGCCGAGGCGGCCCGCCGATTATGGATACGTCGACAAAACGTCCACCGGAGCCGGTGATGACGGGTTCCAGTTCGCGAACCAGCTGAGGAGAAATGGCGTTGCACTCCGCAAAGAGGGTATCCGCGCCGGTGACGGTCAGCGCGTCGGCGACCTGCTGGCACACGAGGGGAACGGCCGCCGACACGGTCATGGACATCACCAGGTCCGACCGCTCTACCAACTCTTCCATCGTGGGAACCGCGCGTATGCCGGCTTTCTCCGCCAGATTGCGCGTACGCCCACTGCGCCCGGCCAGGCAGGTGATTACGTCCAGCTCATGTTCCCGGAGACGTTGTCCGACCGCATGACCCATGTCGCCGGGGCTCAAAATAGCCACTGTGTTTATATCCATGAGGGCGTTCTCGCAAATGAAATATTGAGCGCGGCAACTATAGCACAGGGACACGCGCCGGCTGGCGCTTACCGGTTGCGGACGATGCGCATGGCGGGGATACTGGGGCACGAAACCACAACCCCACCACGGGCCGCAACCGGCTGGAGCTGACCATGGCATTCGCACGTCCTGAGTTCCTGGTATCGACCGAATGGCTGTCTGAACATCTGGCGGACAGCGACGTTCGCGTCTTTGAGACAACGGTGTTCCTGCATTCGGTCGAAGGCGGTGGACGACGCGCCGAATCGGGCCGGAGCGCCTACGAGACCGGCCACATCCCGGGGTCCGGGTTCCTCGAGCTGCAGGCCGACTTCTCGGACAACGATCAGCCCTACCGGTTCATGATGCCCTCGCCTGAGGCATTCGCCGCAGCGGCCGGCCGACACGGCATCGCGGAGACTTCGAAGCTGGTCCTGTACGACCGCCTGGGCTCGCAGTGGGCAGCGCGGTTCTGGTGGATGTTCCGCTCAATGGGATGCCACAACGCAGTGGTGCTGGATGGCGGCCTGCGCCGTTGGACGGCCGAGGGCCGGGATGTAACAACGGAACCGGCTGCGTATCCTGCTGCGACCTTCACGCCCACCCACGACCCGGCGCGCTTTGCCGACCTGGCCGAGGTGAAAGCGTTCATGGAGCAGGGCGGCGGCAGTTGCCTGATCAACGCCCTGGGACGGGATCAGCATTCCGGGGCCGACGGAGGCAGCGGCTACGGGCGGGCCGGCCATATCCCCGGTGCGACCAACGTGCCGTCCGGCGAGCTTACCGACCCCGAAACCGGTCTGTACCGGCCCGCCGACGAACTGGCGGCGCTCTTCACCGGGGCCGGCGCCGATCCTTCGCAGCGCGTGGTCACTTACTGCGGCGGCGGTATCGCCGCGTCAAATGACGCGTTTATACTCGCGATGCTGGGTTACGAGAACGTCGCGGTCTACGACGCCTCGATGTCGGAGTATGCCGCCGACCCGTCCCTGCCTCTGGTGGCCGACTGAGCCGGCCGCAGCGTCGCAAAGGAGGTGAACCATGAACCAGGTCGCCACGCTCAACGACACCCTGGAATTCGGGCTGTTCGACTGGATCGAATGGGACAAGTCGGCGCCCAGCGAGATCTTCGAGAACCGGTTGCGGATGCTGGAGTACGCCGACCGCAGCGGGTTCTACAGCTACCACCTGGCGGAGCACCACATCACACCGCTCAGCGTCTCGCCCTCGCCCGCGGTGTTCCTGGCCGCTGCCGCACAACGTACCACTAAACTGCGCCTGGGCCCGCTGGTGTTCCTGCTCCCCTTCTACAATCCCATCCGCCTCTACCACGAGATCTGCATGCTGGACAATCTCAGCAACGGTCGCCTGGACTTGGGCGTCGGACGGGGAGTATCGCCCGTGGAGGCCGAAGAGTTCGGCGTCGACCTGGGCATCAGTTGGGAAATGTTCAACGAACAGATGGACATGTTCACCGGCGGCTTCACCACGGGCATCCTGAACTATAAGGGAAAACACTACAACTACGAGGACATCGAGCTCTGGATCGCGCCGCACCAGAAACCCTATCCGCCGCTCTGGTACGCCAGCAACAACATCGAAACGGTCCCGTGGATGGCGCAGCACGGTTTCAACACCTGCACCGTGTTTGCCGACAACGCCGGCGTCAGAGCCCACTACGATCTGTACAAGCAGGTGTGGTCCGCCGACCGCATGGCCGACGGTATGAACAGCCACGTGCCCGTCCCCAAGCTGGGACTGGTGCGCCACATGTACATCGCCGACACTGAAGAAGCGGCGCGGAACGAGGCAAAGGCGGCGTACGGCACCTGGTTCCACAACATCGACTACCTTTGGGCCAAGAATAACCTGGACCGCCTGGGCGCAATGCGGGACTTCGACGCGCTGGAAGCGAAAGACGTGGTGATCGTCGGCACGCCGTCCAGCGTCAAAGAACGGGTCCAGCGGGCCATCGACGAGACGGGCATCAACTACTTCTGTCCCATCTTCGCGTGGGGCGACCTGACTCCCGACCAGGTCATGCGATCCATGGGGCTGTTCGTCGACGAGGTAATGCCTCACCTGCGGCCCGGCGGCTAGCAACGCAACCACACCGCGAAGAATCTAGCAGTCGCCGTGCTCACGAACGCCGACAGGTTGGAAACAGGAATTTGCTATATGGAAGGCGAGTTAGTAGGGTGGATCCCATGCCCAGAGAAGAACGACTTCCGCCGAGGGAGTCCCACAAAATCAAAGCGGATTTGATCAGGCAGTCGGGCAATCAGTGTCAGGGATGCGGCTACGCATTTCCAAAGCGGCTGCACCCCCAACAATTAGCTAGAGACCAAGGCGCCTTCGAATTGGACCACAAGATACCGATCGAGCGCGGAGGCTCGAATGAGCTCGATAATTTACAAGTACTCTGTCTGCCGTGCCACGACGGAAAAACCAATGAAAGTGGAAAGAGAGGAAATCGTCGCAACATGACCGACGTTGAATGGCGCAAAGCGCGGATGCCTCAGGACTGGACTAGGAAAGAAAGGTTGATGAAACAGCGCAGTTCCCGTCGTCCTGGTCGGTAGCCACACAGTATAACGAGGAGGATGCCTATGTCCGCGACGCCATCTTATGCACCGGCCACGGCCGATTCCATCGGCAGGACTGTCGAAGCCCTGGCCGCGCGCAACGTGGAAGCCGTCGTTGTGGAGAATCGCGAGGCGGCGCTGGACAAGCTCAAGGAGCTGGTGCCGGAGGGTTCCGAGGTCTTCGTCAGCACGTCGGAGACGCTGGACACCATCGGCTACACGGAGTACATGGACGGCAACGACGGTTATGTGAACCTGCATGACCAGATGGTGGCCATCAGCGACCCGGCGACGCAGCGCGAGTTCCGCCGCAAGACCACCATCGCCGACTATTTCGTCGGCAGCGTCCAGGCCATCGCCGAGACCGGCGAGATCGTCGTCGCCAGCGGTTCCGGCAGCCAGATCGGCGCCTTCGCCTACGGAGCGAAAAGGGTGATCATGGTGGCCGGCACCCAGAAAATATGTCCCACCCTGGCCGACGCGGAGGCCCGCACGCGCGGGTTCACCCTGGAACAACACGACCGATGGCTGGAAGGCCGGGGCGCCACACCCACGCCCATCGGCAAATACCTGGTGATGGAGCACGAGCCCATGGCCGGCCGCATCACCATGATCCTCATTCCCGAAAGCCTCGGCTGGTAAACGGCCCACACACGAAACACCGCAAGGGGGAAAAGCGATGCCAGAGCAACAACGCATGACCACCAGGCTCAAGGAGCTGTTCGAGCGCCCGGAGATCTTCGTCCTGGCCGGCGGCATGAACGCCATGGGCGCCAGGATGGCCGAGGTGCTGGGGTTCGAGGCCTTCTTCATGTCCGGCGGCAACACCTCGGCCCAGGTCATGGGCCTCACCGAGGGCGGCACCAGCATGCGCGACATGGTGGACAACGCCCGGAAAATCGTGAATACCATCGACATTCCCGCGTTCGTGGACATGGACACCGGTTACGGCGACGCCATCCAGGTCTACGAGACGGTCAAGGAATACATCCGGGCCGGCATCGCCGGCACCCACCTGGAGGACCAGACCTATCCTCCCAAATCCGGCTCGCGTCGCCGTTGCGTGTCCATCGAAGAGATGGTGGGCAAGCTCCGGGCCGCCATGGACGCCAAGATGGAGTACGACCCCGACTTCGTGATCGTGGCCCGGTGCGACTACGCCGGAGTGCCCGGGGCGACCTTTGAGGACGTGATGGAACGCTGCCTGGCCTACAAGGCGGAGACCAACGTGGACGTGGTCTGTCCGGCAGTTGCGTCCTGGGAGGACAACAAGGAGGCCATCCGGCGCATTCCGGGACCGGTACTGCCCCTGTTCACCCACGGCAGCCAGACCCATCCGACGCTGGAAGAGCTGCAGGAGGCCGGCGCGGCCGCGGCCTGGTATCCGGCCCTGACCACCATGGCGGGGCTGCAGGCGTCCTGGGACTTCCTCAGCGATTTCCAGGATCGCGGCACCGCCGCCATCGACGACTTCCTGGCCGCCGCCGCGCAGAGCAAGTGGGGCGTCGCCACCAACGGCGGCATCCTCGGCGCGGACCGGATCCGCGCCATGGAGGACAAGTACCTCCCTGATCGACCCCTGTAAGCTCGTCGATACCGGAAACGATGCCAGCCAATATTGGAGTTATCCCCATGAAATACGACCATATCGTTGTCGGCGGCGGCACGGCCGGGTGCATCGTGGCGACGCGCCTTTCCGAGGACCCGAACCGTTCGGTGCTGCTCCTTGAGGCCGGCCCCGACTTTCCCGATTTCGAGCAACTGCCCGACATGCTCAAACTGGGCTGGGGCACGGTGAACCTGGAGGCCCGCGCCGCCGGTTCGCCCTACAACTGGTCCTTCACCGGCCGGGCCACGCCGGAGCAGGCCGAGCCGATGCCGGTGCCCCGGGGCAAGGTGCTGGGCGGCTCCAGCGCCATCAATGGCCAGACCTTCATCCGAGGAGCCCCCGA
>JAJEIA010000024.1 GCA_022823505.1 Dehalococcoidia bacterium
TATCCCCGAAGCCGGGAGCACTTTCTTATCGCCTGACTACCCCGACAAACTCATCCTTTCGGTGGATTGGGGATTAGAGAAGAAAACGGTGGCAAGGCGCCGCGGGAACTCATTGAAGGGCTCCTCGAGCTGAACTCGACCGACCGCGACGCGCTTGTTGAACTGTACAACAGCACGGGCGGGCCGACATGGTTCAATGACGATAGGTGGCTCGAGACAGACAGCAACGCGAACGAATACGCGCTGGGATCGTGGTACGGGGTACAGACGGACTTAAGCGAACGGGTGGAAGGCATTGCTCTGCCCAACAACAACCTGGAAGGTACGATCCCGGTATCGTTGGGTGATCTGGATAGGTTGAAGGCCTTGGATCTCGCCCACAATAAAATACAGGGAGAGATACCAGCAGCATTGGGCAACCTTAACATCCTGTTCACCTTGTACTTGAGCCGCAACGAACTCACCGGTCAAATTCCCGCGTCGTTGGGCGAATTGAGACGCATGTATGCCTTGCTTCTTGATCAGAATGAGTTGTCTGGATCGATTCCGCCGGAACTCGGAATGGCGTCAGCGCTAATTTATCTTTGGCTGGCAGAGAACGACCTCACGGGAGAAATTCCGGCCGAGTTGGGTTTGCTGCCCGATTTGTCACATTTGTTACTGAACGATAATGAGCTATCGGGAGAGATTCCCGAAGAGTTGGGCTCGCTGCTGGCGGCGACCAGGTTGGAACTACAACGCAACGACCTTACAGGAGAGATTCCAGGGGAACTCGGCGACCTCGAAAACTTGGTGACAATGGACTTGGGACTGAATGATCTGTCTGGCGAGATACCTGACGAATTTGGCTCCTTGACGAACCTGGAGATGTTGGATCTGGGCGGAAATCTCCTAACCGGCGACATCCCAGAAACCTTCGAACAGTTGGAAGCGCTAAAGTTCTTGCACCTGGGAGGCAACGCATTTGCCGGCGATCCTGCTTCCTATGTCTCCAGACTGACAAATCTCAATATCGAGCGCCTGTACCTTGACAACAACCAGCTTAGCGGTAACGTGCCCGTTCAGTTTGGCAGCCTCGCGTTGTCGCTGACCCGCTTGTACCTGAATGAAAACCAACTCACGGGCAATATCCCGCCAGCACTCGGGGGGAGCTTGCCGCGGCTGGAACGCCTTCAACTCCACGACAATCAGCTCACGGGCGTGATACCCGACGAGTTGGGCCAGCTAGCCTTTCTGGACCGGCTGCGATTGGACACCAACCAACTCACCGGCGAAATCCCTGAAGAGTTGGGCGACCTGGAGCGTCTCGAAGTCCTCTACCTCAACGAAAACCAGCTCAGCGGATCCATACCGGAGGCCCTGGGCGGGCTGCACAACCTGGAACGCCTGCATCTCTACGACAATGCCCTGACCGGATCAATACCGGCAGGCCTCGGTGAGCTGGGCGACCAGTCGGCGCTGACCGAGCTCCGCCTGCAAAACAACCAGCTTTCCGGCGCGATACCCGCCGAACTGGGCGATCTGGTCAGCCTGCGCGAGCTGAATATCGGCAACAACTCGTTGGATAGCGCCATCCCCACCGCGCTGGGCAGCCTCGCCAACCTGGAGGAGCTGCTCCTCAATAACAACGGCCTGACCGGCGCGATACCCGCCGAGCTGGGCGACCTGGCAGCCCTGGACGAACTTGATCTCAGCCACAATCAGCTTGACCAGGCGATCCCCTCGGATCTGGGCGACCTCGCCCTCCTGCGAACCCTGCATCTGAACAACAACGCGCTCTCCGGTGCGATCCCCACCGAGCTGGGCAGCCTCGCCAATCTTGTGACCCTGCACCTCGACTCCAACCAACTGACCGGCGTCATCCCAACCGAGTTGGGGCAGCTCACCAACCTGGAGGAACTGGTCCTCGATTCCAACATGCTGGAAAGTACCATTCCGGCAGAGTTGGCCAACCTGACCAATCTGGAAGTGTTGTACCTCTCGGGCAACACCATCACGGGGTGCATCCCGCAAGGCCTGAGCGACATCGCAGACAACGATCTGGACCAATTGTCCCTGGAAGAGTGCACCTAACGCCGCAGAACGGCTGGTCCGGGGGCTGGTTGGCGGATGGAGGGTTCACCGGACAACCGGAGCGCACAGGAAACTGACCATGACGGTGCTCCGTTCTCCCGGTTCATCTTCCGCTCGCGTAACATCCCGGTCAAAAACTCTGGCTGGCGAATTCCCCGCGACATCCTCCAGGTTCGGTTCGACGACCAACCGGTACTCGGCTGCTCGCCAGTCGGCGACAGGCGCAAAGCACCAGCTACGCTCACCTCCACCAACCTCGACTGCGCCGTCCAGGATTGCGCCCTCTGCATCAACAACCGACAAGCAATGCAGCAGCAACCCGTGATCCAAAGGCCGGTCGAACTCGACCAGCAGCGGAGCCCGAGAGCCGACTGCGGGAACGGTCAATCGCCACGTTTGCGGGTCAATCCGCGACCGCAAGGCTGGCCCGATGCCGTAGCTGCGTTCCGCCTCAACCTTCAGCGGCTGTCCCGTCGCGTCGCGAAACGACGGGTCGATGCCGATGCTGACCGTCGTGCCCTCCACCAGCGGGTAGCCAAACTCCAGGTTGGGTACGAGACCACGCTTGATGCGGCCGGGGTCCAGCAGCATGGTCAGGCGCGTCCGCCCCACATCCCACAGTTCGGGCTCAGGCGGGAGGAAGACGTCGTCCAGCCTCTCCCCGGTGTCTGCCCGGCGGACCGTTATCGCCCGCGCCGCCCAGCCCTCGCTCATCGGAGCCGAGAAATGCACGTACACCCGAAGCAGGTTCACCGGCAGTTCGGCGGCGGTGGGGTGGATTGCCACGACTTCCGCGGTGGGAGACGCCTCCGGAGACGGACGTTCGATCTCCCACACCTCGGCGCCCAGCGTATCTTCGTCGGCCCGCACCAGCAGCGAATAGATCACGCCATCTGCGAAGGGAAACCGGGGCACGAAGCGGACAGCACCGTCATGGGCCAGGAAACGCCCGGCCACGGGCGGAACAGCCGGCTTGCTCCCGCCCGGACGCAGAGCCTCGCTGGGATAAACGGCCAGACGCCGGGACAATGCGCCGGCGTCTGGCCATCCGAACTCGCGAAGTTCAGCCCCGGTCCAGCCGCTGATCTTCAGGCAGTCGCGCCCCTCGTGCTGCGCCCACTCCAGTTGCAGGTCGCGGCCGCGGCTCACAGCGTCGCGGTGGCGTAGGTGCGCAGGTGGCTGCCGTCGTCGTCCTGCTGGAGCATCAACACGGCGTTCCCGTTGAGGTTGGCCATCCGCTTGACGCCGGGATGCGGCAGCAACTGGCGCGGCACTCCCACGCCCGGCGTGACCGGGTCGGCCGGCGAGGCGTCCAGCGAGTCGTCCGGCACCGTCAACGGGCCCTGTACGTCGATGTCCGTGCACGCGATCTTGAACAGCGGGTGCCGGTCGTTGCACACCAGCAGGTATTCGCCGCCTTCGTGCTCGTAGGAGATCAGGTCGATCGGATGGTTGTGGGAGCCCAACTCGGCCACGGTCTTGCCCATCACGTGCTTTTCCGTGTCGAAATCGGCCAGGGTGAACTGCACCACCGGCGTGCAGGTGTAGCTGGCCAGGATGCTGGTGTTGTCCTGGTAAGGCACGAAGGCGCGGATGGGCGCGGCCGTCTCGTACACGCCGTGGGAGACGTGGAAGATCTCCAGCGAGTTGGACTTGGCCTCGCCGTTGAATGGGAAGGGGATCCGACGCAGGGTGGAGGTGAACTCCTCGTTGGAGGTCCCGGCCACCAGCAGGAGCCCGTCAACGTACGACATATCCGTTACGGTGACGGTGCGCAGCTGCATCCGCGTGACCAGGCGCGGGTCGTCAGCGTCGGCCGCATCCGTGATGTCGTACTGCGAGAACGCCACATCCTCCAGCGACACGTCGCCGATTGAGCCGTCACCGGACACCCTGACAATCACCGGGATGGCGTCGTCGCCGCCGCCCCGCATGACGGAGCAGTACACGTTGCCCGACGTCGGGTGCGCCACGATGTCGCGTATGGTCACATCCTCGCGGGAGCATCCCAGGTAGGACGCCAGCGACGCGTCAAAGTTGTCGAGGTTCACGTCCTGCGGTTCGCCGCTGTCCGTGTCGCCGACATCGATGGCGAAAATCGACGCGCCCACGTTGTCGGCGGCGAACAGCAGACCCTCGGGTCCGAAGGCCAGCGCCCCCACCGACTTGATCGCCGGCGTGCCGACGGTCAGGCCGAATTTTTCCAGATCAGTAGCGGATTCGAGACCAACCATGTCAACCTCCTACGCCTCGCGGCTCGTGTTTTCAGCGAGTGTAGCATTCGTGCCCTCACACCGCCACCAATGGTCAGAAATCGTCAGGATTTTGCTATACTCTCGCCGTTCACAGACACCAGTCAATCTATGGCGCCGTGACAACGTCGGGGGAGGATGTTGCAATGACTACCGAACGCCGCAGGGGCACCGTCACCCTACGCCAGGTCAGCGGCTCAGCCCGGTCCAAAAAGGTCAGGGTGGAACTGGGCGAGGAGTCCGCTTTCACCGACCTCCCTGCCCCCGTAAAGGTGGGGGACGCCAGGTATTTCCTGGTGCGCGGCCGCGACGGCTACAAGCTGCTGTCCACCATCTGCCCGCACCAGGGCGGCGAGATTGAGGACGAGGGCGACGAGGTGTTCGTCTGCGACGGCCACGGCTGGCAGTACGAGAAGGGCGAGGGCACCTGCGTCAACAACCCCGACTTCCGCATGAAGGCGTTCCTCGTTACCCAGCAGGAAGGCCGGCTGGTGGCGCTGGTTCCCGACGAGTAGGCTGCCCCAATCTGCTGCCAAGTCCGGTTGACATTTCGAAATTCACCGTCATTCCCGCTTTCGCGGGAATGACGGTGAAATGGCAACACGGCTTATGCAATCCGAATGAAACTGGCCCCGGAGCGCTATGCTCCGGGGCCGTTCGCTTTCGCGTTGGCGATCTGGACGGGATCAGCCGACCATGTCGTAGCTGCGCAGCAGCTTGCCCGGCAACTCGCCCGTGCACTCGTTCTCGACGAATGTCACTACCCCGTTGACCAGGATGTAGCGGATGCCAGTCGGCTTCTGCACCAGCCTCTTCTCGCCGCCGGGGAAGTCGGTCTCGAACCGGGGCTTGTCGTACAGCAGGCCCAGTTCGTCCATGTTGTAGATCATGACATCGGCATAGTCGCCGACGCGCAGCGTGCCACGACCCTTCATGTCGGAGAACGCCGCCGGCAGCGCGCTCATCTTCTGGTGCGCCTGCTCCAGGGTCATCAGCTCGTTGTCGCGGATCCAGTGCCCCAAGAAGTACACCGGCCACACGCTGTTGACCAAGAACCGGGTGTGGGCGCCGCCGTCCGACACCGAGATGTGAACGAAGGGATTGACCAGCCGCTCGGCCCGTGCGTCGTCGCCCTGCCCGCCGGCCGGGTGAGCGAACTCCGTCTCCAGGTCCTCGTCGAGGGCGATGTCCAGGAACACGTCCAGCGGGTGCTTGCCCTCGGCCTCGGCGATGTCGGCGATGGACAGGCCCTCGTACTTGAGGTTGCGCTCCAGCGCCACTTCAACCACCTGCACCTGGGTCCAGTCGGTGCGCGCGTGGGGCCGCTCGATGACGTCACGTTTCATGCCCGAGCGGATGCCATCCTCAGACAGCTTGGCGATGCGCTCCTCCTTGGTCCCCACCAGCGGCTGCACCCAGTTGGGCATATAGTCGAACAGGTTGTACTCGGAAAGCTTGAACTCGGCGATGGTCGGCACCGAGCCCTGCTGGGCCAGCACGGGGAGGCCCTCCTGCCGGACTTCCTCCAGCCAGTCGTAGCCCTCCTCGTCGCCCAGCGCGACGTGCAGCGGGCGTCCGCTCATGCGAACCATCTCCGCCAGCATCTCCCGCTGGCCGGGCCGGTCGTCGGAGATACCGATGGTCCAGCCCAGGTGGCCCACGCCGAACTGGCTCAGGACCTGCGACAGGGCGTAGAACTCCTCGGGCGAGGCCACGTGGCTGGGCAGCCAGCTGCCGTCCTCGGGCCGGTCCTCCAGGTTCTTGTCGGCGGACAACCCGAACGCCCCCGCCTTCATGGAGTCGTACAGGATCTGCTTCATCTGGTTCAGCTCAGCCTCGGTGACCGACGTGCGCTCCCGGGCCGGGATCATGCCCAGCACGTAGCCGCGCAGCGGGGAGAAGGGCACCAGCGCGCCGACGTTCACCCCCAGGCCCTGCCGGTCCAGGCTGTCCATGTATTCGGGGAAGGTCTCCCAGTCCCAGCGCATGCCCAGCCGCATGGACTCCAGCGGTATCGCCTCGATGCGGTTCATCATGCGCATGTTCAGGTCGCGGTCCTCGGGCCGCGTGGGCGCGAACCCGAAGCCGCACTGCCCCACCGTCAGCGAGGTCACACCGAACCATCCCGACAGAGACGCGTACGGGTCCCAGTTCAGCTGCGCGTCGTAGTGCGTGTGCAGGTCCACCGCCCCCGGCGCGACGATGCACCCGCTGGCGTCCAGTTCCCTGGCGCCGGCCGAGCTGATGCGCCCGCTGATCATGGCCACCCGCCCGTCCTTGATGCCGACATCGGCGCGGACGCGGGGCAGGCCGGTGCCGTCGATTACGGTTCCACCGCGAATTACCAAGTCAAACTCCGGCATACAGTTACCTCCCAGCGGCAGTGTGCTGCAATTTCGTAGCGATATGCTCGACGATATGAGCAAATCAAGGTGGCCGCAGTGTAAGTGCGCAGTATATCGCTGTCAATTTTGTGACGAATATCGCAATCATTGTGCAAAGCGACGCGGTTTTTGTTCCCGCCGAGCGGCAGGTGGTTGTCGGTTCACTCCACCACCGTGGGGGCCTGATACCATGACTTTCACCAGATGACCACAAGGAGCCTCCTCCATGGCCGATCAGCCCATCTCCGCCAACGATCCCCATCCCCGACGACGGGTCAAGGCCCTGGACGTCGAGCTATCCACCGTCGATACCGGTCAGGGCAACCCGGTGGTGTTCCTGCACGGCAACCCCACCTCGTCCTACCTGTGGCGCAACGTCATCCCCCACGTGTCCGGCCTGGCCCGCTGCCTGGCCCCCGACCTGCTGGGCATGGGCGAGTCGGACCCTGCCCCCGACGGCTCCTATCGGTTCGTCGACCATGCCCGCTACCTGGACGCCTGGTTCGACGCCCTGGGCCTGACCGAAAACGTCACCCTGGTGTGCCACGACTGGGGATCGGCCCTGGCGTTCCATTGGGCCCATCGACACCAGGAGCGGGTCAGGGGGATCGTCTACATGGAGGCCATCGTGCGGCCCCTGGCGTGGGAGGAGTGGCCCGATCGTTCCCGCGGGCTGTTCCAGTCCATGCGCTCACCCGACGGCGAGCAGATCATCCTGGAGCGGAACGTGTTCGTCGAGCGCATCCTGCCGGCCAGCGTGATCCGCGGCCTGGGCGAGGCGGAGATGGAGGTGTACCGTCGACCCTATCTGGATCCCGGCGAGTCCCGGCGCCCGACCCTCACCTGGCCCCGACAGATTCCCCTGGACGGCGAGCCCGCCGACGTGGTGTCCATCGTCGATGCCTACTCCCAATGGCTGTCCACCAGCAACGTCCCCAAGCTGTTCATCAACGCCGACCCGGGCGTTATCCTCACCGGCGCCCAACGCGAGCACTGCCGCGCCTGGCCCAATCAGACGGAGGTCACCGTCCCCGGCTACCACTTCATCCAGGAAGACTCCCCCGCCGAGATTGGGGAGGCGATTGCGGGGTGGGTGGCCTCGCTGCGGTAGCAATGTGACAATAGCGCTCACCTGGAAAAAAGGTCGTTCGGCAACCCGCAACACCCCGGCCGAAGAGCAGATTTACGGCTCCGGGCCCACATGCCACACGCCAATTTGCCGGGTTGATCCCCTCGCCCACGGTACTTGAGCGTACACAGTCCGTCTTGGATTAGGTCTCGGTAAAGGGATGGTGCAGTCCCCATTCGAGCCACACACGCACCTAGCTGAGCGCGCAGGGTCGGGAGCATCCCAAGCCCTGCGCGCCCATCAATCGCGACGATGCTTGACGTGAAGCTAACTTACGTCCAGAGCCGGAACCATCCGGATACCCTCTGGCACCATCCTGTCCCTACTGTGTGAGATTGGGAGCGTACTCCAGCGCGGTCAGGTCCCGCGTTTCGGCGTAGTTCAGGTGCTCGGGCCAGGGTTCCGTGTCCCCACTCAGGGCGAACACCTGGTTCTGGGCATAGAGGCCGACACTCAGGGCGTTGTCGTACATGAACTTCGCGGCCTCAGCCATGATTGCGTACCGCGCTTCGTTGTCAACGGTACCCTGGGCTTCCGCCATCAGATCCCTGAGGACCGGGTGGTCGACGCCGAAGTTCCAGGCGGTATCGTGGTTGAAGGCGCCGGACCACCGGTCCAGGGGGTCGACCGCCACGTGGGTGTGCTGGTACGCCTGGTTGTAGGTCCGCTCCACTATGCTCGGACGGAAGGTCTTGTAGGGCAGGTTCTGCTGGTTGGCCTTGACGCCGATCTGGTCCCACATCTGGGCGATGGCCGAAGTCACCTCGAGGTAATTCGAGCCGCCCAGGGGCGTGAGGGTGATCTCAAACCCGTCGGGATAGCCAGCCTCCGCGAGCAGTTGCCGGGCTTTCTCGGGATTGAACTCCCACTGCCGGTACTCCGCCGGCAGCTTGTCCAGGTGGAACGACCACGCCGGCAGCGGGTCTGGGATTGCCTCTCCGCTCAGCAGGCTATCCGAGATGGTCTGGCGGTCGATGGCGATGGACAGGGCAGTTCGAACCTTGGCGGCGTTCTGCCATTCCTCGGATTCTGGGTTCGGGTTGCCGGAAGTCCAAGGCAAAGTGGGATCGAAGCCGGGGGCTCTTTCAATGTGCTCCGGCGTGCGTGATCCGTCCTCGTTGAGCCCCACGTACCAGTTGCCGTAGAAAGCCATGCTCGCCGCGCTGCCGCCGGCTATCTTGAACAGACTGGTGCCCGGGACGTCCTTGACTGCGGCGATGGAGTCCAGGTTCATCTCCAGCGCGGTGAGCTGCCCGGTCTGGAAGTTGGCGACGCGGGTGGATTCCTCGGGAATGTGCTGCCATACCATCTCGGCAAACTCGGGGGTCTGGCGCCAGTGGTCTTCCACCGCGGACCACCGGGTGAACTGATCGCTCTTGTGCTCCTGGAACTCCCATGGGGCGGTTCCGGACATGTTCCGGCTCGCCTCGTCCACACCCACATCCTCCAGTTGGAGCTTGCTTATGATGTTGACGTGCGGGAAAGCAAGCAGGCTCAGCGTGTCGTATTGCGGCGTCCCGGTGTTCAGCTCGATGGTGTACTTGTCGATCGCCTTTACCCGACCTTCGTCGAGGATATCGGTGACGGTTTTGCCTTCCTTGACGTCTCCGGCGACTCCCCAGATTCTGCGGATATGGGCGTTATAGCCCACCCGGGAGCTTTTGCCGCCGCTGATCATCATGCTCCAGATGACCCCCTCCGCATCCAGTTCCCCGTAGCCCTTGTGGAACTGGGCGCCTTCCTGCAGCTTGAACGTCCAGGTGACGTTGTCCGGAGCGACGCTCCATTCCTTGAACAGCCGGGGAACAATCTCACGGTCTTCGTTCATGTGAACGAGGGTCTCCGAGGTGGTGAAACCGTTGTGGTGATACCCGGCCCCTTCCGTCACCGTCGGGAAAACGTGGAACGGAGGGACCAGGGGCAAACCGAATGTCAAAGTCCCTCTGGGCGCCGTCATGGCCGAGGTGTCCGGCATGGCCGTCGGTTCGGGCACGGTGGTAGCCGCGACACTTGACTCTCCCGAACTTGGGGCCGCGACGGGAGTGCTTTCCGCCATAGCCGCGGCGGGAGCGGGCACCTCGGTAGCCTGCGGAACCGCCGGAGCCGCGGCGGGCGCTTCCCCTGCTGTTCCGCAGGCTACCGCGATTACCAGGGCAAGAGCCAGTGATGCGAAAACGAACAGTCGAGGTGATGGGAGCCGTTGGTGCCTCATGTCAGAACCTCCGAAATCCGAAAAATTGGTGCGCATCAATAGGTCATGCCACAGATCGCTCCATACGTACCAATATACGGACGAAAACTCGCTTCTCTTGGGATGTATCGAAAAGATAACCGTAAAATAGACTGCCATACTCTACGAGTCAATTGGGACACGGTGCGGCATCCTCAGCCGCCGTATGTCAGCTATGGAACATCCCACACCCGCACTGGGAGTACCGCCGGTATCCGGAGGCGCTGTGCGTCGCCTGGAATGCAGCAGGCAGTACTATCTGCTGTGGGGTTTTGTGGTCCGGCTGATCTGATTCATTGAAATACGAGAGCCGGAGGTGGCCACAACCCCCGGCCCTCGCAATGAGGAGAGGAAATGTCGTATTGAAGCCCTAGCTGGTGGCGTACGACTCGGGGTAGGTCTGGATGCCGTGCTCGGAGATGTCCAGCCCCTGCATCTCTTCCTCTTCGCTGACGCGCACGCCCATGGTGAACTTCAGCAGGAAGAACAGCGCGAAGCCGGTGACCAGCGACCACACGACCACCGCCACCATGCTCACGATCTGCGGCACCAGCAGCGACGCGCTGCCGCCCACCAGGCCGCCGTCCTTGGCGAAAATCGCAATGGCCAGCAGGCCCCACAGACCCGTCACGCCGTGCACGCTGATGGCGCCCACCGGGTCGTCGATCTTGAGGACCCGCTCCATGAGCATCACCGAGCCGTACATGATGGGCGCGGCGATGGCGCCGATGACCACGGCGGCCCAGGGATCAACGAAGTTCACGGGCGCGGTGATGCCCACCAGGCCGGCCAGCGCGCCGTTGCACGCCATCAGGATGTCGGCCTTGCCCTTCACGATCAGCGTTATGTACATTGCCACGACCGCGCCGGTGGCTCCCGACAGCAGCGTGTTGACCGCGTTCAGGCCGATGTCGTCGCCCCAGCCGATGTTGAAGCCGAACCAGCCGAAGAACAGGATGAAGGTGCCCACCACCACGAAGGGGGTGCTGTGCGCGGGCAGCTCCTGCGCCACGCCGTTGACGAACTTGCCCATGCGGGGCCCGACCACCACCGCGCCGGTCAGGGCGACGAATCCGCCCACCGCGTGCACCACGCCGGAACCGGCGTAGTCCAGGGCGCCCATGTTGGCCAGCCAGCCGCCGCCCCAGACCCAGTGTCCGTAGATGGGGTAGATCAGCGCGGAGACGATGAAGCTGTACGCCAGGTAGGTCTGCAGCTTGGTGCGCTCGGCCATGGCCCCCGCGACGATTGTCGCAGCGGTGGCGGCGAACACCATCTGGAAGATCCAGCCCACGTAGTCGCCGGAGGTCAGGAACCAGCCGGTCAGGCCGATGAACCCGCCCGCGGTGTCGCCCAGCATGAACGCGAAGCCGAAGGCCCAGAAGCCCAGCGACGCGATGGCGAAGTCCATGAATGACTTGGTGAGGTAGTTGGTGGTGTTCTTGGAGCGGATCAGACCGGCGCCCAGGAAGGCGAAGCCGGCCTGCATGAAGAAGACCAGGGCGGCGGCGACCACCGTCACTATGTTGTCGGCGTAGCCGTTGAGCCACTCGGTGGTGGGTCCGTCACCCTGCGCGAAAACCGCGTTGTACGTCGCCAGCAGGCCGATGGCGAACAGGCCGACTGCCAATGCCAGCAGCGTCCGCCGCAGCGAGAATGGGTACTCCCGCACCGCGGCGACGCTGTGAGTAAGCACTCCGTTGCCTAAGATTGATTTCGTGGCCGATATCATGTGTGCCTCCTTCCGAATTTGAGGCGTCGTCACGCAGCGTGTGACCTGAACACTGTGGACCGGCGTCCCGTTGGTATGTGACGAGCCGTAGATTAGTGACAGGGTGTTAACCGTCCGTTGCGCGGCGATTAAAAAGTTATTGCGAATGCGTTACTTTTATGTTTCGCGGCTGGCCGTAATGTACCGAGCCTTTAGATCGGCGCTGGCCGGCGGGTGGGCTCGGGAGCGGCAAGTTCCTTGTGCTATGCTGGCCTCCGTCACCATGCCAACAACCGCTCGATCGCGCGTTCGCCGTCCCCGTGGAAACCGAACTAGACATTGCAGTCTTCCGAAACGCCCTGGCTCGTTTGGACGAAGCTTTGCTGGAGCGTCAGGCCCAGCCCCACAGCAGTTTCATTCGAGATTCCGTAATCCTGCGATTTACCGTTGCGTTCGAAGCAGCAGTTTCCGTCCTCGGACGGTACCTCCAACATGTAGCAGGTGTACGCGACACCAACCGCATGTCTCCGCGACGCCGTCTCCGCGAAGCCGCGGATCTCGGGTTGATTTCCGAATGCGCGAATTGGATGGAGCATGTGAACAACCGAAACCGGACGGTTCACGCGTACAGCGAACCGATGGCGGAAGCTATCGCCCGACGAATCCCCGGATTTGCCGCCGATGCGCGAGCGCTCTTGACTGCCATAGAGCGGGGGATAGCCGATGGCGGATGACGCAGCGCGCGCTATCGACCTGCCGAAAGCGCATCAACAGCTGGTCCTGGAAATCATCCGCCGGCGTTTGCCGGATGCCACGATATGGGTGTACGGGTCGCGGGCCAAGGGCCGCGCCCGCCGTTACTCCGACCTGGATCTGATGCTGGACAATCGGGGCAAGGGCATCCCCGGGTCCGTAATGGGAAGCTTGGACGAGGACTTCGACGAATCCGACCTGCCCATCATCGTGGAACTCCGTGACATGGCGGAAACCGACGCGGCGTTCCTGGATCGGATACGAAAGGATTTCCTGTTGCTGGAATAAATCCCAACCTGAGAGCGCGCGATCCGCTGTGTATAATGAGCCAGCCGGCCGCGAAGGCCGGAGATGACAGACAACGAAACACCGTCCCAACCGCAATTCCCAATAAGGAGAGGTGTAACCATGGCTGAATACGCGCATCCCGAATCGTTGGTGACCACAGAATGGGTGGCTGAGCACGGCGGCGACGCCAACGTGCGGCTGGTGGAAGTCGACGTCGACACTTCCGCCTACGAGCAGGGCCACATCGCCGGCGCCGTCACCTGGAACTGGCAGAGCCAGCTTCAGCAGAACGTCGCACGGGACATCGTCTCCCGCGGCGAGATGGAAGCGCTGCTGAGCGGCAGCGGCATTGGTCCCGATACCACGATCATCCTGTACGGCGACAACAACAACTGGTTTGCCGCCTGGGCCTTCTGGCAGCTGCGCTACTACGGACACCAGGACGTGAAACTGATGAACGGCGGACGCGCCCTGTGGCTGGCGGAGAACCGGCCTACCACCACCGACGTGCCGTCCTACGCCGCCACCAGCTACGGCATCACCACGGAGAACACCGACCTGCGCGCCCTGCGGGACTACGTGCTGCAGGCCGTGAACAGCAGCAGCCACTCTTTGGTCGACGTGCGCTCGCCCGACGAGTTCTCCGGCGCGCTGAACGCCCCGCCGAACCTGCCCCAGGAAGGCTCCCAGCGCAACGGCCACATTCCCGGCGCGGCCAACATACCATGGGGGCAGGCGGTCAACGAGGACGGCACCTTCAAGTCCGCCGACGAGCTGAGCGCCCTCTACGGCGACAAGGGTGTGGACGGCAGCCGCGAGACCATTGCCTACTGCCGGATCGGCGAGCGGTCATCCCACACCTGGTTCGTGCTCAGTGAGCTGCTCGGCTACGACAACGTGCGCAACTACGACGGCTCCTGGACCGAATGGGGCAGCATCGTCGGCGCGCCGATTGAGCGGGACGTGTAGCCGGACATACTAACTATGCATCCACGTAGGGGCGAATGATTATTCGCCCCTATTCGCTGTGCCGTATCTGTATCGTCCATACGCCGGGCGGCCATTCGTCCCAAGCCTTGACGCTGTCGATGATGAATTGAGCTTCCACTTCATCCGGAACATCATCGTGAATCCGGAACAGGAGGACTCCATAGGGTGCCGGCATCCCTCGGAGGCGCACTAACTCTCCGTAGTCGGTGTCATAGGTAATCAGGGTCCGTCGTTCCCGCGTCGCCAACTCCAGCAGGTCGTGGTCCGGGTCGCTGGGGTTGGTATCGCGAACCCAACGTACATCGTGGCGGGCAGCCCGCAGCCCATCGACTACCAGACTCACCATATTTTCATCGGCCAGTATCCTCCCGATCTGCGCAGTTCGTCGGCATCCATCAAGGCATTCAAATCGGCCCAGGTAAAGTTGGACAGTTTCGCCCCCGTCGCTTTGTACTTCGCGCAGGCGTCAACGTCCTCCACCCGGATGTGCGGATACCTGCGAACGATGTCCGCTGCGGTACGCCCTCCCCGCAGCAGATCCGTCACCAGTTCCACCGAAATCCGCGTATTCACGATCACCGGCTTGCCGCCCAATCTCCCGGGAACGCATTCGATACGGTCGCGCCAATCGGCAACCTCCTCCGGCGTCCGCTTCGGGGTTTTCCTGACGAACTCTGCGTATTCGCGTTCCCGCTGCTCTTCCCCGTAGCGGCGGCAAGCCTCGACGTCCGCCTCCGTAACGTGGAGGTAGTTGTCGATGATGGCTTCGAGGGTATATCCCCTCCACAGCAGTTGGTTCACCAGCGCCACGGCGATGCCGGTGCCTCTGATGGTCGGCTTGCCATCCAGTATTTCCGGATCGCAGACAATCCGCTGCCAGTCGGCGGGCGGGTCTTGTTTCGGCGCGGTCATGGCAGCGGTCTCCCGTAGGTATGCAATGGGCCTAATTGCATTGTACCCGATGCAATAGACATCCCCGGCGGGCCGGGCTAGACTGCTCGTGACACAGGATACTTAACCGCAGAGGAGCCAAAATGGCCGAATACAACCTGGCCGTCATCGCCGGCGACGGCATCGGGCCGGAGGTTATAGCCGAAGGACGCAAGGTGCTGGACGCCGTTGCCGCGCAGACCGACGGACTTTCCTTCCGCGCCACCGAGTACCCGTGGGGCAGCGACTACTACCGTGAGACCGGCCGCATGATGCCCGAGGACGGGCTGGAGCAACTTTCCTCCAGCGACGCGGTCCTGTTCGGTGCGGTGGGCGATCCGAACATTCCCGACCACGTGACCCTGCAGGGTCTGCTGCTGCCCATGCGCCGGGCGTTCGACCAGGCCATCTGCGTACGGCCGGCCGTGCTGTTTCCCGGCGTTGAGTCGCCCGTCGCTGGCAAAGCCGCCGGCGACGTGGACATGGTCATCTTCCGCGAGAACACCGAGGGTGAGTACGCCCCCGTGGGCGGCCGGCTGTACGCCGGCACGGCCCATGAAACCGTCATCCAGAGCGGGATTTTCACGCGGCGCGGCACGGAACGGATCATCCGCGCCGCCTTTGAGCACAGCGTCCGTCGCGGCGGCAGGAACAAGGTGACCTCGGTGACCAAGTCCAACGCCCAGGCGTTCAGCATGGTGTTTTGGGATGAGGTGTTTGAGGACGTGGCGGCGGAGTATCCCCAGGTGCAAACCGAATCGCTGCTGGTGGACCGGGCGGCCATGGACCTGGTGCGATGGCCGGAGGACTTCGATGTGATCGTGGCGTCGAACCTGTTCGCCGACATTCTGTCCGACATCGCCGCCGTGGTCACCGGCAGCATGGGACTGGCGCCCAGCGCCAACATCAACCCGGAGGGCACGTTCCCGTCGATGTTCGAGCCGGTCCACGGCGCGGCCTTCGACATCACCGGGAAGAGCCTGGCCAACCCGCTGGCCACGATCTTCGCGGTCGCCATGATGCTGGACCACCTCGGAGAGTCTGCAGCGGCTGACCGGGTAAACGCGGCAGCGCTGCAGACGCTGAACGAGCGCAGGGTCGTCACCGGAGACCTGGGCGGCAACGCCAGCACGCAGCAGGTGGGCGACGAGGTGGTGCGTTTGCTGGAGACCTCCAGTTAGGTGACCGGCGATTTCAACGGCGAGGTGAGCGGCAATGGGCATGAGATGGGAACGGCAGGAGTTCAACCTGCCCGAAGATCACGGCTGGACGGCGAAGCCCGGCAACCGCGTCTTCGTGGCGAACCAGGGAGCGGTTCGATTCGAGGTGCCGAACACCTGGATCCTGGACATCCCCAAGGGTTCCCGGTCCTTCCTGTTCTACGACCGGAAACCGGAGGCGGACGCCGACATTCGGCTTGACGTGCGCGTGATGCCGCTGGCGGCCGCCCGGCCCGACGTGGACTGGTCGCAGTTGCAGCCCTGGGACGAGCCGCCCATCGCTGACTGGCTGAAAAAGAACCTCGCCACCGACGAGCGCGTCCCCACCCGGGTCGGCAACCCCCTCACGCTGCGGTTGGACGGCACCACCATCGTGTGGGCCGAGATGGACTTCATCGACCCGGTGGAAAAACGCCCGGCCCACACCCGGCTGTGCTACGCGATGAAGACCCAGGCGGCGCTGCTGGCAATGATCGCCATGGACTACTGGGACGATCACGCCGACCGCGCCAAGGCCGCCTGGAACGATATTCTCGGAACCCTGAAGGTGGGCGAGTTCATCGAAAGCCCCTTCCGCGGCCCGGATCGCCGTTCTCGACGGAAACCGCGATAAACACGTCAGTAACCATTGACACCCGATCACAACCACGGGACAACGGCAGGCAACATGACATCTACACCGGCATCCGCCGCCATCAACTCCGCCCGCTTGAACGACCACCTGAACGCGCTGGGCGCAATCGGCCGCGACGAATTCGGGATGCAGCGGGTGGCGTTCTCCCGGCAGGACGTGGCCGGCCGCGACTACGTGAGCAGCCTGATGCAGGGCGCCGGCATGTCCGTCCGCATCGACCCGGCTGGAAACATCATCGGCCGTGTGGAAGGCTCCGATACCACGCTGCCCGCCATCGTGCTTGGATCCCACACCGACACGGTTCCCAGCGGCGGCGCTTACGACGGCGCATTGGGCGTGATCGGCGCCATCGAGGTGGTGGAGGCGTTGCGCGATGCCGGGCGCGCCACGCGGCATCCCATCGAGGTGATGGTGTTCACCAACGAGGAGGGCACCAGCTTCCACCGCTGGCTGCTGGGCAGCCGCGCCGTTGCCGGGCTGTGGGAGCCAGAGGACTTCGCCGCCGTCGCCGACGATGGCGCGACCCTGACCGATACCCTGCCCAACATCGGCGGCAACATTTCCCGCGTCGAGACGGCGCGCCGCCGGCCCGAGGAGTTCGCGTGCTACTTTGAACTCCACATCGAGCAGGGACCGACCCTGCATCGGGGCGGGTTCCCCATCGGAGTGGTGACCGGGATAACCGGACGCTCGGTGTATCACGTGGACATCGTCGGCGAGGCCAACCACGCCGGCACCACGCCCATGGCATTACGGCGGGACGCCATGTCGGCGGCGGCGCAGATCGCCCTGGCCGTGCGACGCATCGCCGGCGAAATGGAGGTGTGCCGGGTGGGCACGGTGGGCTCCATGGACGTGCATCCCAACGCGGGCAACGTGATCCCGGGACGGGTGCAGATGGGTGTGGAGTTCCGGGACGAGCGCATGGAATCGCTGGCCGGAGCCGAGGTGGAGTTGCGCCGCACCGCCGAGGAAGTGGGCCATGCCGAGCAGGTGGCCATCACGGTGACGGCCCAGCGCAACACCCCGTCGGTTCCCATATCGGGCAACATGCAGCAGTTGATTGCGGACGCATCGGAAATGGCGGGTCTGGAGCACGTCAGCCTGCCCAGCGGGGCCGGCCACGACGCCCAGGCCATCGCCGCGATAACGCCGGCGGCCATGGTGTTCGTGCCCAGCGTCAACGGCATCAGCCACGCGCCGGCGGAGTACAGCACCCCCGAGGACTGCGCCAACGGGGCCCAGGTGCTGCTGAACGCGGTTCTGATGGCGGACGTACGCTGATGAAATCTGGCTTGACGAGGTAGGAATGCCGCCCGGTGATCTGAACAGTTTCTTTCCCACGGGAGTGAGCGTGGGCGAGGCCGCGCGGTTGCTGTGGCCGGTGGGCGCCTATGTGCTGGGCATGGCCGTCTATGCCATCTTCATTTTCAAGTTTTACCGTTTCATCGCGGGGCGTGACATATTCACCCTGGATCTGAGCAAGAACGACAATGTCGCATTCCCGGTGGTTTGGGACATCATATTTCTCATTTGGTATGCCGCCAGGTATATCGTCCTGTTCCCCGCCTTTGCACTCTTCTGGTTCGCCGTCCTGACCTTGATGCTCGCGTTCCTGTCAGAGAACCGCAACCTGTCCGAGATCCTGCTGATAGCCCTGGCGACCGTAAGCACCATTCGCATCTCCGCGTACTACAACGAGGATCTGTCCCGGGACCTGGCGAAGATCCTGCCCTTCGCGGTGCTGGCAATCTTCCTGATCGACACGTCATTCTTCAACGTGGACGCCTCGATCGCGGTGCTGCGGCAGGCCAACGAGCAGCGGGAGACCATCTTCTACTACCTGATCTTCGTGGTAGCCCTGGAGCTGGTGCTGCGTCTGATCTATGGGTTGTTCCGGGCGGTTTTTCCGGCGAAGAAGGAAGAGACCCCGCGCCCCGAACCGGAGTCCAGGGTCGGTCCGGCCGAGGCTCCGGCGGCATCTGACAACTGACTTGTCGCTCGGCAAGCGGGTTGCGTTGGATGCGCACGTCGGACCCGTTGTTGCAGTCGCGGTAAATCTGAAAGCGCAGAGGCTGCTATAATCGCCGCGCCATGGAACTTTCCGCTGATTACCATTTCGACAAGGAACCGCAGGCCGTCTGGGACGCGCTGATGAATCCCGACGTCCTGGCCGGCTGCATCCCCGGATGCCGCAGCATCGAGCCCGATGGGCCGGACCGCTACCGCGCCAGCGCGACGATCCGCGTGGGCCCGATCAGCGGTAACTTCACGGCGACGGTGGCGCTGTCCGAGTTGGACCCACCCCATTCCTACAAGATGACCATCGAGGGTTCCGGCAATCTGGGATTTGCCAACGGCGTGTCCAGCGTGACGCTGATTCCGGGGACCAATGGCGGAACCGACCTGCACGTGGACACCGACGGCCAGGTGGGCGGCGCCGTAGCCCGGGTCGGCCAGCGCATGATGGGCTCGGTGGCCAAGGGAATGATGGACCGGTTCTTCGGCTGCCTGGCGGAATCGGCGTGATGATTGTCGCAAGTGTAATGTCAGCAGCAGGATAAGCTGGGTTAGAGGATTTACCGGATTGCGGCCATGTAATCCTGAAAATCTCTTAATCCTGCAAATCCAGCTTCTGACGTACTCCTTATGAGGAGCAACCATGCCACTCGCAGACGAACTCCGCACCAGGTATCACGACCAGTGGGAGGCGATGGTCACGCATCCCTTCGTGCTGGAGATGGGCGACGGCAGCCTGGACATCGCCAGGTTCCGCAACTACTTCCGGCAGGACTATGTCTTCTGCAAGGACCTGGTGAAGCTCACGTCCATTGCCATTGCCAAAGCGGCGCCGGACTACGAGGCCGGAAAGATACTCAACGGATTTCTGTCCAACTTCCTGTCCGCCGAGAACGACCTGTTCCTCAACGGGTTCCACGACCTGGGCGTCACGGCCGAGCAGTACCTGGAAACCGAGGCCAACCCGGTGACCCAGGGCTTCGGCGACTTCATGGTGCGGACGGCGCTGGAGGGCGACTTCGACGACCTCATCGCCCTGTTCTATGTCACCGAGGGCACTTATCTGGATTGGGCTGAGCGGCTGATCAACTCCGGCGCGCAGCCCAACAACGCCGTGTACCAGGGCTGGATCGACATCCACAGCCCCGACGTGCTCGGCGATGTGGTGGCCTGGTTCACCGAGCGGCTCAACGACGCCGGCCAACGGGCCAGCGACACCAAAGCGGCCAACCTGGAGCGCATCTTCCGTACCACCCTGCGCTACGAGTACCAGTTCTGGGAGGCCTGCTACCACGGTCGGGACTGGCACGACCGAAACTGACGGAGGCAGCCATGAACGATACGGCCCGCAATGCGGAACCCGATCTGAGGCAACAGGCCCGGGACCGCGTCGCTGCCAAACTCTCCTTCTTCGTGCACCTTGCCGTGTACGTCGTGGTCAACGTGCTGTTGGTGGCGGTTAACCTTCTGACCGTGCCGGAGCACCTGTGGTTCTACTGGCCCATGCTGGGTTGGGGAGCCGGCATCATTGTCCACGGTGCGGTTGTGCTGTTGTACACCAGGTGGAACTCCGTGGTCGGCGGCATGGAAGAGCGGGAGCTGCGCAGGTTGCAGGGAGAGTGACCCGCGGCTCGGGGGTGTAAATCCATCCCCGTAACTTGCCATTCCCATCGCATGGTGGCAACCTTGCGTCGAACGCAACCGGCGTGACACGGATCGCGCCGATACGGAGGGACGCACATGACCACCAACCGACAAGCGCCCAGCAAAGAGGAAGTCCTCGGCTACCTGAAGGACGACACCAACTGGGGCCGCTGGGGTCCCGACGACCAAAAGGGCGCGGTCAACATGGTTGACGACGCGAAGCGCCTGCGGGCCGCCGGCCTGATCAAGACCGGCCGCGCGGTATCGCTGAGCCGGGAGTTTCCCGTGACGCCCGCGCCCAACAACCCGACCCCGGCTATCCATTACATGCGCAAGGGCCCCCGCGAACCGGGCGGCGGCATGTCCACCGACTACTACGGCATCTCCTACCATGGCACGGCGACTACCCACCTGGACGCGCTGTGCCACGTCTGGGACCACAACGGCATGTGGAACGGCAAGGATCCCAATGAGATGATCCAGTTCGACGGTGCCAAATACGGCTCCGTGGAGCACTGGAAGGAAGGGATCATCACGCGGGGCGTGCTGCTGGACGTGCCGCGGCACCGCGGCACCGACTACGTAACCCAAGAGACGCCCATCCACGGCTGGGAATTGCAGGACATCTGCGACGCTCAGGGTGTGCAGATGGAGCCGGGCGACGCGCTGGTGGTCTACGGCGGCCGCGAGAAGTGGAACGCCGACGGCAATGCCATCTGGGGCAGCGACCCGACCCAGCGTCCGGGTCTCCACGCGTCGTGCCTGAAGTTCATCCGCCAGAGTGACTGCTGCGTGCTGGTGTGGGACATGATGGATCACACCCCGAACGGCTACGACCTGCCGTGGTCGGTACACGGGAGCATCTTCGCCTACGGCATCGGCCTGCTGGACAACGCCCTGCTGCAGCCGCTGGCCGAGGCCTGCGCCGAGGAGGGTCGGTGGGAGTTCATGCTGACCATCAACCCCCTGCGCGTGGTGGGCGGCACCGGCTCCCCGGTGAACCCGGTGGCGATACTGTAGCCGCGGATCCGGCGGCGATCCGTGCCGGGACTGCTGGAGCAAATTCAGGCATTGGTCGCCGCCGGGCGGTGGCAACCCAGTCAGCACGGAGGGCTTCGACGCGACGAGCGCGGAATGCATGATGCCGACCTGGTGCATGGGTTGGCAGATGCTGTTGTGGTTGAGGAATATCCACCGGATGACATCGGTCCCAGCATTTTGTTACTACAATATGATCAGGATGGGTTACCGCTCCATGTGGTATGGGGCACCAGAACGGACAGCGTGAACCTGGCTTGGGTTATAACGGCGTACCGTCCAGATGATCGATGGGATGCGGATCTAATCACGAGGCGACGCCCATGAAACACCACGAAAAAGAGATCATCCACCGGATGGTCTACCACAAGGGATACGCAGTTCGCATGGAACAGGTACTGATAGATCCCGACCATCCGCGGGGTATATTGGTTCGTGTTTTCGATTTGGACCGCATTGAAGACATTCGCCAAGCCCTGGAAAGAGAATATCTCGATTTCGCCGCTTCTTATGGGGACCTGTACAAGATGACCCCGGTTACGAGTGATCTGGACGGCATCACGGTACCAGAGTCTCAATACCCGCGTGCACGCACTCTCATGGTCGAATCCAACGGTTACGTGGTGGAAATGGAGATCGAGTTCTCCCACCCAGGTTCACCCTGGGGAGCAGGGATCCCGTTAGCCGATTCTGCCCGTTCCCAAGCCGCGTACCGGGCCCTGCTAGGCGGGGATCTGGAGACCGCCGCACAGTACGGAAAGGTCTATCGTCTCGACCGCGTGGATGTGGAACCGGCGGCGAAGCCGTGGCGTCCATCCGAACGCCTTTCCCAAACGGAATCGGCTGCTTGAACTACGCCGGCCGTTTGTCGGAGACGACGCGGCCGTTTTTGATCACCAGCCGGAGCTGGCGCAGGTTGTTGATGTCTTCCAGGGGGTTGGCTGCGACGACGATCAGGTCGGCCAGCTTGCCGGCTTCCACGGTGCCCAGTTGATCCCCGACGCGGCATAGCTCTGCGGCGTTGCGGGTGGCAGCCACCAGGGTCTGCCAGGTGGTCGCGCCGTCGCGGACCCACAGGCCCATCTCCAGCAGGGCGGCCTCGCGCAGGGGGCGAATGTCGGAGCCCAGGGCCATCTTCGCGCCGGAGTCCAGGGCCCGGCGGAACCAGTGGGCGTGCTCGTCGGATGCGGCGTCGGCGCGGCACTGCAATTCCTGGGCGATGTTGCGCTGGGCCAGCCAACGTCGCTCGTAGTCGTTCTGCGCCTGGCCTTGGGTCAGGTGCGAAATGGCGAGAGTGGGCACGTACCAGGTGGGCGACTCGGCCAGGGACGCAATGCACTCCTCGTCCATGATGTAGCCGTGCTCGACGGTGTGGGCGCCCAAGCGGAGGGCGGACTTGACGGCGTCGGGGTTGGCGGCGTGCGCCATGACCGGGAACTCCCGCTGCCGGGCAATGGCGAAGGCGGCGGTGAGCTCATCCTCGAGGAAGAATGAGTGCCAATGGCGGTCCCAGTCGGGACCCATGATGCCGCCGGTGAGGTTCAGCTTGATGTGGTCAACGCCGTTCTTGATCTGCTCCCGGATGGCCTGGACAAAGCCGTAGGGCCCGTCGCACTCCCGCGCCTGTCCGGAGGTGAGGAAGTGGCCGCCGGTGGTGGTCAGGAAGTAGCCGGAGGCGAAGACGCGCGGGCCAACCACGTCGCCGGAGTCGAAGGCCCGCTTCCAGGCCACGTCCATGAAGTGGGCCGCTCCGCCGCAGCGCACGGCGGTGACGCCACCCTCGGTGAGGGCCAGCGAAAGGGCGCGGCCGAAGTTGGCGGTCTCCTGGGCCACGGTGGTGCCGGGCGGGACCGGATACTCGGGATGGATGTGCACATCCCACAGGCCGGGCAGCAGGTACGCGCCCCGCAGGTCGATCACGGTGGCGCTGGGGGCTTTGGCGGAGCCAGCGCCGACTTCCACGATGCGATCGTCATCAATGACGACGGTGGCGTCCGGCGTGACGCCCTCCGTAACGCAGTCGATCAGGTTGGCGTTGGTCAGGATCAGTGACATGGTGGAACCTCCGGCGGGCGGCATTATAAGGCACGAGCCGCTGCCATAGCGTGCGGGTGATATGATGCGGCATACTGCCGGGAGGTCTGCGGGATTATGCTGCAAAGCTTGTTTGGCAGGATGGCCGTCGGGATTGTCATCGCGCTGACCGGTTTGGGGTTGGCGATGGCGTGCACGCCTCCGCAGCCCGCGCCGGCCGTGCCCACCGCGACGCCGGAGACGGCCGCTGCCGTGTCGCCGACCGAGCCAGCGACGCCGGCTCCGACGGCGACGGATGTGCCGACGCCAACCCCCAAAGCGGAGCCGACCGAGACACCCGTACCACCTACCAACACGCCGGCGCCGACGTACACGCCCCGGCCCGAGCCGACGGGTACGCCCGAGCCGGTGCCCACTCGGACGCTTCGGCCAACGATAACGCCGCGTCCCACGAGCACTCCCGCGCCGCCGAGCCCGATCAAGGACTTGGAGAACGGGGCATGGTTGGACCAAAACAAGCGACCCAGGGCCATGGAACTACGGGCGCTGCCGTGGGTGGCCGACGGCGTGGACGAGTCCGAGCAGGAAGCGGCTGAATTGCTCATTGGAGCGGCACGCTGGTATCCGGATGTGTTCGGAGAGTTGATCAAATTGCCGTGGGTGGGAGACAGCATCACGCCGGCGGAGACCGACGCGATTTTCGGGTTCCGATGGTTGGCACGACACGCCTATGGGCAGGCTGACGACCTGTTGGCGATGCCGTGGGCCCGAGACGAAATCACGGCGCCCGAGGGTAGAACGATCAGGTATTTCTACTTCGCGGACCGGAACGTGCGCCCGCTAACCAACAAACTGCTGGAGAAGTCATGGATGCACGATGACATTACCGCCGATGAGGCAAGGGTTATCCAGTATCTCTATTGGACAGCGCGGGTGAGTGATGATGAAGAGCAACAATCGGCAGCTACCGAAGCCGCGTTGCGAATTCTGGATATGCCTTTCCTCGACGACGTCACCAGTCCCGACGTTCATGCCGTGAGGTCGTTGGAACGGCTGGGCGACTTTGGGACAGACGTACTGCTGGACGTGATGTCGCATCCGACGATCGACGACGGTATCACCGACGAAGAAGCCAAGATTGTAACTTTATTAGGAGGCACCTATTCGTACCGTCCAGAATCGGTCGAAGTGTTGCTGCGCGGGGCCGGAGTGTACGTGCAGGAGCGTGCTATCGAACTGCCGTTGTCCGGCGAAGTGCTGCTGACCATGATACGCATACGCGATCAGATCACGCCCAGCATGGACTTCCTCGAACACAGCTTGCGTACAATCGAAGAATTCATGGGCGTGCCCCTGCCGACCAACTACGTTGCATATTACTTTGACGATGCCGTACGAGCTACCGCGGGAGGTCAGCATTTTGGGACGCATATCGCTTCAAAATTGCACTACGACGTGGAAAACGGTTGGTCCTGGCACCGAACGCCCTTTCACATCGCCCACGAGGTCGGACATTACTATTGGAGAGGCGGTGGTCAGAAGTGGCTAAATGAGGGCGCGGCTGATTTTCTCGGTTCGGTTTCCGAGCACACTCGTGTCGACAAGCCCATGGAAACCACCCGAAATCCCTGCGCGTCCGCCGACAAGATCTTCCATCTCGAAGGGCTCGATGCGGAATACGGGACCAACGAAGGCAAGTGCTTTTACTCGCTGGGTGAAAGCTTGTACCACGATTTATACGATGGCCTGGGCGAAGAGGCCTTCCGGCAGGGGTTCCGCAACCTGTACCTGAAGTCGCAGGCTGAGGACTATTCCGACGACTGCGAAGGCACGGCGTTGGGCATCTGCCACCTCGTCGCAGCGTTCAAGGCCGATGCGTCCGATGCCCAGGCTGCCATGGTGGACGAGATCGTCGCGCGGTGGTACGGGCCGCTGCCGTAGAAGGAGACACGCAGGTCTAGGGCGTTCCGGCGGTGTCCGGGCCGGCCGGTGGCATGAAGTCGGATACCGCCAGGACCACGTCGGGGAAGGCACGTGGGCTGATGCTCTCGCCGGCCCGGTAGGTTCGGACGGCGGCATACTCAGAACCGGATGGCTCGGCGTACGCCGTGACTTCCTGCATCCGCAGGTTGGCGACCCACACCTCCGGTATGCCGGCGGCGGCATATCTGGCCAGCTTCGCGCCCCGGTCGTAGGCCAGGGAACTGTCGGCGAATTCGATGACCAGGTACACGTCCTCCGGCGTTGCACGCCCGGTTGCGCCGGAACCTGGCTCGGTCCACCGCTTCAGGGCAACGTCGGGCTCGGGGGCGGTGTGGTCGTTCAAATAGATCGGCCCTGCCAACTGTACCGTCGCCCGCCCGATCAGCGGTGGTACGAACAGCGTCGTTGCCCAATCAGTGCCGCCCACGTGACGGTCGCCTATTGGCGGCATAATGATTATCACTCCGTCGATCAATTCAACTCGGTCGGACTTGTACAGGATGCCGGATGCTTCCATAGCCACATAATCATCGACCGTGAACCGATGTCGGCCGGCCAGCACGTCGGCCTGCTCCCCCGCGTCGATGATGCCGGCGCGGACCAGGGCGGCGCACTCTTCGGAGCTGAACGGTCGCTCGGGCGGCATCCCGACCATCGTCAGCGTCGTTGTAGTCATCACGGATTCCTCCGCATCATCAGGATGTCTCGCCGGCCGGTGGCATGAAGTCGGACACCGCCAGGACCACGTCGGGGAAGGCGAGTGGGCTGATGCTCTCGTCGGCCCGGTAGGTGCGAACGGCGGCATACTCGGAACCGGATGGCTCGGCGTACGCCGTTACTTCCTGCACCCGCAGGTTGGCGACCCATACCTCCGGTATGCCGTCGGCGGCGTACCTGGCCAGTTTCGCGCCCCGGTCGTAGGCCAGCGAGCTGTCCGCGACCTCGACGACCAGGTGCACGTCCGGCGGGAAATATGGCCCCACCTCGCTCAAAGGACGCTCACGCAACACCGCGATGTCGGGTTGAGGCGCGCTGCGGTCGTTCAGGCGGATTGCTCCCTGCACCCGCACGATTGCGCGACCGATTAGAGGTGGAACGAATAGTCTGGTCAGCCAATCAGTGCTGACCTCGTGAGGATCGCCGATGGGCGGCATAATGATTATTTCCCCGTCGATCAGTTCGATACGGTCGTCTTCGTGGAGAATGCCCGCCCTCTCCATGGCCAGGTACTCGTCCACAGTGAAACGACGGCGTCCGGCCAGCACGTCGGCCTGCTCCCCCGCGTCGATGATGCCGGCGCGGGCCAGAGCGGCGCACTCTTCGGAGCTGAACGGTCGCGCCGGCGGCATCCCCAACATCGTCAGCGTCGTTGTAGTCATGAGGGATTCCTCCGCCCGGGTCTGCGCCGGGGGCACATAATGGGCGAATCTTACCATGCCGGCGATGTGCTAATATCTGCGGGTGATTGACACTGTCGTTACCCGCTCCGGAGGTTCCTTACCATGACTCAGAATACCGGCGCTTTTGAGGCCCTGCTGCAGGAAGACCGGACCTATCCGCCGCCGGCCGAGTTCGCCGCCAACGCCAACATCGCGGACCCGGCGGTGTACGAAGAGGCCCGCCGCGACCCGGAGGCCTTCTGGGCGCGGTTCGCCGGTGAGTTGGACTGGTTCAAGTCATGGGACACCGTGCTGGACTGGTCGGACGCACCCTTCGCCAAGTGGTTCGTGGGCGGCAAGCTCAATGCGGCGTACAACTGTATCGACCGGCACCTGGACGGACCGCGCAAGAACAAGGCGGCCATCATCTGGGAGGGCGAGCCTGGCGACTGGCAGGTCTACACCTACCGCGACCTGTACCGGGAAGTGTGCAAGTTCGCCAACGGGCTGAAGAGCCTCGGCGTCAACAAGGGCGATCGGGTCACGCTGTACATGCCCATGGTCCCTGAACTGGCCATCGCCATGCTGGCCTGCGCCCGCATCGGCGCGCCCCACAGCATCGTGTTCGGAGGGTTCAGCGCGGAGTCGCTGCGGGACCGCATCGAGGACTCCCAGTCCAAGGTGATGATCACGGCGGACGGCGGCTGGCGTCGCGGTGGCATCATCCCGCTGAAGCTCAACGCCGACGCGTCCATTGAGGGCGACACGCCGGTTGAAAAGGTGGTGGTGGTCAAGCGCACCGCCCACGACGTGCCCATGGTGGAAGGAAGGGACGTCTGGTGGCACGACCTGGTAGCCGACCAGCCCCTGACCTGCGAGCCGGAGCAGATGGACAGCGAGGACATGCTGTTCATGCTGTACACCAGCGGCACCACGGGCAAGCCCAAGGGCATCGTCCACACCACGGGCGGGTACATGACGGGTACCTACGCCACCAGCAAGTGGATCTTCGACCTCAAGGAAGACGACGTGTACTGGTGCACCGCCGACATCGGCTGGGTCACCGGCCACAGCTACATCATCTACGGGCCGCTGGCCAACGGCGCAACCACGGTGATGTACGAAGGGTCGCCGGACTATCCCGACCGGGACCGGTTCTGGGCCATCGTCGAGAAGTACGCCTGCACCATCTGCTACACGGCGCCCACGGCCATCCGCACCTTCATGCGCTGGGGCGAGGAGTATCCCAACCGCCACGACATGTCGTCGCTGCGGCTGCTGGGTTCGGTGGGTGAGCCCATCAACCCTGAGGCCTGGGTCTGGTACTGGCAGCACATCGGCGGCGGACGCTGCCCGGTGGTGGACACCTGGTGGCAGACCGAAACGGGCGCGGTGATGATCTCCGCCCTGCCCGGCATCACCACGCTGAAGCCCGGTTCGGCAACCCAGCCTTTCCCCGGCATCGACGCGGCGATCCTGGACGAGCAGGGCAACGAGATCGGACCGGGTGGCGGCGGTTACCTGGTGGTCCGCAAGCCGTGGCCCAGCATGCTCCGCGGCATCTACGGCGACCCAGAGCGGTTCGTGCAGCAATACTGGTCCAACTACGATGGCATCTACTTCACCAGCGATGGCGCCAAGCTGGACGAGGAATCCTACTTCTGGCTGCTGGGCCGGGTGGACGACGTGATCAACGTGTCGGCCCACCGCATCAGCACCATGGAGGTGGAGTCGGCGCTGGTGGACAACCTGAAGGTGGCCGAGGCCGCGTGCATCGGGCGCAGCCACGAGGTGAAGGGCCAGGCCATCGTGGCATTCGTGACCCTCAAGGACCAGGTGGCCGGCTCGGACGACGTAATCACCGAGCTGAAGCAGCACGTCGCCGGCAAGATCGGCCCCATGGCGAGGCCGGACGACATCTACTTCGCGGCCGAGCTGCCCAAGACCCGCAGCGGCAAGATCATGCGTCGCCTGCTGCGCGACGTGGCCGAGGGTCGCGCCCTGGGCGATACCACCACGCTGGCCGACCCGGCGGTGGTGGAGATGCTGAAGGAGCAGTACGGGGACGAGGACTAGTACCGCCTACGATCCTCACGACGCGATGCCCTCAAAGGGCCCTCTCCGTGAAGGGGAGGGCCTTTATCAATGCCCAAAAATCGCGCCGACTTTACGCGACGGGCTCCGGTTTCTTCATGCTATGTTGGCCGCCAGGAATGCAGATCAACCATTTCTGTGGAAGTTGATTTTTCGCTGGCCCCTCGGCGGTAACCTGGATGAAATCTCATGACTGCCCCTGCGCCCTACAATAACCACAGCCTGGTCGGTGAGGCCCTGCGACTGCTGGCCGCCGGGCTGGGACCCTACGTATCCGGCAAAATGCAGGAGGCCGTGGACGCCGGCCGGTACGTTCCCGACGACGCCGAAGCCATCGGCGAGATTGCCGGCGATATCGCGGTGACCCTGCGCGTGATGGCCGTCGGCTGGAACGACGTGTTCCGCGACGTCCTCGGGCCTGCCGAACGCAGCCTGGTGTCCGAGATCCGTGAAATTCGCAACCGCTGGGCGCACCAGGATGCTTTCGACGACGACGATCTGGACCGCGCGCTGGACTCCATTGGCCGGCTACTGGCCGCGGTCGGCGCCATCGATGAAGCCAAGCGCATCGACGGGGCCAAACACCGCCTCCGCCTCAGACGCTACGGGGCGGCATCGCCCCGGACAACCGCCACCGACGAGCCCGCACCCGAACCGGCAACGGATCCGGAACCGAGCGACGGGCCTCCCGCAATGCCGCCACTGTCTCCCGTCGGAGACGCGGACGTACGGCGCGCGGCCACGCCCGGCGCCATTGCCGAAGATCGGCCGGCGGATACTACCCCCGCGGATGAAAGCGCTCACGAGCGCCTGCTGCAGGAACACATCATCCAGGGTGTGGACCTCAGACGCCGTGAACACTTCGGCCACGCGATGGCCGAATTCGAGCAGGCGCTCCGCATCAACCCCAATCGGGCGGATGCGTGGTTCCATCGCGGCATGACCTGGGGTCTTATGGGCGATCACGGGCGGGCCATTGCCGACTTCAACCGCGCCATCGCCATTGCCCCTGATTATGCCGAGGCCTACAACTGCCGTGGGTACGCCCACTTCTGCCTCGGCGAATACCGCCGGGCGGTGGATGACCTGGAGCGCGCCGACCGCTTGAGTCCTGGCGATGAGCTGATCCAGGGCAACTTGCAGCAGGCGCGGATGCGATTCCTGCAACAGCCCGGCAACCCCAATCCAACCAGGTACGGCTCCGAGCCACCCCGGTAGCCGCGTTTCCCTTTCCACCACCTGGCGCCCGGTCGAAGTCAAGCCGGGGAGACGGCCTCGGGTTTATTGACGAGGCTCGAGTTCGTCCAGGTCTTCCAGCAGGGATGACATGGTTTCCGGGTCGGAGACTTCGTAGTGGGCGCCGTAGTAGTAGTGCTGGAATCCACTGACAATCCGCGCCACCGGCGGGTCGGGCAGGGTTTCACTGACGTCCCGATGGTGTTCCTCCGGGGTTTGGGACCCACGCCGCGGGAACCCGACGGCGTTGGCTACTTCCAGCATGCGGTGGTAGACCTCCCGGGGCGTGGCCGGCGGCGGTCGACGGCGGCGCAGGCCGGACGCGCGCGACATCCAGCCGGAAAGCGTGTCCGCCAGATCCTGTCCGGCCCCTCCCCAGGTGAAGATGGACTCGCGCACCTCGGCGTCGGCGTAGTCGCCGCCCACCAGCCTCCGACGTCGGAACATGCGGAACAGCACCCAGCCGGCCAGGGCGAGGGCGGCCAGAAAGGCCAGCCACTTGATGATCGTAAGGACCAAGTTGGGCGGGCCGTCACCCTCCACCTCCCGCAGGCTTTCGTGGAACTCCTGGATCTGTAACCGGGCCAGTTCCAGCCCGCTGAGGTCACCCCCGCCAAACAGGCCGGACACCCAGTTGCCCACGGCCACCAGCCCGGCCGCCAGCAACCCCAACAGCAGCAGAACGGGACGCAGCGTCCACAGCCCCAGGAAGGCCGCGCCCTTCAGGATGGCGCGAGTGGCGTCGTCCAGTCCGCCCACGCCAATTGCACCCAGGATCACCGCCAGCAGCAAAACGCCGCCAATGCTGCACAGTATGGCGAGCATCCACCCCCGGTTCATGCGACCGGCGGCGCCCTCGGCCGCAAAACGGCTGATGGCCAGGCCGGCCATACCGGCGGCGAAAAATACCAACAACAACGGCAGCCGGATGATGGCTACCGGCAGCAAGGTGTCGGCGGTCACGGCAACTATAACAACGACCACGCCGCGAACGAAGGCGTTGCGGACCACGTCCAGCGTCACGTCGTCCCGGGCGAGGGCGGTCCCGCGCCACCAGAGCAGCAGCATGAAGATGGCGGACAGGCCAAGCGCCGCCGCCGTGCGCAGGTCGCCGGAAAGAACCTCGCTGATGGGGAACCAGCCGGCGCCCATGCTGATGCCGGCCAGCACCAGCACCGACACCGCGCTGAGTCCCAGGCCGATGACGCCCCGGAGGTTCAGAGAGAATCGGATGGTCTGTACGTACCAGGACAGGATGAACGACCACCCCACTGCGATCAGGGCTATGCCCAATGGAACGGAGGCGTCGGGCAACCGGATGACATGGGCGAACAGGCGGCAGCCGAGATATACCGCGAAGCCCTCCAGAAAGAGGGCGATGCAGACGACGAGAGCGGAACGAGCAAATACGCCCATAAATCCTAATCAGCCAACGAGAAAGACCGATGTGATCCTTGTCAATTCGTTAGATCCGTCGATCCAGCAAAACGTAGACCGCAAAAGCCCGACGGTCTCTCGCAGAGCATTGGTTGAAACCGTGGATTATACCTTCGGCCACCCGAATGTCTTGAATAACATCCGATTTTACAAGACGAGTGATTGGATTGCGCATCGCATAAGGATCGTAGTCCGCCGAGTGCCTCTTCTTTTGCATATCGACAAACCGATCTGCGAAGTCTTGAATTTCGCTGGGGAAGCGGGCCACGACTGTAGATTGTTGACAACGCTGACGCGCGGTGCCGTGTTGCAGAGCCCGGTACGTCTGTCGCCACGCCGGGCGGCTACGGTTGGCGCCGGGCCCACCCACCAGCATGTTTGCGCAGCAGGCGGCCAGGCAGTGGAACAACGCGTAGTAGGTGGTGCTGACCGCTCGGCGCAGGTTGGTTTCCCGGGGACGACCCCGTTGGTCGGCGCGGGCTAATTCCAGGGCGGTAGTGAGGTAATTACGCGGAGTCACTGCTCGACTCCGGGTTGTGGGGGCCCCAGGTACGCAGCATGGTTTCCCACTCGGATTTTTCGACCCATGAAGGACTGGGAAATTCAGTCACGTCGACTTCGTTCAATTTGGGGCGCAGGCGCCGAATCAAGCTGCCTGTCCAAGCCGGGTCCAGCTTTTTCTGGTCGCCATCAAAGACAATGATGATGCGGAGATAAGATTCGCCGGTAGCATCAGGACCCCACTCGTCGATGGCTGGAGCCACGATAATCGGATCGAAAACGAAGTCGTCGGCAAAACGTTCCTCGACGGTTTCTCGAACGATGCGCGCGACCAAAGCCTCGCGCTCAGGGGTGATGGTCGGCTCTCGTAACATCATGCACCTCTCGTGGCCCCTACGCTGAATTGCGCAGACATCTATTCTACTCGCGCGTGTTCCATCTCCGGCTCTGCGGCGTGGTCGCCCGTCCAATCGTCCCGCCAGACGTCCTCAAGATTGGACAGGCTGGACCCGGCCAGGAACACCGGTACCTCCGACGGCAGTTCGGACGCCGCGGGTCCGGGCGGCCCGTCTCCGGCGTAAAACACCACCACGCGATGGCCGCGCCGGCGAATCTGTTCGGTCTCGTGTACCACCGCGCGGGAGAGTATGGCGGTCACCACCACAACGGTGGCGTCGGAGGCCAGGGCGTCGCTCTCGGTGCGCAGGACTGCCGACAATTCGGCGACCCAGAAGGGGCCGGCCATGGCCAGGGATTCCAGCACGGCCTCGAGCTGCAGGCTTCCACCACCGGCGGGCACCGACATCCACTTGCTGGAATAGGACGCCACCGCGTTGCTGACCAGACCGAAGGTGTAGCCCTCGCGTTCCGCGTACTCGGCCACCGAGGCGGCTACGGTTACGGCGCGCTCGAACAGTCGCCGGTTGCTGCCCTGCCAGGCGGCGTCACCGGTACGGGCGTTCATGGCGATCAGCATGTGCCGGGTTGCGGCCGGCTCGAAGACCCGAGCCTCGACCTTGCCGTGGCGGGCGGTGGCCTTCCAGTCGATGCGCTTCAGCGGGTCGGTGGGTCGGTAGTCCCGCAGGCCAACGAAACGGCTGGGGTCGTCCTGGATGAGGCGGCGGCCGCGGCTGGTTCCCAGGGGGCGCTCCCAGAGGTTCATCATCTGGCGCAGGTCGACGATGCGCGGGTATACCAGCAGGTATTCAACGTCGGGCACGTGCTTTTCGGCGGCGGAGATGCCGAACATGTCGCCGCTGCGCAGCCGTGCCGGCCCGATGCGATGATTGCCCCGCGCGCGGCACCGCACCTGGTATCGCCAGGTCACCCGCTGGTAGGGCAGCAGCGATGTGGTGATCCGGTGGTCCAATTCCGCCTCCGCGCCGACCCCGCGCTGGTGCGTCCCCCCGGTTTGCAGCCCGATGGGAAAGGCGTCGGAGATATCCAGCCAGATCATGGGAAGGATCTTGCCATTGTCGACGGTGATGTAATAGTCGACCACGTCGCCGATGAAGGCCCGTCGACGCGCCAGGCGGCGTTGATAGGTGAGCCGCCCGAAGGCGTAACGGGGCCAGTGCTTGCCCGTTATCCAGATGAGCACGATCAGCACGCCGACCACGATCAGCAGCAACTGGCTGGCCAGGAGACCGGCCAAAATCAGGATGGCGGCGGCGATGACCCAGAGATCGCTGAGCATGGGCGCAGGATACCCGATTTGGGGATGCCGGTCATCCGCCGGGAGCGAGGCCGGGGTCGTACTCGATGATTCCGGCTCTCCAACTATGCGGCAGCGCGCTGCTCGGCGAGCTCGGCGATCCTGGCGCCGGGTCGATTGTCGCCGATGGTCCACACCAGCACGGCGGAGACCACCAGCAGGATGATGTTGGTCCAGATGGCGATCTCGTAGTTGCCGCGCAGGTCGAACAGATACCCGCTGAGCGCCGAGCCTATGCCGGAACCGATGGGCATCACCGCGAACATCGTCCCGTAGATCCGGCCCAGGTTGGTCGTGCCGAAGCCGTCTGAGGCGTAGGCGGCGGTGATCCCAACCACCGCGTTCCACGAGAAGCCGACCAGCACCATCCCGATAACCAGGGGGACGACGCCCAGGGCAGGAACGCCCAGGAACGGCACTCCCATCGAAAGAAGGACGACTACGAACCCCCCCATGCGCAACTGGTAGGAAGCAGCCAACAGCCTCCGCCTGCCGTATTGGTCCGACAGATGCCCCAGCAGCAGCGAGCCGACGATGGCCGTGGCGCCGATCAGGCTGAACGCGCCGGCGCCCACCAGCGGCGAGAAACCCAGGTCACGGGCGTAGGTCACGAAATGAGCATTCACGAAGCTCATCGAGTAACCTCAAACGAAGTAGCCGAAGGTCAACCGGTAGAAGAACCCGGTGCGCAGGGCCTGTCCGAACGTGACGGGGTCCTGCGCCGCCGCCGGATTCCGCGGTCCGCCGGAGCCCGGTCCGCCCGCGCCGTCGGGAGGCTGGCCGTAGGGCTGCAAGCCCTTGTCCCCGGGCTGGTTCTTGATCAGGAACGCCCCGATTGGAAACACCACCACCAGCAACAGCAAGCCCAGGAAGAGGTACGCTTCACGCCAGTCGAGCAAAACCAGAAAGATGGAAGTGGCCGGCACCAGCAGCATTGCGCCCATGGAGCCGGCGCCGCCGGTGATGCCCAGCGTCAGACCACGACGGGTCAGGAACCATTGGCTGACGATCTTGGTTAGAATGGGCCCGGTGCCCAGGGTGATGCCGGTGCTCATCACGCCGAACACCAGGTACAGCTGCCACAGGGTGTTGACCATGGGCAGCAACACCAGCATGAAACCCATGATGGCCACGCCGCTGAGGGAAGCCCACTTTGCGTCGTACCGGTCGGCCAGGTACCCGGCCAGCGGTCGCAGCAGACCCGAAATCATGTAGGTGATCCCGAAGGCCAGCGACAGGGTCCCGCGGCTCCACCCGAACTCCTCGGTCATGGGGTGCAGAAACACGCCGAAGGAGAACTGGCCCCCGGACACGCCCAGAGTCACCATGGCGCAACCGAAGACGACGTACCAGCCGTAGAAGGTGTTTCTGAGCGTCGATACCATCGCAGTGGTCGACCATGCCTCAACGAGTGAGCCGCCTGTACTCGCCGCGCGGATGCGGGGCTGGCGCAATAGTAGATGCGCGGAAGACGGCGCGCAACCGTCGTGCCGACAGAGGCTCACGCGTACCCAGTTTGCGGCGGGGAAACGTCAGAAGCAGCAGGATTTTCAAGATTTGAGGATTATCAGGATTGGAACCGTTGTGTGATGGAACTCTCCCAATCCTGCCCAATCATAAAATCCCGTAAATCCTGATTCTGACGATTTACGAAAGTGGGTACGCATGAGGGGACCGCGGCGGGGCGGCTGCGATTCGGCCTATGGTATGCTGGTCGCCAGTTTCAGCGGGAGGGTTTCGAGATGGCACGGGTTCCTTACGTTGCACGGGAAGAGTTGGATGCTGGCGGGCAGGCGATTTACGACCGGATCCGCGAGGACCGCGGGTCGGCTGACGTGGGCCTCCAGTTCAGAGCCCTGCTGCACAGCCCGCAGGCCGCCGGCTACCTGACGTCCATGGGCGCGACGCTGCGGTTCCAGTCGTCGATGTCCGACGACCTCAAGGAACTGGCCATCATCCTGGTGGCGCGCGAGTGGGATTCCGGTATCGAGTGGACCGGCCATGCCGTGGCCGCCGCCAACGCCGGCGTGAGCGCCGAGGCCATCGAGGGCATCCGCACCTGGCAGGCTCCCGACTGTCTGGAGGGCCAGCAGGCCGCCATTGCCCGGTTCGTACAGCAGATGATCCGTGAGAAGGACGTGTCCGACGAGAATTTCAGCGCCGTGCACGAGTTCCTGGGCGACCGGGGCGTCGTCGACCTGACCATGACCGTCTCCTATTACTCGGCCCTGGCGCTGGCGCAAATCGCGCTGCGTCCCGAGATGGGCGGAGACCGAGTGTCGACGCTGTAGGGTTCAGCATTGCGCCCGCCCGATGATCGGACGGGCGTGAAGTTGGATGGTCGGGGCATGAGCGACGCAACCGCGGACAGGTTGTTGGGCCGGTTGGCCGGCCTGCTGGAGTGGCACGGGTTGGGTTCGGCCGCGCTGACCCCCCGGCCCCGGGGCGGTCGCCTGACCGGCGAGGATGCGAAGGAGGTCGCCGGTCTCCTGGACCGGTTGGCCGATGCAGACTCCGGATTGCCCACCGGGCGGAGTCCGAGGGGCCTCATCTTTGGCAACGGCTGCTTCGCCATCGGCCGATACGATGACGCGCACCGCGTGTTCGTGGAAATGTCGGCGCGACGGCCGGACGATTTCGCCGTCCGGTTCAACCTGGGCGTGACCTGCCTCCGGCTCAGGAGGCCGCACGACGCCGTCGATGCGCTGAGCGCGGCGCTGGATATCGACGCCCTCTCAGCCCCGGCGTATTACCAAAGAGGCAACGCGCGGGATGATATGGGCGAACCCGAAGGCGCGCTCGTCGACTACGCGACGGCAATTGACCTGGACCCGCTGTTCCTCCAGGCTTACTACAACCGGGGCATCGTACTGAATAACCTGGGCCGGTACGCTGATGCCATCGCCGCTTTCGACGCGGTGGTGACCCTGCGTCCCGACATCTCCAACGTCTACCTGAACCGGGGCGTGGCCCGGGACGAGTTGGGCGACGGCGAGGGCGCGGTGGCCGACTATGACGAGGCCCTGCGGCACAATCCCGACAACGCCGACGCGAGGTTCAACAAGGCCCGGGTCTGCTACCGGCTGGGCCGATACGACGACGCGGTGACGAACTACACCGCAGCCATCGAGCTTCGTCCCGACGACGTGGAGGCGATCAACAACCGCGGGCTGGCCCACGACGCCCAGGGCAAGTTCGCCGAGGCCATCGCCGACTACGACGCCGCGCTGGTGCTGCGACCGGATTTCGCGGAGGTTCTGAGCAACCGCGGCGCCGCACGTGAGAGCCTGGGCGATACCGAGGCGGCGCTGGCTGACTACCTGGAAGCGCAGACGGTGGTTCCGGAATTCGCCGCCGCCTACTACAACGCGGCGCGGCTGTACGCGGACCAGGGAGATATTCCCAGGTGCGCGGAGCAGCTATCGGAGGCGGTGCGGCTGCAGCCTGGCCTGTACACCGAAGCGGAATCTGACGAGATGCTGGGCTGGGTGCTCGACCTGTCGCGCATTCGGGACGAGCGGCAGGGCGGCTAGAAAGCGGTTTACGACGGCCGCTGGGTCTCGCTCTCCTCGTCGGGCGGGAGAACCTCGAGCAGGATCGCCTCTTCGCTGAGGCGGGCGGCTTCGCCGAGAACCTCGGGCCGGTCCTCGATGAGCAGTTCGGAATCGACCATCGCGGCTTTTTCGGGGCGGTGGTCGGCGTGAGTCAGGATGTTGTGGGTGATCACCACCATGGCCAGGGCGGTCAAGCCAAACATGACGGCCCAATCGTGTCCACGGAGGGTGTTGAGGGCCAGCATGGCTCCGAACCCCATGAAAATACCGATGGACGATCGGAACACCGACCGGCGAGACAACAGCACGGTGACGATCCCGATGGCAATGCCCACGAGAATGTACCAATTGAGATAGGCAAGCGAAACGCCCACCAGGACGACCATGCCGTCTCCGCCCTTGAACCCCGTGAAGATGCTCTTCCAGTGACCCGCGATCGCGGCCGCTCCGGCTACAATGGCCGCCAGCTCGGGTACGCCCAGCATCCAGGCCACCACCACAGCCAGGGCCCCCTTGATGACGTCGCAGGCGAAGACCAGCATGCCCCGCCGGCGCCCCACGTGCCAGAAGACGTTTGCGGTGCCGGCGCGCCGGCTTCCGGTGGCGAAGATGTCAACGCCCTTGAGGCGCGCCACCAGGTAGGCGAAAGGGATGCTGCCGAGGAGGTATCCGACCAGCGCCGCCGCGAGCACGCGGGGGATCAGGGGTAGCAGATCGTCAAAGAACATTTAACAAGGCGATGGCCGGTCGGGTCGGCGAGATAATAGCACAGCAGGCGCCGCTCAGTACGGATTGCGTCCCACGTACAGCCAGTAGCCGATCTGTCCACGGGATACCGATTGCTCAACTCGATCCAGCAACCCGGGAGCGGTTTCGGCCAGGTCGGCGGTGAGTTCCAGCGAGGCCATGCCGACGGCCGCGCCCAGGGCGAGCTTGCCGCGCAGGTCCGCCAGCAGCGTCATCACCTCGTCGGAAAGGTCCTCCGGCTCGCTCGCGATAAAGCCGGAACACTCCAGGAGATCCTGGTACCCGTCGGCGGGCTGCGCGTCCGTCAGGCACAGCATCATGCCGACCGTTCCGTCCAGCTCGGGCGGGAGGCTCCCCGGCTCCACCGTCACGTCGGAGATGCCGACCACGCCGCCGGGTCGGAGCAGACGGCGCACCCGCGAAATGGCGGCTGCCTTGTCCACGAACAAGCTGGTGGCGCACTCGATGATGACGGCGTCAAAGGCTCCCTCGCGGAAGGGTGGCATCTCGGCATCGCCGCGCACGAAAGCAACGTCGGCGGGAACCGGCTGCTCCAGCGCCCGCCGGCGGGAGGACGCCGAGGCCTCCGCGCCCAGCTCCAGGCCGATCACCCGGCAGCGGAAGACGCGAGACAGGGCGGTGGCGCTGGTGCCCAGCCCGCACGCAAGGTCCAGGACGCGCCAGCCGGCCTGCAGGCCCATGGCGCGTCCCAGCCGGTTGGTGGCGCGCAGGCCGCCCGGATGCAGGCTGTCGCCCAGGATGAGGCGGGCCAGCTCCGAGGAGTAGAGATCGGCGCAGCAGATCTTCGCTGCGTAGGTGTCCAGCATCGCGGCGACCGTCAGGCCTTGCTCTCGCCGTTGCGGGCGACAGAGAGGATTTTCTGCCGGCCTTGCTCCATGGTCAGCTGCTCGCGGATCTGCTCCCGGTAGCCCACGGAGTTGTAGGAGCAGAAGGGGATGGCGCGGCCGTCCGGCGTAAGGATCCCGACGCAGCACTTCATGACCTGCTTGACGTTGAAGGTCCAGGCATCCAGGAAGTCCTTGATGGCGATCTGGAATACGTGCTCCTTGAGGTGGTTGACCTCGTAGGGCAGATCCAGGCCGGGTCCGCAGGCGCACTCGAACTGGCCGGCCGTCTGCTCGGTGCCCGCCACGGCGGACGCGGACCACAGGCCTTCCAGGGCCGTCTGGATGTCGGCGGCGTTGGGCGGCTTGGGCAGGGCGCGGTTGGTGATGTAGTCCAGGTACTGGTCGATGTCCAGCAGGCGTGGCAACGGTGTGACGGTGTCGCCGTCCACAAACAGGTAGGAATTGACCTGGCACGTCGGGAAGCAGCAGGGCACGGGAACGAAGTCCTCCAGCACAAAGCGGCCGTCCGTCTGGTCCACGATGCCGTGGATGATGTCGGGGATGGTCACGCGCGTCATAGGGTCGAACTCGATGTGCCGGCCCACGTGGGTAACGGGTTGGAACACCACGCCGCGCACGGCCGGGTGCTTCAGGCCGAACTCTACGATGTCCCCCACCTCGTCGGTGTTCACGTCGCGCTCGATGGCGGCCACCAGCACGGCGGTCATGCCGGCGTCGGCCAAGCGGTCCAGGGCGCGCATCTTGGTGTCAAGCAGGGGCTCCCCGCGGATGGTCCGGTAGGTCTCGTCGCGGAGGCCGTCGAACTGGAAGTAGACCACCGGGTCCAGGGCCTGCATCTGGGCGAGGAAGCGGTCGTCACGGGCCAGGCGCACGCCGTTGGTGTTGATCATCACCTGGCGGATGCCCCGGTCCTTGGCGGCCTGGATCATCTCGGGAAGCTGCGGGTGGATGGTTGGCTCGCCCCCGCTGAACTGGATCACCTCGGGGTCGCCCTCGATCTCCACGAAGCGGTCCAGCATGAACTCGACCTGCTCCAGGGTCAGGCTGTAGCCGGCGCCGGCGTTGGCGAAGCAGACCGGGCAATCGAGATTGCAGGCGGTGTTGACCTCGATCAGGGCCAGGCAGATGTGCTGCTTGTGCTCGGGGCAGAGGCCGCAGTCCAGCGGGCAGCCCTTGTCAACCTCGGTGCTGAATTCCAGGGGGATGGTGCCCGGCTTGTTGAACCGGATGCTGCCGACGTACATCTCCGCGTCGGAGCTGATGATGCCTTCGAACCACCCGTGTTCGGGGCAGCGTTTCCGCATGTAGACCTTGTTGTCGCGGATAATGACCTGGGCGTCGATGACCGTCTTGCACTCGGGGCAGATGGAACGGGTCAATTCGTGAAAGATATAGTCGGCGTCCTGCTTGATGCGGTTATTCGTCGTCAATTCGCTGCACTCCCAATGTCGACGGTTTGTGTTGCGTTATGGTGGTCGAAGTCGACCGTGCTCACATCATATTCCGCCAGCCGCGTTTGCATCACGCGTACCGCGTTCGGATTATTGTCAATCAGCGTGAACTCCCGGCCCTCCCGATGCGCCGCCTCCCCCAGCGTTCCGCTGCCGGCGAAGAAATCCAGCAGCCGGTCGCCCGGATTCGAGTGGACGCGGACGATGCGGCTGACGATGGCCAGGGGTTTCTGGGTGGAGTAGCCGGTCTTCTCCCTGCCGGTGACGATGGTCTGCCACCAGACGTCGGTGGGCGTCTTGCCTCGCGCGGCCTTCTCCGGGCCGACCAGTCCGGGGGCCATGTAGGGGATCCGGTCCATGGCATCGTAGTTGAAGGTGTAGTTGACCGGATCCTTGGCGTACCAGAGGATGTTGTCGTGCTTGGCCGGCCAGCGGGTCTTCGGGCGGCCCCCATAGTCGTATGCCCAGATGATCTCGTTGATGAACGATTCGCGGCCGAAGATTTCGTCCAGCATCACCTTGCAGTAGTGAACTTCCCGGTAGTCGACGTGGAAGAACAGGCTGCCTTGGTCATCCAGCACCCGGTGGGCCTCCTCCATGCGAGGACGGAGGAACCCGATGTAGTCGTCGAACATGTCGGCGTACTTGCTGCTGCCGACGACCTGGGTGCGGTAGCGGCGACCCTGGAATCCCGTGCGGTCGCCGTCGGGGTCGGGAGTCACCCGGATGCGGGTGCGGGCCTGTGCCCGGCCGGTGTTGAAGGGAGGATCGACGTAGATCAGCTGGAATTTGCGGTCGGCCAGTGTCCGCAGGACATCCAAATTGTCGCCGAGTATAATCTCGCCCATCCCGTGCCTCCGATGCGAGGCCGCATTATCCCGTGCGGCAATGGCGACCGTCAAACCGCGCACTCACCAGGTGGAATCCATGACCCAGAACGATGCAACGCAGAACGGTCATCCGGCCGGCCCGCTGGCCGGCGTCAAGGTGCTGGACCTGACGCAGATCATGGCCGGGCCGATGTGCACCATGCTGCTGGCCGACATGGGCGCCGACGTCATCAAGGTCGAGCGTCCCGGCACCGGCGACGACACGCGGCGCATGGGGTCGCGCCTGACCCACGACATCGCCGGCGGTTTCCTGGCGCTGAACCGCAATAAGCGCAGCATCGCCCTGGACCTGCGTTCGGACGAGGGGAAAGCCGTGTTCCGACGCATGGCCGAGACGGCGGACATCGTCGTGGAGAATTTCCGGCCCGGCGTCATGGACCGCCTCGGTCTGGGCTACGAGGCGCTGGCGGAAATCAACCCGCGATTGGTGTACGCCAGCATTTCCGGTTTTGGCGGCACCGGGCCCTACCGCAACCGGGGCGGGTTCGACCTGGTGGCGCAGGGTATGAGCGGTTTGATGTCGATCACCGGCTTCCCCGGCGGGCCGCCGGCCAAGGTGGGCGTGCCCATCACCGACATCGGCGCAGGCAGTTTCACCGCCTTCGGCATCCTGGCGGCGTACATCCACGCCCAGCGCACGGGTCAGGGCCAGCAGGTGGACGGGTCGCTGCTGGAGGCCGGGATCGCGTTTACGGTGTGGGAGTCGTCGGAGTATTTCGCCAACGGGGAGATACCCGGGCCCCTGGGATCGGCCCACCGGGTCAACGCGCCGTACCAGGCGTTGCGCACCAGCGACGGCTACATCAACATCGGCGCGGCCTCCCAACCGACGTGGGAGCAGTTCTGCCGAGCCATCGGGCAGGAGGCCCTGATCGACGACGAGCGGTACCTGGAGCCCAACGACCGCAAGGCGCGAGAGGCCGAGTTGGCCGAACTCCTGGAGGGCATCCTGGCGGAGCACACCACGGCGCACTGGATGGAACAGTTGGAAGCCGCCGGCGTGGTGGCCGGCCCCATCTACGACATGGAGCAGGTGTACAGCAACGAGCAGGTGCTGGCCCGGGAGATGAAGGTCACGCTGGACGACCCGGAACTGGGCGAGTTGAACCACATCGGCGTGCCGGTGAAGCTGTCGGCGACGCCGGGCAGCATCCGCCACCGTGGCCCGGCCCTGGGCCAGCACAGCCGGGAGATCCTGGCTGAGCACGGGTATGGTGCGGCCGAGATCGACGGGCTGGTCGACGGGAACACGGTGGGGACGCCGCAGTAGCGACTAGGGCAACGGCTGCTATCCCTTATTCCGGCGGCTGGCTCGGGAAATCCGTATCGTAGTCCACTGTCCAGCCCAGCTCCACCTGGCGGTCCAGGGGCACCGACTCGGGTATGCGGGCGCCGGCCAGGGTCTGACCGATAGCCTCGGTTGATTCCAGGTCTGTGATGTGCGCGGCGGTGAGACCCAGCATATCGGACAGGATGAAACGGTTGTCCTCGCCGAGCATGGGGGCCGGCTTGTGGATGCGGACGTCGCTGTTGGACATGCGCCAGCCCCGCGAGACGTACTCTCGGGCACCCAGCCCGGTCTCGGGGCGGTGCTGGGCCGTTTCGAAATAGCCCCGGGCGCGGAGGTGAGGATCGCCCAGCATGTCCCGCCCATCCAGCACCGGCCCGGCGGGCACGCCGGCATTCTGCAGGATGGTCATGACCTCGTACTTGGTGCGGGCTCCGGTCCACGCGGAGATGATTTCGTCCAGCGCATCCTGGTTGCCGTGGCGCGTCACCGGGTCGGCGAAGCGCGGGTCGGCGGCAAGCTGAGGCGTACCGATGGCGTCGCAGAACGCCCGCCAGTCATCATCGTCGCGCACGGCGATCACGGCCCACTGGTCGCTGCCCTGGCAGGGGTAGCAACCGTGGGGCGACATCGACTCGTGCCGGTTGCCCATGCGGCGGGCGCGGCGGCCGTTGTAGGCATAATCTAGGATGCCCTCCCCTAGGAAGGACACACCCACCTGGTACATTGCCAAATCGACCCACATGCCCTGGCCGGTCCTGGCCCGGTGGATCAGGCTGACCATCACGGCAAGCTGGGCGGTCCAGCTGGCCAGGAAGTCGGTGTAGGAGTTGGCGATCTTGTTGGGTACCGTGCCGGCCGACGTGCGTCCGTCGCCGTCCACGTCAAGGTAGCCCATGAAGGCGCCGGTGCCGTGGGTGGGCTCGAGAGCGGTGGCCATTGCGCCGAAGTTGGCCCACGGGCCGGAATGGCCGTAGCCGGTGTTGGACACCATGATCAGGTCGGGTCGGACGGCCTTCAGGTTAGGGTAGTCCAATCCGAAGCGGCGCATCACGCGCGGGGTGAAGTTCTCCAGCACCACGTCGGAAATCGAGACCAACTCGCGCAGGACCTCCAGGGCATCGTCGGAGCGAAGGTCCAGGGTCACGCTGAGCTTGCCGCGGTTCAGGGTCTGGAAGGTGCCGCCACGCTCCCAGTAGAGTTCGCCCGGGTCGTTGTCCGGGTAAGGCCCGTTGAGCGTGCGCGTGGTGTCCACGAACTGGTTGTGGTGGGTATCGACCTTTATGACCTCGGCGCCCAGATCAGCCAGGTAGGCGCCGCAGTAGGGCATGGCGAAAACCCGGCTCAGGTCGACCACGCGGATGCCCTCCAGCGGCAGATTGCGTTCCGGCATCGTCATATCGCCCCCAGCGCGCGCAGTTGGGCCAGTTCGTTAGCGGAGCAGCCGAGCTCATCGCCGTAGATCTCCGAGTTGTGCTGCCCCAGCAGTGGCGCGTGGCGTCGCACCTGGTATTCGATTTGTAAAGAGTCCGGGCCCGACAGGCGCGGCCCCATGCCCGGATAGTCGGCGTCCCCGGCCACCGGGTGGGACACGGCGCGGAAGAACTCGCGCTCCTGCAGGTGGGGGCAATCGTGGAGGTCGCCGGCGTCCTGAGCCATGCCGAAGACCAGGCGGCGTTCGCCCGATGCCTGGTGCAGCGCCTTTCGGTCCCACTGGGCCAGTCCCTGGATCAGCAGGTCGTGGATCTCCTCCCCAAACTCGATGCGGCCTGAGCCGGAGGCGAACCGCTCGTCCTGGAGCTCGGGCACGCCGATGAGCTCGGCCACGGTGGACCAGGGCTGGGAGCCCTGCACCGAGGGGATCACGTAGCCGTCGCGGGCCGGCATCAGTTCCTCGAAACCGGAGCCGCGCACGGGCCGCCGGCCCTTGATGGCGCCCATGTAGCTGTAGTACGGGACCGCCTGCACCAGGTGCGAGGCCAGGCACTCCACGGTCGACACGTCGATGGCCTGGCCCTGGCCGGTGAACATGCGCTGGAACAGGGCCGCGCCGGTGGCAACCGCGCCGTTTATGCCGGCCACGTAGAAGGACTGGTTCAGGGCGTTGCGCAGCGGCTCCTGGTCGGAGTCCCCGGAGTGGTACATCAGGCCGCTGATCGCGGTGGTCACGATGTCGGTGGCGGCGAAGTCGCGGTAGGGACCGGTCTGGCCGAAGGGCGTGATCGACGTGACGATCAGGCGCGGGTAGCGTTGCCGCAAACCCTCTGGTTCGATGCAGTGGGGCCTGGCGTCCGGCGGGTAGTTTTCCACCAGCACGTCGGCCGATTCGAGCAGCCTGTCCAGGAGACCGGCGCCGGCAACCGTTTCCACGTCCAGCGTGATGCCGCGCTTGTTGGTGTTGAGGTAGAGGAAAGGAATGCTCTTCTCCGGATGGGGATCATCTTCCGCGAAAGGACCCATCCGGCGTGCTTCGTCACCGGCGCCCGGCGGCTCGATCTTGACGACGTCGGCGCCGTAGTCGGCCAGCAGCTTGCCGCAATAGGGTGCGGAAACGTACCCGCCCAGCTCCAGCACCCGCACGCCGTCCAGCGGCAGTCCGAATGGCATACCGGCGTCTACCACGGTTCCGCTTCCCAATCCAGGGGCAACGACTGGCCGCGCCGGGGCAGGACGACGGTGGCCGTGCCTGAGGCGGTCTGGTTGCCCCGGTCGTTCTGCAGGTTGACGGCGCAGTCCACCAGGCCGAAGCCGTTCTCCTCGCGCTTGCCGGTGATGATTCCGGCGGCGGTCAGCGTGTCCCCGGGGAAGTCCATGCCCCGGTGCTCCACATAGAACCGCCGGAACCAGCCCTCTTCACCGGCGAAATCCAGGAGCAGCTGGCCCAGGTACTGGTTTTTCAGGGATCCGTTGACCACCACGTTGGGCAGGCCCTGGGTCAGTTGCGCGAAGGGCAGATCCCAGTGGATGCGGGCGTAATTGCCGTTGGCGGCCGCCCAGCGGATCAGGTGGGTGGTGGTCATGGGGCCCTTTATCACCGGGGGCAGGCTGTCGCCCACGGCCACGTCCTCGAAGTGCCGCTGCGCGCCCCCGGCTGGCTGTGGCTTGGGCAGGATCACCTCGGGGTTCGGCGGGGCAACATCGACGGTGGTGAGATCCTCGGCCACCCGTGCCACGTCGGTGGGCTGCTCGCCGGCCGGCAGGGCGCGGTGGATGCTGACCCGACGGGCGCGGCTGATCTCCCGGTCGTGCTGGTCGGTCTGGATCTCCTCGCGCACGATGAAGACCAGCGCGCCGGATCGGCCCTGCTTCTCGAATATGTCCAGCATACGGAACCGGCGGGTGATCCAGGTGCCGACGCGGACGGGCGCAAGGAACTGCCAGTCGCTGCCACCGTTGAGCCCGTAGCTGTTGAAGGGCAGCGGCACTTCGAAGTGCCACTCCTGGCCGGCTCCGAAGTAGCCGATGGGCGGCGCGATGTCCTTCCAGGCCGCCAGGGGCGGGCAGAGCAGGCTGCCAAAACGGCTGCGCTCGGCGTACTCGGGGTCGACGTACAGCGGGTTGTAGTCCTCGATGGCGTCGGCGACGTCGTAGGCCATCTCGGCGCTGATGGGAAACCGGTTGCGCTCGGGCTCCGATTCGGTGCCGATCAGGGCTTTGACTTCGTCGGTTATCAGGGTGCCGGGCATCTGGATGCTCCTAATGTGCGGGCGGGAACGGTCGCGGGAATTTTAGCCAAACGTGCTCAAATCTACAAACCGGGTGGTGGACCGACCACTGATGGACTCGACGGGTCGACTAGAGCACGCCCAGCAGTTCCCGAACCAGCAGCGAAACGCTGCCCACCACGGTCACGCCCACCACGACGTAGCGGAACGCCCGGAGGCTGATGCGGCTGGCAATCACGGCCGCGACCCCGGTTCCCAGCAGAACCGCAAGGCTCAGGATACCGATGTTCTGGGTGGTGGCAATCCCGATGAGGCCGGTAACGGCAAAGAGGATCAACGCCAGTGCCGACGCCATGAAAAAATACATGGCCAGGGTGGCGCGGATTGTATCCCGCGACCAGTCCTGCTCGATGGCATAGAGCCCCGCCAGGGGTGCCCCGACGCCCAGGGTCGTGACGAGCAGCGTCGCGATGAAGCCACAGACCGGCGCGGCGACCCGGCTGCGAGCCCCAGGCAGATGCACCTGGAACAGGCTCATCATGCCCAAGGCCAAAATGACCACCACGATGCTGAGCCGCAACGCGATCGGGTCCGCGCCGTGCAAGAGCAGCACGCCCAGGGGAACCGGCGGCAGGCCGGCCAGCACGAAGGGCCAGGATGATCTCAGGTCGATGTGCCGCCACGTCTGGATAATGGTTATGCCGGTGGTGAGGACGACCACGGCGTTGACGATCACCACCGCGTCCTGAGGGAGCAGGATGAACAGCATGAAGGGCATCGCCACCGTGCCCAGCCCGAAGCTGATGGTTCCCAATACGATGGCCCCGAAGAACATCGCGGCCAGGCCCAGGGCGAGTTCCCAACCGGCTAGCATGGGGCAGCGTCCGGACCGGAAGGCGGTTGCGCCCTCGTATGCACACCCCTTGGGACCGGTTCGAACTTAGCTGGATGATGCGATGGCATCAACGCGAGGCGCTTTCGAGATCTGGGCCCGTTTGGTCGGATTGCTGGCTAACGGCTGGGCAGGACCGGTGCGCATTTGAGGCCGACTGCGACGTGGTTACACCCTTGCACAGTCTGTGGATTTATGATCGTCCACTGGACCCGTAGCAATCCACGCACAAGGGCTTGGCGAATGTGGTATCTCTCTGTTTGCCACAGGCATGGCAATATTTTTCGGGATACGTTTCATTCTTGTATTTCACCCACTCTCTGTGGCACCTCCCACACAACGGTTTGTCCCTATCCATAGGTATGCGGTTCCCGCAGCGGATGCAAAATCCTTGCGTCGCCCGTTTATTGGACCCCTGAGTTGGCCTAGAATTGCGTGGCGCAGTTGGCACGGCTACGGTTGCTTCGTTACGCTGCGGTTGCGGAGCACGCTGGGGGGTAGGAGTGTGTGTAGGTGCAGCCTGCATTCCCCATTTCAAATTGGCTTTGCTTCCCAGTCGCCGAGCCTCTTCATATATCTGCTGATATAGCTCCGGGTCATCTGCACGGGTCGCCAGAATGCCCATTTCGTCATTGTTCTGCTGAGAGAACTCATACAGGTTCATTGATGTGACGATCGCGGCAGATTCGTTTAGGTAGCACTTTGCATGCAAGTTGGAAATGAACCCGGTCTCTTGGGTGGTCAAGCGGTCGATCCAAGCATGTTCTTCGGCCCGCATGTCCCTTTTGCCATAGATGATCGTGAAACGAACTTGTCTGGAGTTCGCAAGATCAATGTCACTTTGGAGAAGCTCGTTGACCTTCACGTAAGGACTGATGATGACTATCTCGTCCTTCGCGGATCGGATGAGGTTTACCAGCTCCGCAGAAATATGGGTGGTAGTCAGGAATTTTGGCATGCGACGGCTCCGGTTGCGTTTGACCATGCTATCGTACACCAGGTGAGTGGCGAAAAACATAATCACCGCTGCCCGAGCGGTTTGGTGATTCGCGATATACTCGCGGGCATCGCAACCAATGGCATTGCGGTCGGGTCTGGGAACAGCATCCTGCCGCAACTCTTGAGACCAGGAGCTTGAAGATGGTTTTGAACGGTTCGACGGGCGTGCTGGACGGAGTGCGCATACTGGAGTTGGCCCGCTGGCAGGCGGCGCCCCGGGGCGGGTTGATCCTGCAGGACATGGGGGCGGAGGTTCTCAAGCTGGAATGGCGCAAGGGAGCCGACCTGCGGAACTCCGGCCCCTTTGTCGGCGGCATGAGCGTCCAGTTCGCCGCGTACAACCGGGGCAAGAAGAGCGTGACCTTGAACATGCGGCACGAGAAGGGCAAGGAACTCTTCTTCCGGCTGCTGGAGGTGTCGGACGTCGTGCTGGAGAACTTCCGGCCCGGCACCATGGAGAAGATGGGGTTCAGCTACGAGGAAATGTGCAAGGTGAACCCGGGCATCATCCTGGCCTCGGTTTCAGGCTTCGGGCAGTACGGCCCATATCGCGATCGCCAGTGCTTCGATCCCATCATCCAGGCCATGAGCGGGTTCGGCGACCAGACCGGACGCGGGTTCGGCGAGCCGATCATGGGCAACGGCCCGGTGATGGACCGGACCGCCGCCCTCCACGCGGTGATCGGCATCCTGGGTGCACTACGGCACCGCGACCGCACCGGAGAAGGCCAGTGGCTGGAGGTGGCGATGCTGGACGGCGGCATCACCCTGGAGGAGGTCGCCCTGGCCATGTGCTACGACACCGGCACCAACGACTTCGTGCGGGTTGGCACCTTCCTGCGCTGCAAGGACGGCTGGGTCACCACCGGCGCCGCCCGGGCCGGCATGTGGGAACGGATGCTCCGGGTGATGAAGTTCGACGAGCTGGCGGAGGACCCGGAGTTTGCCGCGCCCATGTTCGCCACCGACATGGCGGAGATTCGCATGGAACTGCTGCGGGAGTGGTGCGAGGAGCGCACCGTTCAGGAGGTGGAGGATGCGCTGGTCGCCGCCGACATCCCCTTCGGCCCGGTCAAGTCGATCCCCGAGGTGCTGGCCGACAAACACATGTGGGAGCGTGAGGTGATGATGGAGGCCGACGCCCACGACCCGCCCGGCAAGAAGGTGCTGGTCCCAGGCCCTACGATCATCAAGTTCTCCAGGACGCCCACCTCTGCCGGCCCGATACCCAGGTACGGCGAGCACAACGGCGAGATCTACGGCAACCTGCTGGGCATGTCGAAAAAGCAGATGGAAACGCTGGTGGAGGAGGGGGTGATTACCTGACCCGACGGCAGAGGGTCGTTGAGAGCGCAGCGTGGGAATCTGGTTCTCCGGCGGAAATCCTCAGCCGCAGCAGTCGACACGTCTCCAAGCCCCGCACGATGACAAACTCGTGCGCGTGGGGATTGACCGTGCGCTCGGCGCAAATCGCGCCCCGGCAGCCGGAGAATGGAGGGTGTGGTCAGCGCAGCTCGATGAAAGCCCCGCGCTCGTCCTGGTAGAACTGCAGCAACTCGTCGTGATGGACCCGTAACAGCTCAGCGACAATCGCCGTTGGGCAGTTGCCCAGCCCGATACGAACTACTTTAGGCGGGTGACCCAGCCGGGCGCCGATGGCCAGGTAATCGGCATCTTTGGTAACAATCATCAAGCCGTTGGTTCGAGCGTATTCCCATATCGCGAGATCTTCTTGATCGGCCATACCGGCGAGACGGACATGAGCCGATTGTGGGTACAAGTCTTGGAGCAATGCCACGAGCTGATACGACAGATTTTGATCAAACAGCAGCCGCATGGCAGTCGCCTTCACTGGTATTTTGACAGGGATACGATGCGCTCTCTGCGGAGGGCATCAAACTCGTGGCAGGCCAGAATGTCCTCGGGCGTCAGTTCGGGAAAATCGGCGAGAACCTCCGCCTCGGTCATCCCCCCGGCCAGATAGCCCAGCACGTCGTCAACGGTGATGCGCATGTTGCGGATGCAGGCCTGCCCGCTGCGCTTGCCCGGTTCGATTGTGATCCTGTCAATGTAAGACGGTGGCATCATGTCAACCTTTCGTAAGGCGTCGGTGGAAACTGCAGTTCAGTTTATCATGCGGCGGTGTGCTACCCCGGCCTCATGACCGGACACCCCGCGCACATCGCTCCCCGGCTGCCGGGTACGCACTCGTGCCCGGTCGTGTAGGAGGCCAGTGGTTCCATCACGGCGGAGAGGGACGGCGATTTGGGTGGCAGTAAGGCGACGCCCTCGGACTCGGCGGCGCGGCGGTACTGGGCCTCGCCGAACAGGTCCAGGCGCAGCTGTTTGGCGGAGGGCGGACGCTGGCCGGGGAACACCACGTAGGGCCAGGCCCGCTTCCGGACCACCCCCATGGCCTGCAGGTCGCGCCAGTTGTCGATGCTGTGCTGGTGGCGGTTCTTCAATATCCGGTCGGCCGACACCGGGCCGATGCCGGGGATGCGCAGCAGTTGATCGCGTGATGCGGCGTTGAGATCGATGGGAAAGGCGTCGAGGTTCTCCATGGCGATCACGGTCTTGGGGTCCTGCTCCAGAGACAGAAAACCGGAGTGGTCGAAGGCCAGACCGATCTCGTCGCTGGAGAACCGGTACACGCGGCGCAACCAGTCCATCTGGTACAGCCGGTGTTCCCGTCCGGCGTGGACGGGCGGCTTCTCCTCCATGGGAGTGTGGGTGGCGGGGCGGAAGGGCGGATAGTACACCCGCTTCAGGTTCCAGTCGGTGTACATCTGGTCGACGCGCCGGTAGATCTGCCGGTCCGACTCGTCGGCCGCACCGACCACGAACTGGGTGGCCTGGCCCACCGCGCCGCCGCTGGTGGAGGCGGTGAGTTCGTTGATCCATGCCATGGGATCCAGGATGTCACGCTGCAGGTCCTTGTGCGGGCTGATGCGGCGCATCATGTCCGGCTCCGGGGTTTCGATGTTCACCGACAGGCGGCTGCCCAGCCGGTGGGCGCGTTCGACCAGTTCGCGAGTGGCTCCGGGCATGACCTTGAGGTGGACGTACCCGCGGAAGCCGTGCTTCTTGCGGATGATCTCAACGGTCTCGACCATGCGCTGGGTGGTCTTGGTGCCGTCGCCGGCGATCCCGGAGCTGAGGAACAGGCCGTCCACGGACAGCCGGTTGTGCAGCTCCATGAAGGTGTCCGCCAGTTCCTCACGTTTGAAGGCGTACCGCTTGCGCGGCACGTAGATGCTGTTGGGACAGTACGCGCAGTCCATCTTGCAGAAGTCGGTGAACATCACCCGCAGCAGGCTGATCTTCTTGCCGTTGGGCAGGCTGGACTTGTAGATGCCCGGCGTGGGGTTATTGCGCGGGTCGGAGTAGGCGACACGGTTGGGTCCGGTGGTGGCATAGCCGCTGGCGAACTTCCCGGATCCTGAGAGGTCGGACCGGGCCGCGCCACCGGTGAGGATGTCGTCGGCGGCCACCATGCCGCCCAGGGTGCGCAGCTTGTCGTATCGGTCGGGCGAGGACTTGATGAGCATGGTCAGGCGTCTCCCTTGAGGCCATGGCATCAGTTGCCCGGCAGTTTGGCGAACCGATGTTCGCACACGACCCCGCGCCGGGTCAACACGTGGGTGTCATTCATGCGGACCCAGTCTGAGGCGGGGAAACGTCAGCATCAGGATTTTCCGGATTTCATGATTCGGCAGGATTGGGAGCTTTGCATCTCGGAACGGTTCTAATCCCGATGAACCCTGCATCCCGAAAACCCCGCTTCTGACCGTTTGCACAACCGGATACCGGCCAGCCGCCAGGACTATCGCATATGAAAGTTGAGGTGCCGGTCATGCTGTTGTCCAAACCGCGGCGGAGAGGAGGGCACCATGAACGAGTTGGCCGATGCATTTCCCGATTTCGAAGACCCGCGCGGTCGGTGTGGTGGCATGAGATGGCAAGACTTGGCGCCGTTCTTACGACCGGGCCGCCGGGTAATCGCCGCTGCATCTGGTCGGCGCCTGGGCGGACGAGCAGCGCCTGGTGTTGGGCCAACTGTGAAACGCCGCGGACATTGAGCCAGTGATCGCCAAGGACTATGTACCACCTTGGGCGCGTGGCGATTTTGATCAATATCAGTTTGTGGTTGCCCGGTCAATCACCTCCTTTCGCG
>JAJEIA010000059.1 GCA_022823505.1 Dehalococcoidia bacterium
GCCCAGGTAGAGTTCTTCGCCGCGGTCGACGACGGCGTCAATGTTCGTCAGGTCCAGCGATGGCGACGGAGAAGACTCTCCACCCCCACCGCACGCCGCGAAAAACATGACCGACACAATGGCGATCAGCCTGTACATCCCCTCAAGGACCATTCCTGTCCGAGGATCTTTCATCAGTGATTCTCCAATACGCAATATCAGGATTTCCATGCGCCTGCACGACCGGATTATTGGTCACCCGCGTTTTCTGATAGCGTATGCGGGTCAACGGCACAACGCAATTGCTGGAACAGGGGCACGTCTCCGTTCGGACGCAATCCAAGGCAACACGATTCCCCGGTTGCAGCGAGAAGAGGGATTATGGACTGGGTGTTCTTCTTTGGTCGTTTCCATGTGCTGGTCCTGCACCTGCCGATCGGAATCATTCTTGCGGTGATCGCCCTGGAGGCCGCATCGCGCAGACGGACCTTGCAGCGCCCGGAATCGGCCGGCTCCTTCCTTTGGGGCAGCGCTGCGGTGACCTCAATCGTCACCGTGGTACTGGGCTACATGCACTACTTCGAAGGCGGATTCGCCGGCACGTCAGCAACAGTTCACATGATCGCCGGCACCAGCGTCGCCGTGCTGGCCACCCTGGCCTGGCTGCTGCGAATGTACCTGACGCCGCTCTACGCCAGAGCGCAGTACGGCATCGCCGCGGTTCTGGTCATCCTGCTGTTTGTCGCGGGACACTACGGCGGAAACCTCACCCACGGCCCGGCCTTCCTCGCCGAATACGCTCCGGGGCCGATACGCGCGCTGGCGGGCCTGGAGCCGCGGCGTCCGCCCGTTACCGAATTGGCAGCGGCCGACCCTTATCTGGACGTGGTTCGGCCCATGCTTCGGGCGCGTTGCTCCAGTTGCCACAATTCCGAGCGCCAGCGCGGCATGCTCGATCTTTCGACCTATGAGACCACACTGGACGGCGGCGAGATCGGGCCTGCGATCTCGCCGGGAAATGCCGAGGACAGCGAACTCTATTTCCGCATCACGCTGGCGCGCGACCACGAAGACTTCATGCCCGCCGAAGGCAAGACGCCGCTGACGGACATCGAGACCGAGATTATCGGGTGGTGGATCGATGCCGGCGCTCCCGCGGAGACCACCCTGGGCGAATTGGACATTGCCAATATTCGGCCCCTGCTGCGGAACCAGCTGGACTTGTAGGGAATTCGCTCCCGCGATCGTCAGTGCATGTTCGAACTATCAGTACCCTTGACGACCGCTACCGCAATTCGAACGCCCACACCACCGGTCCGGAACTTGAAGGCAGCTTGACCTCCGGAATCAGCGGCGTGCGATCCACCGAGATGCCGCCACCGTGGCCCGCCGTCAGCGCCACGTACTGCTTGCCGTTGGCCATGTAGCTGATGGGCGGACTGTTGGGCACATCGCTGAGCCGGACCTGCCACAACTGCTCGCCGCTGTCCGTATCGAAGGCAGTGAAATAGCGCTCCACGTCGCCCCCGAACACGAGGCCCCCGGCGGTCGCCAGCACGCCGCTCATCCAGGGAGTGCGCTGCCGATAGGTCCACAGCACCTCCCCGGTCTCGAAACTGACCGCCTGCAGTCGCCCGTAGTTGCCGTCGCTGTCCGCCCTGGGCCTGACAGTCCAGTTCACGCCTGACGACAGGCTGGTGACCGTCCCTTCCGGTCCCGGCGTAAGGTCCATGCAGAATTCCGTCAGGGGGAGAAACATCGTGCCGGATGCTTCGTCATACGATCCGGGAATCCAGTTCTTGGCGCCGCCCGCATGGGGGCAGACCGTGACGACGTGGTTCGGCCCGGGCATCATCGCCGGATCGATGGTCTTTGCCCCCGTCTCGGGATCGATCGCGGTGATCAGATCCTGCAGCCCGAGATCGAGCGAGTCCACATAGGCGCCCGTATCCGCCTTGATAAAATCGTAGATGGCTACCTTGCCCGCCGCGGCGACCACCTTCTTTTCCACGCCGTCCACGGGCATCGTCATCACCTGGCGGCCGAAAATCCAATCCAGGTCCCATTGGTCATTGGGGAGGTGCTGGTAGTACCAGACCAGTTCCCCGGTATCCGGGTCCAGCGCCGCAGTGGTGTTGGTAAACAAGGCATCGCTGGTGACTCCCGGGCCCCTGAGCGGTTCGAGCAGGGGTCCGGTATCGTAGGTTTGCGCCACGCCGAAATAGGCCAGCCCGAGTTCGGCATCGTAGGTACCCGGAACCCAGATCGATCCGCCGTTGCGCTCCTCCAGTAACAAACCGTTCCAGGACTCGCCACCCGGCTCCCCCGGGCGGGCGATCGTCCACCAGCGCCACATCTCCTCGCCCGTGGCCGCATCCAGCCCCACGACGTAATTGCCGCCGGGCGCGCGCCCGGTCGTGCCGATCATCACCTTGCCCTGGGCGACCAGGGGACCCGAGGTCATGGCGTAGCGCTCGTCGTCGCCGACCTGCTGATCCCAGACGACGTCGCCCGTTTTGACATCCAGGGCCACGACCCGCCCGTCGGAAGTGGGCAGATACAGCAATTCGCCTCCGAGGGCGATGCTGCGCTTCACGCTCGGAGACCTTCCTCCGCGCGCCCAGTGGGAATATTGCCACAGCATGTCGCCTGTCGCTGCATCCAGCGCCTGTACGATGTCGCCGTGACCGTGAACGAACATGGCGCCATCGTGAACCAGCGGCGCCACCTCGGCCGACCCGGGGGGCAACGACCAACTCCACGCCACGCGAAGATCATCGACGTTGTCCCTGTTGATTTCGTTCAACGGGCTGTAACCGAAGGCGTCCTGCGTGCGGCGCCACGTCAGCCAGTCCCCCGCGGGGGGATCCGCCAACATCTCGTCGGTCACCGGCGTGAGGTCGTCCAGGGGATTTGGACTCGGCTCGGGCGGCGGCGGCAGGGAAACGCCGCCCGGAAGCCCGCCGCTGGCGGTCCGTCCGAAGCTGGGCACCAGAAGGGGACCGAGCGCCTGCAGGTCTGTCGGCAGTTCGCTCGCGCTGGGACGTACGCCGTTTTCCTGCAGAACGTAGGCCATCAGATCAGCGTAGACCGTGTCGCCCAGCGTCCCCGGTGCCGCGACCGGCTTGGTCGCGACGATCTCGGCGAACAATCCCACCACCGACTTACCGCCCCACTGCTGAAGGAAGAGACGCCCTCGCAGGGGCGGGCCGAGCTCTCCGCCATCCAGGGTATCGCCATGGCACGACGCGCACCCGGTTTCGTATGCAGCCCTGCCGTTTGTGGCCTGCTCGTGGGTGAAGCTGGGCCCCACCCACTGCCCCTGAACCGGTTGCGCCGCCAGCAGGCTCGCAATCGCGCCGGTCGCGCCCACCGTGCGTCCAGCGCCCAATCTATCTGTCCGAACTCTCCCAGCATCGGTCATGCCGATTTCTCCTTGCGTGTCCGCCTTCAGTGGCGCCGTCGGCGAGTGGCGGCGAACGCCCCTGTTTCTTCTACGTTCTTCTCAATCTCGCCAGCGCCAGGCGCTCTTCCCGATTGGGATCGTCGGCAACCCTGACCTCCTCGCCGAACATCATGGTGGGATAGGCCTCCGGGTTGAACGCCGGCCAGTGTGGCATGTCCGGATGGTCCGGATTGCCGGTCCGCGCAAAGGCGGCCCACGCCGCGCTCATGACATGGCCGAGTTCGTACCTGGAGTGCTCGGCGCCCGTCATCGAGGAGGCAATATCCAGGTTGTAGAAGATGAAGGGAATGTCCAGCGTATGGTACGAACCCATGCGGTTGTCATGGACCGGCGAATACCAGTCAAAAAAGTACAGGTAGCTCGGCGCAGCGCCTTGTTCGAACTTCAATTGGCTCAGGATTTGTGCAGTCCGGCGTCGGGCGTTGTCCGACTCCGCTGTCAACCAGAGCATCCGGTTGCGCTTGTCCGGGTGAAGCCGCCGATAGAGGTCGAGCAACTCCCGTGCGTCGTCGGGATTGCCGTGGGCCAATTGCGTGGTGAACAGGTCCAGCATTTCGTCGTCCGGCAGTTCAAATGGCGGCGGGCCGATCCAGCCATTCTCCGTTTCGGTTGAACCGACCATGAAGGGCACGTCCGACGACCAGGACGGTGCCGCGGGATCCCACTGGTGGCCTGGAATGACGGTACCGTCGATCACCGGTCCGCTGCCGAGTCCCTGAACCTGCGGTTCGCTGTAAATCGCGTCCTGAATCTGCTGGACAGGCAACTCCTGAAGCCGATCGAGTTCGCCGGAAGCGATTCCCAGTTTGGCCAGAAATCGCTCCGCAGCTTCACTGGCGTCCGCCGCGGGTGTGCCCCGGAGGGCAAACCCGCTCTGGGCGATAGCGCGATGGAACAGGCCCTGAGCCGACGGCATGGCCATCAGTGTCGTCACCTTGCTGCCGCCGCCGGACTGGCCGAAGATGGTGACCCGTTCCGGGTCGCCTCCGAAGTTCTCGATGTTGTTCCTGATCCATTCCAGCGTCGCCACCTGGTCCTGCATGCCGACGTTGGTGGACCGGGCCCACTTCTCGCCGCCAATATCCGCCAGGTGCAGGAAACCATGGACGTTCAGCCGGTGATTGACGACGACCACCACCACGTCCTCCTTCTTCGCCAGGTTGGTGCCGTTGTAGAGCAGGTAATTCCCGGAACCGGCGGAGAATCCGCCGCCATGAAGCCATACCATGACCGGCCGTCCAGCGCCGTCGAGTCCCGGCGTGAACAGGTTCACGTTAAGGCAGTCCTCACCCTGCGGGCTGTTGCGATTGAGCGCCCGCACGACCGCCGCGGGCTCCGAACGGCCCGGCTGCATCAGGGCCCGCTCGCCAAGCTGGAAGCAGTCCCTGACGCCATTCCACGCCGCAGGCTTTTGCGGTGGCATGAAGCGGTTGGCTCCTCCCGTCGGTGCGCCGTAGGGAATTCCCCAGAATTGGTGCACACCGTTCCGCAACAAGCCGCGAACCCTTCCGGCCTCGGTCTGCGCCGTACCGCCCGGGCTGGAAAGGCGCGTCTCCTGCGCCACCGCACGCAGCGCCGTTGTTCCCGCCATCAGACCCGTCAAGGCGACCACACCGGTCTCGCAAAAACTCCGGCGAGTCATTAATGGATTGCTCGGTAACTTGTTCTTGTACATCACTTGTCCCTGAACCGTAATCGCTCGGGCGCGAAAACTGACTGCACTCATATATTCCATTGGCGCATCGGTTGCAACACTCCGCACATCCACCGCGCCACCTCGACTATAGTAGCCACCGCGACCGGTACCTGGAAACTGCGTGGCGACGGGCGCGACGCGCCCCGTGCCCGGAGCGTCCGCGGAACAGTCCGCGCTGGCAATCGGAGAGAGAAGTGGCTGGGTTGAATTCCATGGATCTGCTGGACGTCGACTCGCTGTTGGCGGACGACGAAGTGCTCGTCAGGGACACCGTGGCCCGATTCGTGTCCGACAAGGTGCTGCCGATCATTCGGGAGTGCTTTGAGGAACACCGCTTTCCCGCCGACTTGATCCCCGAGATGGCCAGCCTCGGGTTGTTCGGCTCGACGCTGCACGGATACGGCTGCGCGGGCCTGAACAATATCTGCTACGGGCTGATCTGCCGGGAACTCGAGCGTGGCGACAGCGGCCTGCGAAGCTTCATCTCGGTACAGAGTTCGTTGACCATGTTTCCGATCCACCGCTACGGCTCGGACCGGCAGAAGGAACGCTGGCTGCCGGCGATGGCGCGCGGCGAAGCGCTCGGATGCTTCGGCCTGACCGAAGCCCACGGCGGCTCCGACCCGGGCAACATGAAGACGCACGCGAAGCGGGATGGCGGCGACTGGATTCTCAACGGTTCCAAGATGTGGATCACCAACGGAACGGTCGCCGACGTTGCGCTGGTGTGGGCGATGACCGACGAGGGCATTCGCG
>JAJEIA010000033.1 GCA_022823505.1 Dehalococcoidia bacterium
TGTCCCCACACCGCGCTCTACTCAGCAACCAGGGAGGTGATTGACCGGCAAACGACAACCTGATATTAGCAACACCACCACGCTTCCATGGTGGGTCAATGACCGTGGCAAAGCCGGGTCAATGACCGCGGAAATTCACAACTAACTTCTCCCCGTAGAACTTGCTATCCGGAGTGGGATCGTAGCGCCAGTATTCTCCAATGCCGATGTAGATGTACCGCTCTCTTTTGGGCGAAGATCATTGACAGCAGTGCTTTAGGAGGCGATTTCCAGCACGAAGTCGGGCGGCTTGCCCACCACCCAAATGCGGTAGTGGTCGTGGCGGATGATGTCGTCAGAATCCACGTCAGAGGCGACGTAACAGTCCGGCGAGGCGTTGCGGCCTGGACGCCCCCAGCCGTAGCAAATGAAGGTGTTGCCGCCAACGATAGCGCGGGACTGGTCGGCGTAATGGCCGCGCAGCAGCGTGTTCACCTGCAGAGACTCGTCGTTTTGCTCTGATCCGTCAAGCAAGTGCGCAACGTCTGTTGGGGGGGCAAAAAAAGCCATCCTCGCAGAGGTGCTGAGCCCATCCCTGGGAAAGTTGGCGGATCAAAGGCGGATCGGGCCGCGACTTGGCTTTGGATGGACCGGTGGCCACAGCGGTCCTCGCGGCGGTTCACGCAGTGGCACGCTGAAATTGTCGCAAATGGCGGTAGTGGCTCAGTTTGAAAATGCCTCGTGGTTACTGCTGGCTTAGCGGCATGAAAGTGACACCGAGCCCGGCGGCCCTCTGGCGATTCGACGGAGAGATGTCCTGGCCGATTACCGCGGCGTGCGCGACCATGCTGGCCAGACGGCCCATGATCAGTGACCTTTCGTGGGCTCGGTCGACGTCGGTGTCGTCTACGGTGACGGAGGCTTCGATGACCACGTAGACGGTCTGGTCCTGGTTGTTCCTGGCCATGACGATGATGTCGGCGCGTTCGAGTTCCTGTGCCTGTTGGTCGGTGATCGCTCCGTTGATTACGCTTTCGTTCACCATGTTGTCCAGGTGAGTGCTGTGGCTGGTGTTGGGTGCCTGAAGAACCTGAGCTTGCTGCATTCGGAGATAGCGCGCTATGAGCCTCGGTGCGATGCGTGCGGCGCGGTTTTCGTAGGCTCTGCCAGTGAGGTTGCCCAGTGTACCCTCGATCCTCTGGACGCTTCCGGTAAGGGTGTCGAGCCGTTCGTTGGTGCTGTCGAGCCGTTCGTTGGTCCTGGCGAACTGCTCTGCCGTTTCCTGTTGGAATCTGGTGAGCCGCTCTGCCGTTTCCTGTTGGAATCTGGCGAGTTGGGCGACGGTTTCGGGCAGCTGGAGCAGTTCGCGGGTCAGGATGCGAGCTCGCACCTGTTCCAGTAGTTCCGGGTCTTGGTCGAGCTGCCTCATGAATGCGTGGGCTTCGGGGTTGGTCATTCCGGTATCTCCGTCTTTGCTGCGGACACTGCTTGCAATGGGATTAGTATGCCACCTGTCAGGATACCTGGTGAAGGGTCGGATGTTGACGCGGTTGCTAATCTGGCCTTCGGATCGCTGGATGTAATACGCGATTTCATAGTGAGCGCTGTCCAAATGGCGCGGCAATTGACGAACCGAGCGGCCTGCGCTACGCTTGCCCGTGCATTAAATCTCCACTGTTACGGAGCATTTCCCTATGACTCAACAAGCCCCTCCCACCGCGCTGACGCCAGAAGTGCAGGCCATGGTGGGCGTCAGCGGCGACGTCGTCGAATCCTGGGGCGTGGTGGACGCCGAGTACATGCGCCGCTTCACCCAGGCACTGATGGACCCCGATCCGCGCTATTGGGATGACGAGTTCGCCAAGTCCACCCGCTACGGCGAGATCATCACGCCGCCGATCATGGTGAGCTACCTGGCCAGCCGCATCCGGCCGGACCAGGGCGACCCCATCACCGCGGCCTTCGAAGAGAACCCCGAATCTGATGGCATCGGCTCGGTGGAGCGCCCCGGCGAGTTGCCCCCGGTGCCCACCAACCTGGTACGGGTGCTCAACGCCGGCAACGAGATCGAGCTGTACGCCTACCCCAGCATCGGCGACACGATCTTCTTCCAGAACCGATACTCGGACATCCGCGAACGCCTGGGGCGGGACGGCACGCCGTTCCTGATCATCACCCGCGAGACGCGCTTCTGGAACCAGAACGACGTGACGCTGTGCATCACCCGCGCTTCGACTATTCGCCGGTAGACTCCGCCGGCTTTGTACGTACCACTGGAGAAACGACATGACCACCCTGCTGGACGACCTGCTCAACATGGAGGCCGAGGAGATCTGGAAGCTCAACGAGCGACCGGATGCCGACGGCCTGCGTGCCAAGGAGCAGATCTACTACGAGGACGTGAACGAAGGCGACGAACTGCCCAAGTACATCTACAAGCCCACGCCCACCCACCTCTTCCGGTGGAGCGCGGCCATCGAGAACTTCCACCGGATCCATTACGATCTGGACTTCGGGCTGAACCACGACCGCAACCCCAGCATCCTGGTGCACGGCTCGTGGAAGCAGAGCGTGGTGCCGCAGTACCTGAAGGACTGGACTCTGCCCAACGGCTGGCCGTGGAAGGCGCGCTTCGAGCACCGTGCGATGCTGGTTCCCGGCGACGTGCTGATCATGTGGGGCCGGGTGACCAGCAAGTATGAAAAGGGCCAGATGGGTTTCATCGACCTGGAGATCGGCATGAAGACCCAGGATGGGATCGAGAGCATGCCCGGTACGGCGACGGTGGTTCTGCCCCTGCGGGACGGCCCGCCGATCCCGTATCCCTTCGTACCGCCCGCCGACTAATCCCACCCGTCATTCCGGTGAAAGAACAGCCTGCCCCGTGCTTGACACGAGATCACCCCGCACTCGATACGGGGCCGGAATACAGAACACGGAGTTAACCGATGGCACGTTTCATTGCCGTTCACAACGTCCCCGGCATCACCGAGGCCGATTTCCGGGACAAGCTGGACGCCGTCCGCAAGTGGCGGCCTGACCGGCGCACCACCATCGTCAAGGTTTACGGCGACCTGGAGAATGGCAAGCTCATCTCCGAGTGCGAGGCGGTGGAGCAGTCTCACTTCGAGGACTGGCTCAATATGGTGGGTTGGCCCGCCGAGTCCATCAACAAGGTGGACATCGTCTGCCAGGTGGGCAGCTTCTGGAAGCTGTAGGCTGATTGCCTGCCCAGCACGGTCGCCGGTTGCGGTCGTGCCGGGTGACTGAACGAAAGGGCCGGGGGAATCTCCCCCGGCCCCGTTTTTGCTGCCGCTGCGGTCAGACTATGCGGACCGCCTCCTGATCCTGCGGCGTCGTCTGAACCGGCTCAGATAGGGACGACCCTGGGCGTCACGCAACTCTTCGACATTTACACCGTGGTTTTCTGCCCAACGGAACGCCAGTCGTCTTTCAGATCTGTTTTCCGCCGACTCCAGCAGTTGCCGGGCGACTTTTTCATTATTCCGTTTTTCCTTGTTCCTCAAGTATTCGGCTGCCATTATGCCCAGCATTATGAACCCCTCCAGCGACGCCGTGACCGACGAGTAAGCTATTACACCCAATCCCGGTGCTTGTAGCATAGCGTCCCAGTCGCGCCAAAACAACCATGATCCATTGCACGTAAATTTAGCTACGAGGTAGGTCCCAAGAGCGGAACCAAACGGCAATATTCTAACATGCGTAGAGATCCCACCAGTAGAGCGCAAGAAGCGAATGTAAGGTCCAAATAGCCACATCAATATCTTCAGCATAGCAATATCGTATCATGTATCTTGCTGTTTCTGGGCCGGCGGAGCATTCATGGTAGCAGGCCTGAATGGAGGGTTCGTTTTGGCTCGGGGGGGGGGGTGCAGGCCTCTACCGCATGTGACGGATTGGGTGACGGTAGCGGGGATGTGATAACCTTGCCATCAGGCCGATGACCCTTTGCCGAAAACTGATTTGAGGGATGCCTGGTTATGACTATTGCGACCCGAATGAGCCGCCTGGGAACCGAGTCCGCCTTCGAGGTGCTGGCCAAGGCGAGAGCGCTGGAAGCCCAGGGACGGGAGATCGTGCACCTGGAGATCGGCGAGCCCGATTTCGAGACGCCGGAACACATCGTGCAGGCGGGCATCAAAGCGTTGCAGGACGGCTACACCCACTATGGGCCCACGCCGGGGCTGCCTGAACTGCGCCAGGCGGTGGCCCGCAACAGCCGGGAGGTGCGCGGCATCGACACCGACTGGGAGCAGGTGGTGGTCACGCCGGGGGCCAAGCCCATCATGTTCTACGTGCTGCTGGCCATTGCCGAGGCCGGCGCGGAGGTGATTTACCCCAATCCCGGGTTCCCCATCTACGAGTCCATGATCGAGTTCAGCGGGGCCAAGGCGGTGCCGATGCAGCTGCTGGAGGACAAGGCGTACCACCCTGACCTGAGCAGCTTGCCCGAAATGGTGAACGAGCGCACGCGCCTGCTCATCATCAACTCGCCGGAGAACCCCTGCGGGTCCGCGTTGACTGCGGAGGAACTGGAAACCATCGCCGATGTGGTGCGCGGCCATCCTGACATGTACGTCATGTCCGACGAGATCTACAAGGACATCCTGTACTCCGGCGAGCACCATAGCATCGCCGCGCTGCCGGGCATGGCCGACCGCACCATCATCCTGGACGGCTTCTCCAAGAGCTATGCCATGACCGGCTGGCGGCTGGGCTACGGGATCATGCCCGAGGAACTGGTGCCGCACGTGTCGCGGCTGGCCACCAACAGCGTGTCCTGCGCCGCATCGTTCAGCCAGATGGCCGGCGTGGCGGCGCTGGACGGGCCCCAGGACGCCGTGCAGGAGATGGCTGCCGAGTTCGCGCGCCGCCGTCGCCTCATTGCCGACGGCTTGCAGTCCATTCCCGGCATCAACTGCCCTGAGCCCGAGGGCGCGTTCTATGCCTTCCCCAGCATCAAGGACACCGGTCTGACCAGCGCGGAGTTTGAAGAACGGGCGATGCAGCAGGCCGGGGTGGCGCTGTTGTCCGGGTCTGCCTTTGGCGAGTTCGGCGAGGGATACGTGCGGCTGTCCTATGCCAACAGCCAGGAGAACATCAGCAGGGCGCTGGAGAGCCTGGACGCCATGGTTCGGGCGTTGTAGCGCCGCCGCCGCCAGATAAGGTACACCGTGGCCTCAACACAGAGCAAACCACCGCCGCATCCCGCCGATGTGGCTCAACTCCCGTTGCGCCGTTTCACCGTGGACGAATACTTCGCCATGGCTGAAGCGGGCATTCTGAAAAGAGAAGAGCGGGTTGAGTTGATTGACGGGGTAATCGTTGAAATGGCGCCGATCGGAAACAATCATCTGGGGACAACGGATCTGTACACTATGTTGTTCGCCCGGGCGGTAGGAGATCGGGCCATTGTACGGGTTCAAGGCTCGATACTGTTGGCCGAGCGCAGTATGCCCGAACCGGATTTGGTACTGCTGCGAGCGCGTCAGGATTTCTACCGTTACCGGGCCGCGGTACCTGATGACGTACTGCTACTGATCGAAGTGGCTGACAGTTCGGTCGACTATGACCGCAACGAGAAGCTGCCCCGGTACGCTCGTGCCGGCGTTCCCGAGGTTTGGATAACCGTCCTGCCCGAGCGCATCATCGAAGCGCACACCGAGCCTTCGGGCGGCAGGTACACTCACACGCGCGTTTTTGTCTCCGGCGACACCATCTCCCCCAGTGCCCTACCCGACATAGAGCTTGTGGTCAGCGATATTCTGCCCGAATAGCCGGAGGACGGAGCCATGACGACGCAGACCAAACCGCCGCCACAATCGTCGAGCGCGTCGAACCTCCCCGTGCGCCGGTTCACGGTGGCGGAATACTACGCCATGTCCGAGGCGGGCATCCTGACCGAGGATGACCGTGTTGAACTGCTCGCTGGAGTGATAGTTGAGATGGCCCCGATAGGCAGCCGGCACGGTGGCTGTGTCAATCTCTATACGAGGTGGTTGTCCCAGTTTGTCGGAGACCGGGCGATCCTGCAAGTGCAGGGCGCGATTCACCTGGACGACGACACCGAGCTACAACCAGATCTGGCGCTATTGCGTGATCGTCCGGATTTTTATTCCTCCAGCCATGCTGAGCCTTCCGATGTGCTTCTCTTGATCGAAGTTGCGGACAGTTCCGTCGACTATGACCGCAACGAGAAGCTGCCCCGGTACGCTCGTGCCGGCGTTCCCGAGGTTTGGATAACCGTCCTGCCCGAGCGCATCATCGAAGCGCACACCGAGCCCTCGGGCGGCAGGTACACTCACACGCGCATTTTTGTCTCCGGCGACACCATCATTCCCGGCTGCTTTCCCGACGTCGCGCTGCCGGTTAGCGAGATCCTGCCTGGCTAATCCGACACAAAGTGCGGCATGACCTTCTCGCCCAACATCCGCATGGACTTCTGCACCTTGTGCGTGTCCATTTCGCCCACGTTCAGCTTGAGCATGAGATTGCGCACGCCGATGTCCCGCATGGCCGCAACCTGCTCTGCCACCTGGGACGGCGTACCCATGATGAAGGAGTGCTCCAGGCTCTCGCCGGCCGGGATTGGGCGGTTTGGGTCCGGAGGCGGGAACCCGCCCGGGTTGTAGAGTTCGCGGGCCTGACGGAAGTGGGTACGCTCCCGTTCGAACCCCGCCGCCGCGAGCTCGTGGGCCTCGTCGTAGCTGTCGGCGACGAAGAGATCGCGGGAAGCCCAGCACTGATCCAGCGTGGCCTCGGTCTGCTCTTCGGTGAAGCCCGAATCCAGCATGGTGGCTCGGTAGCGCTCCAGCCGTGACTGCAGGTTTGGCAGGGTCTGGATGCCGATCATCACCGGGCGGCCGATCTCAGCCATCCGGATGGTGGACGCCTCGCTGATGCAGGCGCGGATCAGCGGGGGATGGGGCTGCTGATAGGGGCGGGGGCGCAGCAGCGGGAACTCCACGTCCCAATGCTCGCCGCTGTATTCCAGCGGCTCGCCAGTCCAGGCCTTGACCAGCAGATCCTCGGCCTCGTCCAGGCGCGCGAGGCCGTCTTCCATGGTGATGCCGAACCCGATGTACTCGTAGTGATTGTAGGCGGACCCGCGTCCGGTTCCCATGATGAGCCGCCCGTGGCTCAAATTGTCAAGCAGGGAGGTCTGGACGGCCAGGCGCACGGGGTGATGGAAGGCCAGTTCCACCACGGCAAACCCGATCTTGAGGTTTGTGGTACGCGAGGCCACGGCGGCGCCCAGCACCAGTGGGTCGGCGTGGGCGGCCGCTCCGTCGAAATGGTGCTCGGTCAGCCAGACTGAGTGCATCCCGATCTGCTCGGCCAGCACAATCTCGTCCAGTGTGCTGTCGATGACCGCTGAATCGTTCTCAGGGTGGTGGCTTACGGGAAAAACGAAGGAGCCGAAGCGCATGTCTGCCTCTTTGGGAGCATCGGGATGAGAGTGCAAAGATTATAAACCATAAATCTGTGACCGGCGTCCGGCGCATCGGGCTGACCGTGGCGACTGGCAACGACTTCCGGACTTTGGACGTGCCAATTTTGAGCGCCAGCGGTATTGCCTCGCCGTTTCGTACGCTCTATACTTTCGCGGCAATTGGTGCGGAAGCCCGAAGTGTAGATGGGTGGACCGAAAGACCGGCTCGGGGACCACGGGAAAGGGGATATAACAGGGTCCCGCCGGATCCGCGGCACAGCAGCCTGGAGGTCAGGCTCAGCTGGCGACACAGGCCTATGGACAGCGTTTTTCGTTCCGGGTTGATGGTCGGATCGATACTCGGCTGGCAGAACATCCATCGCCGGGTTAAGAGCAATGTGATGCATGGTCGTTCTGGTACCAGTCCGGTTTCATGTTTCGGCACGTATATTGTCTGTATCCATTAGGAATTGGTTATCAATCCGAAAGTCAGACGGTTTGGTTTGATCTCCGCTAATTCCAGCTTTGTTGAGTTGATCAGGCAGCGGGGGATGAGCTGCGTGGCGTCGCCCAGGAGGTTGGCCGCGGGCGTTGTTGTGGCGTGGCTGGCCCTGACGGCGTGCGCGCCGGGTGCCATGCCCAACGATCCGTTGGCGCAGCCACCGGGAGGGCCACCGGTGAGCCTCGTTGTAAGCAACAGCGACCTGGCTGTTGGAGACAACCGGGTGTCGTTCGGATTGGTGGACCGGGAGTACATGCCGGTGCGCCCCGAGACCGTCGCTGTACGGGCCGTGTACTACGAACCAGGCGCCGCCACCGGCCAGGTGCGGCACCGGACACAGGCGGAGTTCCTGCCCTGGCCGCCGGACGGACGGCGCGGTGTATACATTGCCGGTGTTTCGTTCGACCAGGCGGGAACCGCCACCGGCGATTCGCTGGGCATCTGGGAATTGCACGCCACGTTCGACTACGCTCAGCCCCCTTCCGGTTCGGCGGAACCCTTGACCATAGGCTCGGTGGTGTCGGTGGCCGAGGAGCACAGCGCCCCATTTGTTGGCGATGCGGCGCCCCTGTCCGACACGCCCACGCTGGCAACTGCCGGGGACCTTCGGACCATCAGCAGCAGCCCCGAACCGGACCCGGCGTTGTACCGCCTGTCCGTCGCTCAGGCGGTGAGGGCGGGAAAGCCGGCGGTGATCAGCTTCGCCACTCCGGCCTTTTGCGTTACCGCGACCTGTGGACCGCAGATCTCGGACCTTTCCGAACTGGCCCGGAAGTACGATGGGCAAGCGAACTTCGTCCATGTCGAGGTATACCGCGACCCCCACCTGATTAATCCTGCGGACCCGGCGCGGGAGCTTGTTCCGTCGGTGGACGAATGGGGTCTCGTGTCGGAGCCCTGGACGTTCGTGATAGGGAGCGACGGCCGAATCACCGATCGTTTTGAGCAATATGTGCCGCCGCAAGTATTGGAAGCGGCGTTATTGGCCGCGATTAATCGGTGAAATCAATTTTGGTTATTGAGTGGTATGGTGTATTGAGCAATACGTATGTTAGATTATATAGAACACCGGCAGCACAGCGTAAAATTCAGGCAATCAGGAGCAAAACTTTGGCCAATGTCACAATAACGATTGAGGGCGATGTGGAGGAGGTGGTGGCGACGCTGAGAGGGATGGCCGGAAGGGCCCTTGAACCGTCGGCAGATGCGCCGACCGCGGCAGCGAGAGAAACGGCCGGTGAAGAAACAGCCGTTACCATATTGCCGGAAGCAGGAACGGAAGAGGGAGAGCCGACCGAAACGGCGGCGGGAGCAGCGGGAGCTACCTGGAACGCAAGTTACGTCACAACGTTCTGGCGGAATCTGTCAGACACGGCGCGGCAGGCGATGCTGCGCGTGTCCCGGTCGCCCAACCACACGCAGAAGCGCGCCCAGTTGATGCACACGTTAAGGCTCACCCAGCGTGAACTGTCCGGCTCCCTGTCGAGCCAGGGGCACAGCCTGAACCGACTGAAGCGCCGCCGGGGAAACGTGGATCTGCCCCGGCCGCTTATCTACGACCGAACCGAAGACGCCTACGTTCTGGATTCCAACTTCGCCGAAGCACTGCGTGAATTGGGCATGAACTGAGGGTTCATAGGATCGCGTTGCCCCAGGGCCTTCGGCCCTCGGCGTGATAAACCGCACTGGCGACCCACGGGTCCGGCGGGTCGCCAGCGGTCAGAAGTGGACGCCCCGCCCGGCTCCGCCGTCCACTGCTATGGTCTGTCCGGTGATCGCGGAGGCCAGATCCGAGCAAAGGAAGGCCGCAAGGTTGGCGATGTCATCCGGTTCGATCATGCGGCCTATGGGGATCTCGGCGACCGAATCTGAGAGCTCCGCCTCGGATGAGGTGTTGTTCCGGGCGGCGCGCTCGGCGACCAACCCCATGTAACGCTCCGTGCGGGTGCTGCCCGGGTGGATGCAGTTGACCAGGATGCCATCCGAGGCGACGTCGTCCGACAGGGCCTTGGAGTAGTTGGACATCGCCGAGTTGGTGACGCCGGACCCTGGATTGGTGGGGCTGGAGTTCCGCGCCGCCATGCCCCCGATGTTGATGATGCGGCCACCGCCGGACGCGATCATGTGGGGCACGCATTCCCGGGCGCAGCGGATGTATCCCATGACCTTGGTGGTGATGTGGTTCAGGATGACGTCATCAGGAATCTGGCTGGCGCGGTCGCTGGTGCTGTTCACCGCGTTGTTGACCAGGATGTCGAGACGCCCCAGTCCGTCGACTGTCTCACGCACCAGGTTGACGATGTCATCGGGCACCGTCATATCGGCGCGGATGGGTATGACGCGCACGCCGGTGGCGTCGTTGATTTCAGCGGCGGCGGCCCGCAGATCGTCCTCGCCTCGGGCACAGATGGCGACGGTGCAGCCGTCCCTGGCCAGGGCGTAAGCGATGGCTTTGCCGATGCCCTTGCTCCCGCCGGTAACCAGCGCGGCCTTGCCTTCCAGTCCTGGCAGCATGATCTTCTCCTGATTTTGGGTAGCTCGGTCAGCTAGTCGGACCCGTGATTGCCGTTGCGGTTCTGGGCCAGCTGCACGATGGTTTCCAGCATAGCCTGCTGCATTGCGACGAGCTGGTTCTGTTGTTCCGCGAAGCGCTGTCGGTCTTCTGCGGCCAGACGACGTTCTTCGGCTTCGACCTGGCGGCGCTCTTCGGCTTCGGCCTGGCGGCGCTCCTCGTCGGCTTGCTGACGCGCTTCTGCGGCCTGGCGGCGCTGTTCGTCGGCTTGCCGACGCGCTTCAGCGGTTCGGCGGCGCTCCTCGTCGGCTTGGCGACGTTCCTCCTCCAGGCGCTGCCGATACTCTTCGGCTTTACTGCGTGCTTCACGGAGTTCGTCACGCAACTCGAAGATGAGATCACGCAGTTCCTGCTCCGTCTTCAGGCGGGCTTCCCGTTCCTGGTTGATCATGTTTTTCAGCATATAGTAGTCGTAGCCTCCTTTCAGAGTAGCCACTGCCAGGCCGGCGCCACCGGCCAGTACCAGGATTTCAGCGTTGATGAACCGGGCGAGCCAGCCGGGGTTGCACAGCCCCTTGACCGCATTATCGGGCAGGCACGGGATTTTAGTAAAGTACCAGACGCACCATACGATTGTGGTGGCGGCGATGCCCGACGATGCCGGCAGACGCCAGTCACCGGCAGACGTCCAGAGCCGCCGGATGCGTTCCAGCGCCGCGCTCACAGCGTGGCGGCGGCAACCAGCATATTGCAGTCGGGCGCATCGGCGATGTCCCGCACGCCAGCCACAACGGCCTCCAGCTTGTCAGCGGGCCAGTTGATCTGCGGAAACAGTGGTCGGAGCCGTTCTACCTCGGTGTCCAGACCCCATTCCAGCTCGTTGCCCTGGTATTCGCCGCGGTACACGTTGCCTCCGGCCATGTCGATGGTGATGCGCGGGGCGAAAGCCGGCCGGTCCTTGTGGCCGACGATCTGCACCTTGTGCATCAGGGAGAGCACGGCGTCGTGGTTTTCGGCGGAGGCGGTGTCAGAATCGTCGCCCGGGTCGATGCGGGTGCGCAGCGGGGGATAGCTGCCGTTCACGGCGACGTAGGCGGCGAAGTAGTGGGTGCTGCCCACGATGGCCTGGCCTCGCGAAGGGTTGGGGAAGGCCGGTGATGGGTAGAGGGTCTCGAGCCAGTTCATGTCGATCGTAATGCGCTCGATTTCGTCCAAAGCCAGCTGGTGGGAGCGCCGTATGTCCGTCATCAGGTCGATCACGGGGCAGTTGTAGCCGGCCGTCGGATACATTTTGAGCACGGTATGCAGCAGTTCCCAGCGGGCGCCCAGACCCTCGGTTACCGGATCAAAGGACACCTGCTGCGGGCCGGTGAACACGTAGGAAAGCTCACCCCGGTTGTTGCCCGTGAAGGCGTTGTAGAACCCGGCTGGCCCTTCCAGCGCCTCCTCGGATCCCCGGACGTCCTCGCGGGCCAGCAGTGCGGCCATGATGCCGCTGCGGGTGGACTGGGGCTCATGGAACATCATCTCCCGCCCGCCGGAGCGTGGCCCCTCGTTGGTGCCGGCCGTGAAGGTGCAGGCCAGCGCGATGGCGGTGACCATCTGGTCCTCGGTCAGCCCGAGCAACTTGCCGGTAGCGACTGCGGCCCCGAGGGTCCCGTATACGGGGCTGGAGCGAAAGCCACGGGCCTGGGTAGACGCGATGAAGTCGCCGGCGATGCGCGATTCGACCTCATATCCGGCGGCCATGGCGGTGATGAGCTGGGACCCGGTGGCACCGCCCAGCTGGGCGGAAGCCAGCGCGGCGGGAATCACGCATGGACCGGGGTGGGTCAGCATTCGGTAGGAATCTGCCTGGTTGGTGGCATGCATCAGCTTGCTGTTGGCAAAGGCCGCTCCGCAGCGGGTGGCGCGTCCGCCCGAGGCCAGGATGCTGGCGCCGTGGGCCGAGGCCTCTTCGGCCAGGGCCAGGTCCACCGCAGCCCTGCCATGGTGGGTTCCGGCGCCGATGATGGCGACCACGGTGGCGTGGAGCAGCGAGGTCTGCATCTTGTCGACCACGGCCGTTGGCAGGTCGGCGGCGTCCAGGTTGACGGCCCAGCGGGCAAGCTGGCGGGAAAGGGAGTCGGGCATGAGGTCAGTTCCTTTTAGCCGATGGTCTCGACGTGGGGATAGTCCAGAATCAACCTGTCATCGGTCAAGAGTGGGCATTCCCATTCTATTGCCGTGGCTACCAGTAGGCGGTCTGCTGGGTCGCGGTGGAAAGGTTCCGGCAAGCTGTACGCACGGACGGAGATTTCCGGAGTGATGGGCAACAATTCAACATCGGGATAATTTAACAGGCGGCGCAGCCAGGACAGTGCATCCAAGCTCAACGTGATCCGCTGACGTTCAGTCAGCATGGCGATCTCCCAACAGGAGACCGCGCTGATACCTACAGTCCCCTGACGCTGGCGTTCATCGATAATGGCATTGTGCTGCGCCACGCTGAGGCGACTCATTTCGTCTGACCACCATACGCCGATGTGGGTATCTAGCAATATCACGGCAGCAAAGCCACTGAATTTCGTTGGGGAGACGTGGATGGACGCTAAAACTTGGTCCCGTTATCCAGCATTTCCAACTCATCATCGGTAAACGCCGAATCGAACGGGCGGTCATAGCGAAGCACGGTACCTTTGTTTGGGTTGTGCAGCGCTGGCCGGCTCAGGTCGTCGGGATCCAATTCCATCCGGATGGAATCATCCGGTCGACGTTCAACCGTAACCTCCACCTCTATTCCCTCCGTGAAGGGCAGATTGTCCAAAGTCAGGACGCCGCCCTTCGCGATTTTGGCGGTGGTTTTGAACGTATCCATAGTCGGCCTCGGGGGTCTCGGTGGGAATGTCTGACGCTGGCAGATGTGGAACATGGTAGCACAGCCGTCGCGCGGCTCCGACGGAGCGCACGTTCCCGGTGGGAGCGTCAGTCCAGGTCGCGGATGTAGGCCCGGAAGATGACCTTGCCGGCGGCCAGCGTCAGTACGGCCGCGATGAACAGCATTACCAGCGTGAATTCCAGGCTCTGCAGGGCGAAACCCAGGCCGGTGGCTGCGGCCGGCGGGTGTTCGGTGTCCGTTATCGACATCAGCAGGATCACCACGCCCAGCGTCATGGCCGCTGCAACGTCGGCGGCCCAGTGGTGCGCGCTATCGGGCACCGGTACCCAGCCGGCATGGAAAAGCGCAAAGGAAGTCAGCGCGCCCACGGTTAGACCCAGGATATGCCCGCCCACGAGGTGCCGCAGAGCCGCGCTGCTGGAGTTGGGGTGCACGAACACGATCACGGCGCTGGATCCCAGGCCGGCGGCCAGGACGGCGTCGGCCACGGAGTCCACCATCAGCATGACGATAAGCATGACCACCGCTGCCAGGGCGGACTGCCACAGGTAGCGTGTCTTGAGGCGGAAGAATTGTACGTTGTACAGCTCGACGAAAAGGGGCAGATGCAGGCGCCGGCTCATCTGCCGGGGCATCAACTGGAGTTCGCCGCGGGAAAGCAGGCGATCCAGGAACCCGGTCGAGTTGCGCGCTCGGCGTTCTCGGGCGCGGCGGCGTGCCAGAGCATGCGCTCTCCTTCTCCGCCGTGACGCCTCACCACCCGCAGTTTCACCAGACCCCGATCTGGCGCGGTTTGCCATAGGGCGGCGGTGTTATGCGAGACTGCGAGCGAAGTCCAGCCAGACCCGGGCGCAGGGAACCGGCAGAATGTGCTGTACGAAACCGGATACGCCGGGGAAGACCACGGCGCGTCCGTTGGGAAACACGTCTGCGGCGCCGCGGAAGTCACCAAGCACCTCCTCGCGAAGAGCGGCGGCGGCGATGACCAGCACCGGCGTCTGCACGTCTTTCAGCAGCGGCCGCAGGTCTCCCGAGGCCTGGGCCTGAAAACCCGCAACCACGTGGGGCGTGGTCGCCTTCATCTGCTCGGCGTACCAGCGGGTGTAGGCGGGATCCACGATCTGCGGGTCCAAACGGCGGCCGATGCTGCCCTCCACCCAGGCGCCGATGCCATCGTTTTCAATCTGCACCGCCGATTCGGCATGGTGGGCGTCATTAAAGCTGGTGGGCGAGGTGCAGGCGGTCAGGGAGAGGAGCCGCTCCTGGTGCATGGTGGCGTAGCGCATGGAAATGCTGCCGCCCACGGTTTCGCCGATGAGGTGGAATTTTTCCAGACCCAGTTTGTCAGCGAACTCGGCAAGGTCCTTGGCGAAGTTGTCCACCGACCAGGGATAGCCGGGCTCGGGTACGTCGGATTGGCCCATGCCGCGCATATCGAAGCGGATTACGCGGTAGTGTCTTGCCACAATGGGCACCCAACCGAACCAGAGCTTGTGGTTCTTGGCCATGCCGTGGTGCATCACCACGGTTTCCGGCTCCGTCCACGGATCCGTGAAGTCGTCGATGGTGTAGAACAGCTCGCAGCCGTCGTCCAAGCGCAGTTTCATGGTGTTCCTGCTGACCTCCGTGCTGTCTGGTTCCGGTTCAGTCCCAACCGACTAGCGCGAGGGGACGACCTCGCGCTATCGATGACGATATTTGTTTTGCGAGTTGGCCAGGGGCTACTCGATCTCGAGTTCGTTGAATACGGACCGGGCGATGCGCATGGCCGTGCGGGTGTTCATGTATCCACCGTACATGGACAGGTGGATGAAAATTTCCATCACCTCTTCGGAAGTGAGCCCGACACCGACGGCGCCGCGAATGCGGCGACGCATCTGGGCGTCGTACACGCCCATGCTGGTGAGGGCTGCCAGGGAGATGATGGCCCGTTCTTTGTCGTCCAGCAGGGAGCGACTGTAGATTGCGCCCCAGTTGTATTCGTCGACGATGCGTTCCAGTTGGCCCTCTGGAGTTTCGTCTTCGTAGGTAGTGAGGGAGCCGCCCATGTGGTGGCGGTGGATCTCCTGCCCCAGGGCCAGCAACTCGTCCGGATGCCGGTTGGTGTCGTACTCCAGGGCGGGCTCGTATTCGATGCCGAGTTCTTCGTAAATTTCCTTGGTCAAGCGCAGCGCGGACTCAACGGCTGGAACGCCGATGTAGAACGTCGACTGGATGAAAATCTCCACCACCTGATTGGGCGTCAGACCGACGTTCAGGGCGCGCACGATGTGCCGGCGCAACAGGTTCAATTCCCCCTGGGTCATCAGGGCGGAGATGGTGGCGATGCAGCGCTGCTTCAGGTTCAGTCCCGGGCGACGCCAGATGGTGCCGAAAAGGGCTTCGTCGATGATGCGCTTCAGGTCGGGCGCCAGCTGATCGACGCCGGGCAGAGCGTAGTGGGTGACGTCGCCGCCGGCCATCTGCCCGCGCATGTCATGGCCGGCTTCAAAACGGTCGTTGAGGGAAGTCAAGGCTGTATTCCTCCTCGCGAAAAGCAGCTATCTTGAAGTGGAGTCAACGATGGAACTGCGGCGCAGGCGCAGACCGTCATGCGACGAAATTATAGCATAGGGGCGTTTCGCCCCCCGCATGGCCTACGGTCAGCCAGCTTGCCGCATCACGTCGCCGGCAAACCAGTCCAACCGTTCCAGGGCCTGGTTAAGGTCGCTGCCGCGGATGTCGAAAATGATGTGGGAGACCCCCACCTCGGAATAGGTATGGACATCCTCCAGGATGGCGTCGGTGGAACCGGAGAACCGCCGGCGCGGCCCCGTCTGCATGGTTCCCGGGTCGTATAGCGGGGCCTTCATAGACACCTCAATTTCGGCGGGGTCGCGGCCGGCCTGCTCGGCGAAACGGCTGAGGGTCACCAGGTCTCCCGCCAGTTCCTCCGGCTCCAGGGTTGCGGCCGGTATCGTGCCCACCGGGTGCCAACCGTCGCCGATGGTGGCGGCGCGGCGGATGGCGGGACGGCTCTGGCCGCCGACCCAGATTGGCGGATGTGGCTGCTGCACGGGCTTGGGCAGGAATTGGATGCCCGAAAACTGGACGTACTTCCCGTCGAACTCGGGGTTGGGACTGGTCCACAGTTCCTTGTAGGCGCGCAGGTACTCGTCGGTGACGGCGCCCCGTTCGGCGAAGGGCGGAGTGTCCAACGCCTCGAACTCCTCTTCCATCCAGCCCACTCCGACTCCCAGGATCAGGCGGCCCCGTGAAAGCACGTCCAGAGTGGCCAGGATCTTGGCGGCCAGGATGGGCGGGCGGTAGGGAACGATCATGACGCTGGGAACCATTCGGATGTTTTCGGTCACGCCGGCCAGGTAGGTGAGCAGGGTCAGCTGCTCGAAATACTCTCCGCTTTCGCCCGTGGGGAACTCGCCGCTCACGGTATACGGATAGGGGGAGTCGATCCGGCTGGGCACCAGCACGTGGTCGCCGGCCACCATGCAATAGAACCCCAGCCGGTCGCCGGTTTGCGCGATCTGGGCCAGCGGACCGGGCTGGGCGTTGGGGCCGTGGTTGGGCAGGTAGAATCCGAACTGCATACTCTCTCCTGAGCGATTTCGAAACCGGCTAAAACATGAGGTTACAACGGGAGCCCATTGAAACGAAAACGATGATGACGCCGATTATGAGCAGGCCGGTGGCGGCGCCGAGAACACAGCCGCAGCCCTTCTTGAACGAGTCGAAGAAACCGAACATGGTGGAGCGTGTCCCGTGAACCGGCGGGCTGCCCACTTAGCGCCGTGGTTTGGCCGGCTGCGCTGCTATAATAGCGCAGCCCGTTGAATTCACTCAACCGGGGCCGTGTGGAGCCGAACCATCGCACAACATGACCGCAGCGTCGGACCCGAACCGATGACGGGTCAAAGCAGAGAATCCATTTGGGCCATTCCGCCGCGCTGGAGGTTGCCCTACATTGCATTGTATTGGGTACAATGGCTCCTGGCGATGTACGGGGTTGTGGAGTTTCTCAGTTGGCTTCACCCGAACTACAGCAGGGGCGAGGTGGCGGAAGCCACATTGGCGCACATTCCTGCCGTTACGGCATTGGGGATTCCCGCTACGTTCACCCTGATGGAGGTCATTCAACGCCTTATGGTCACTTACGATTACCTGATGAACAAGTACGTCCGGCCGTTGCAGGAGAGGCAGCGTGAGGAAGGCCGAGCACAGGGCCTGGCAGAAGGTCGTGCGGAAGGTCATGCGGAAGGCCGGGCCGAAGGTCATGCGGAAGGCCGGGCGGAGGCTGAGGCCGAGTTACGTCGGCAGGTCGGCGAGTGGAACCGGCGCCGGCTGGCCGCCGCCGCACGCAACGAGCCCTTTGACGAACCCCCTCCCCTGCTCGACAACGACGAAACGCAAAACGGCCAGTGATGGCCTCAGCCGGACAGATCAGCACAAGACAATTCACTCACAAGGAGAACACGATCATGCCCAACATCACCCTCGACCAGGCCGAAGCGGTATTGGCCGGCGCGAAAGCCGCCGCCCTGGAACTCGGTAAAGCGTTCAGTTTTTCGGTGGTGGACGCTCGCGGCGACCTGATTACGATGTGCAAGATGGACGGCTCCGCCTGGCGGACACCCTACGTGTCTCGTGGCAAGGCGCGGGCCTCGGCCTGCTTTGGCGAGCCCAGCGGAGACCTGACCGAGCGGTCCACCACGCCCATCATGCGGGCGGTGATGGAAGTGGAACGCGGCGAGTTCGTGCCGGGCCAGGGTGCGCTCCCCATCTACATGAATGGCGAACTGATCGGCGCGGTTGGCGGCAGCGGCGGCACGGCCCAGGAGGACGAGGACTGCTCGCGAGCCGGCATTTCGCGCCTGTCGGGCGCCAGCGCCAGCCGTTAGTTATACCCCAACGACGGATACCCAACGAGGCCCCGCTTCGACCGGAGCGGGGCCTTATGCCGGTTGCCGTGGGGAAGGTCGCGTCAGTCGGTCGACGCGACCTCGAAGTGCTTCACCCAGTACTCGCCGCGGTAGAGGTGTTCGACCTCCCGGGCGATGTTGGCGCGGAACTCGCTGGTCTCGTAGGAGCGCAGGTCGCCCAGGGTGTCCCAGACGCTGACGCTGATACCCTCGTCGGGGTCCTCGGTGCTGCGGATCAACTGGCGCTCTTTCAACCCCTTGGGTGCAGCGCCAGTGGCGACGCGTTCGTGGTAGTGCCGCTCGAATTCCTCCCAGGAGCCCGCGCGGAGTTTGCCCCAAACCATCCTGATAAACATACCGTTGTATCCTCCTTGATGTTGGGCCGGCCATGGGCGGCCGGCATCGTAAACGCTGTTCAGTGCTCCAGATCGCCGGCGGCGTGGGCAATGATCTTGGCGGCGGTGGCGTCGCTCATGTGACCCATGTCCAGCACCATGTGGTACAGGGTTGGGTCCTGGGGCGACACCTTGAAGAATTTCTGGAAGAACTTGACCCGTGCTTCCTCGAGGCCTTCCAGGTAGGAATGGGCCTCGGCTTCGCTGAGGTGCTCGCGCTCCATGATGGTTTTGATGCGTCGCGACATGGGGGCCAGCATGCCCACGTGGAGCACGCCGGGGGTGTCGCCCAGGATGATGTTGGCGCCGCGGCCGATGATCACCACGTGGCCGGCCTGGGCCAGGTTGCGCACAACTTCGCGGGTGGTGTCGATGAAGACCTGGTCGTTGACGCGCTGCATCCGTGAGGAGGGTTCGCCGGCCAACTCGTGGTAGGTTTCCGGCAGGGTCTCAATGCCGACCCCGAGGTCATAGTCTCCTGACACGGCGGCCCGTTCCAGGACCCTGCCCAACAGGGCCGTGACCCGGTCACCGAACCGCTCGACCCGCTGCTCCTTGGCGATCAGGTTTGAGACCGGGGATCCGATTATGCGCGCGGCCTCGGCAAAGACCATGCGATCCACGTAGTTGAGATGCAGGTCGTGGGCAACCTGTTGCCCGACGGCAATAGACCCAGCCCCGATTGGGCCGTTGATGGTTATCACGGGCATATCGTCACCTCGCAATCCCTCGTAGCTGCAGGGCTTATTGTGCCTGCATCATACAGCAGCAATTACAGGATAACATAGCCGATTCGCCGACCGCCCAACGCCCGGCGGCAGCATGGATCATTTCCTCACGCCCGAACGACACAGGACGAGGGGCAGGTACGAAACCTGCCCCGGTGTCACGTTGCCCGTCCGCCTCCGGACTAGCGGCGCGCGCCGCCGCCGCCCAGGAACCGGCGGTCGGATGGATTGCGGCTCGGACCAGGCGGGCGGCCCGTGCTGCGACGGCCTCCGCGGTCCCGATCGCCGGACTCGTTGCCCAGCATGGTGCCGCGACCCGGGCCGGAGCGGTCTCGGTCGCCGCCACGTCCACCGCCGCCGTAGCCGCCGCGTCCACCGCGATCTCCACCGCCGGCGCCGCGACCCGGGCCGGAGCGGTCTCGGTCGCCGCCACGTCCACCGCCGCCGTAGCCGCCGCGTCCACCGCGATCTCCGCCGCCACCGTAGCCGCCACGTCCGCCGCGATCTCCACCGCCGCCGAAGCCGCCGCGTCCGCCCCGGTCTCCGCCGCCGCCATAGCCACCGCGTCCGCCACGATCTCCACCGCCGCCGCCGAAGCCGCCGCGTCCGCCGCGATCGTCAAAGCCGCCGCGTTCCGGTCGTGGGGCCGGAGGCTCGGTATCGCCCATGAGGGCGCGCCGCGACAGGTTGATGCGGCCCATGTGATCGATCTCGTGGATCATCACGGTGATTTCCTGGCCGATGTCCACGTTTTCGTAGGCGAGGTCGCCGAGGTCTTCGTTGCGCACCAGGCCGTCCTTGCCGCCCGGGGTTAGCTCGACGAAGACGCCGAAGTTGGTGGTGCGGGTGATCTTGCCGGTGATGATGTCGCCCACCTCGGGGTCGCGGGTCAGGCCGTCGACCCGGCTGCGGGCCAGTTCGATCATGGTCTGGTCGTTGGAGGAGATGATGACGCCGCCGTCGTCGGACACGTCGATGCCGCAGCCGGTCTCCTCCTGGATGGCGCGGATGACGCGCCCGCCGGGGCCGATGAGGGCGCCGATCTTCTCGACGGGGATCTGCATCTTGACCAGTTTGGGGGCGTACCGGCTCATCTGGGCCCGCGGCTCGGAGATGGCCTCGGACATGCGGTCCAGGATGTGCAGGCGACCGACGCGGGCCTGTTCGAGGGCCTCGCTCAGGAGTTCCTGGGTCAGGCCGTCGATCTTGACGTCCATCTGCAGGGCGTTGATGCCCTTCTCGGTGCCGGCGACCTTGAAGTCCATGTCGCCGAGGAAGTCCTCGATGCCCTGGATGTCGCTGAGGATGGCGTAGCGGTCGCTGTCGGCGTCGGTGATCAGCCCCATGGCGATGCCGGCCACGGGAGCCCGCAGGGGCACGCCGGCGTCCATCAGGGCCATGGACGAGCCGCAGACGCTGCCCATGGACGTGGATCCGTTGGAAGCCAGCACTTCGCTGACCACACGCACGGTGTAGGGGAAGTCCTCCTCGGAGGGCATGGCGGCCAGGATTGCCCGCTCGGCGAGAGCGCCGTGGCCGATTTCACGCCGTCCCGGGGAACCCACGCGCCGGGCCTCGCCCACGCTGTAGGGCGGGAAGTTGTAGTGGTGCATGAACTGCTTGGTGTTCTCGGGGCCCACGGTGTCCAGGGTCTGCTTCATGGACAGCGAGGCCAGCGTGGCGATGGAGAGCACCTGGGTCTGGCCGCGGGTGAAGAGGCCGCTGCCGTGGGCGCGGGGCAGTTCGCCGACGCTGCAGGTGATAGGCCGGATCTCGTCGGTCTTGCGGCCGTCGGGTCGCACGTTCTGGTTGATGATGCGGCCGCGCACTTCCTTTTTCACGAGGTTCTTGAAGGCCTCGGCGATGTCCCCGCTGGAGTAGTCGTCGGCCAACTGCGCGGCGATCTCCGACTCGACGGCGTCAAGGCTGGAGTCGCGCTCGCTCTTGAAGGAGTTGCGCTCCAGCACCTCAGAGATGCGGCCGTTGACCAGGGCGTCGACCTTCTTCTGGCGCTCTTCGGTCGCCGAGTAGTCGAAGTGCACCTCGGTCTTGTCGGCGCCGCGCTCGGCCACCAGCCGGTCGATCAGTTCGATGGTCTGCACGTTGCTTTCGTGGGCCAGCCGGATGCCCTCAAGGATCACCTCTTCGGAAACCTCGACGGAGCCCGACTCAACCATCATGATTGCGTCGCGATTGCTGGCGACCACCATGTTGAGTTCGGCGGCGTTGCTGCGCTGGTAGCTGGCGTTGATCTGGTAGTCGCTGCCGTCCCAGGTGACGCGGCAGGCGCCGATGGGTCCTTCGAACGGGATATGGCTGAGGGACAGGGCAGCGGAGGCGCCGACCATGCCCAGCGTTTCCGGCGGATGGTCCTCGTCCACGGACAGCACGGTGATGATCACCTGCACCTCGTTGTGCAGCCCCTTGGGGAACAGCGGGCGGATGCTGCGGTCGGTGAGGCGGGCGGACAGTATGGCCTCGGTGCCGGGGCGTCCCTCGCGGCGGAAGAAGCTGCCGGGGATCTTGCCGACGGCGTACAGCCGCTCTTCAAACTCGACGGTCAGAGGGAGGAAGTCGATGCCCTCGCGGGCCTGGTCGGACATCACGGCGGTGGCCAGCAGGATGGTCTCTCCGCAGGTGATGGTCACGGCGCCATGGGCCTGCTGGGCCAGCCGACCGGTTTCCAGGGTTATGGGATGCCCGCCGATCTCGCCGTCAATGGAGAAGGGGTTCATCAATTCTTGGGGGGCGTCTATAGTTGTCATAACAGCAGTTCTCTCTACCTCTTCTTCCATCGTTGTTGCTACCAACCTGCTACGTGCGAATAGGGGCCGGTTTTCTTCCTGGTTTTGATTGCAAATTCTGTGGCCGTGATTTAAAAGCTTCCCGCTCCGCCGCTAAAACTGCGCGGTCCATGGACTAAATGGTATGGACAACATTTGAAGCGTTCTGAAATTGTTACGTTGCGCGTCAGTTTGCGGCCTTGCAGGTGGGGAAAGTTCCGGTTCGGGGGGTGAACACCCGGATGGTACGATCCGGGCGCTAGCGGTGGCGACCCGGAGGAGCCGTCTACGGGAGGGGGGCGCCGGCGAGTTCTTATGCCGGCCGCTGCGGGGAGGGCGTGCTCGTGCCGGGCTCCGGCACGTGAGGCCGGATTACCGACGCAACCCGAGCCGGCCGATGAGGCTCTGGTAGCGGCCTACATCCTCGCGGCTGAGGTAGTTGAGGAGTCGGCGCCGCTTGGAGACCATTGTCACCAGGCCCCGACGGGAATGCACGTCCTTGCGATGGGTGCGGAGATGGTCGGTCACCTGCCGAATGCGCTCGGTGAGCATGGCGACCTGGAGTTCGGTTGAGCCGGTGTCCGACTCGTGTGCTCGATATTCCTCGATGATCCTTTGCTTGACGTCAGCGTCCAACATTACGCGTTTCGTACCTTTCCGTTTTGGGTTTCTTCTGTCTTTCGCAAAACAGGCTAACACGTCGCGCCACAATAAGCAACAGAGGCGCATTTTCGTTATTCGGCTATTTCTGATGCGCTGGGTTTCGGGCAAACAAAAGTGATGGCGGCAACCGTCGGGACATTTTTGTAGACGAGTAGTTAGGTGTTGACCGAGATTTAGGTGTTTCTATCCCGAAATGTTAGGGATGTGGCGGCGCCGGAACCTGACATGAGGACGGGGCGCAATCTGCACTGCGCCCCGCGGCCATACTGTCTCGGTTTGCTGCTGGTTACGCCAGGAACCCCTCGACCAGCTCAACGAAGCGGTCCGTGGCCTCCAGTTCGGGGTGGTGGCCGCAGTTGTCGATGACCTCCAGCCGGCTGCCCGGGATGCGGCGCTGGTACTCCTCGCCGGCGCCCACCGGGACAATGCGGTCCTGCTGACCCCAGATGAGCAGGGTCGGCACGCGCTCCAGCCGGTACACCTGGTGCACCAGGCCGGGGTCATGCATGTAGGGGCGCCACGAAACGCGGCAGGTCCCCTCCATGGCGTTCTCCCACCGCTCCAGGATGTCCTCCTCCGGCTCGGCGGGGCAGATGGTGCGGTACTCGGGAGTGCCGTCGGGGTCCAGCAGCGAGTCGCGGATGTACAGCGGCGGGGTCACTTCAAAGATGTCGTAGATGTGCCCTTCGGGCGGACGGATGCCGCCGGCGCCCACCAGGATCAGCTTGCCGAACTGCTGCGGGCACATGGTGGCCAGCTCGGCGGCCAGCCAACCGCCCAGGGAGAAGCCCATCAGGTCGGCGCCCTCCAGTCCCAGCTTGTCCAGCGCGCCCAGGTACCAGATGGCCATGTCGTGCATCTTCATTGACCAGTCCAGCTGGTCGGACTGGCCGAAGCCGGGATGCGACGGGATGTGCAGGGTGTGGTTCTGGGACAGGGCCTCGTGGTAGCGCAGCCAGCCGGGGTGCCCGAGTTCGTCGTGCAGGATGACCAGCGGCCGGCCGGAGCCGCCGGTGACGACCTCGACGTTGGAGCCGGAAACCTCGGTGATGCTGGAAGTCCAGGGTTGGGCGGTGGTGGTCATGGTATGGCTGGTCCTCTCGGTGCGGGCTGTGGTCCGAGGGCCACGAGGCAGGGCGCTTCGCGGCGGCAACGGCGGTGTCCAAAGAAATGGAGCGGGCGATGGGATTCGAACCCACGACTTTTTGCTTGGGAAGCAAACACTCTACCACTGAGTTACGCCCGCCCGGCTAGGTAAGCGCAGTTTGCCACAGGGCGGCGGGCAGGGCAAGGGGCGGGATTGGTGGGGGTCTATGGCCGATAATAGGGGCAGACACGATTACAAGTAAATCGGCTAACTTCGGCCAAGCTATGATCGTGCCGCTGTCCAGGAATGGCTACGGACGTTACAACACAGGACCACGACCTGCTGCTGCGAGATGTTGCCGGGATCGAGGAAGCATTTGTTCCCAGCGAGACCAATGCAATCGACGTGGTTGAAGGCTTGCATGCCGAACGGTATGCGTTGGCAAAAGTTTGTCCAAGTCGGGTGGGATCGACCATGTGAAAGTCATTGTGACGCGATTTTCGGTATCGCGTTATCCCGGCGCGGGTCCGATTATTAGTGACACGCGGCTCTGCTTAGCATCCAGAACAGCAGGCGACTGGTGCTATACTCGCCAGACAATCCACCGGTGCGCCGCCTTTCGGGCGGGTGTGGGTCGTGATTGAGATGCCTGACCAGTTGACATTCGTCATTGATCCGACCGACGAGTTCTCTTCCTTGGATCTCCTCGTGAAATCCTTGGAGGATATCAAACGGTTGCTTCGCGACGTGGATTACGCTATCTACGGCCGCGGCAGCAGGCGTGAGCAAGAATGGATGGTTACGAGCATCAAGTCGAGCTCACCTACGATAACCGTGGTACCTCAGGAAGAACGCCGACAATCCGTAGAGATTGTGGCCATCGGGCTCAAATCGATAACCGAAGGAACGGACTATCCGCCGGAGCATTTCACTGAAAAATCGCTGGAAGATTTGAGAATGATGAAACGGCTATTCCAAGGCAGGGGCTGTGCGCGTTCCGTTTCCGTGCTCATGGATGATAAACCCATCGCCTCAATAGACCAGGATATCGAGCAACGCGCGGATCGGGTTTTGTCTGGTGGATACCACAACCTAGGTTCGATTCAAGGGAGACTGGATGCCATCAACGTTCATAGTTCGCCAACCGCTACCATCTGGGACAAAGTGAGTGGACTGCCGGTTCGTTGGAGGTTCCCTAGAGAAGAAACGGAGGCGGTCAAGGCGCTGCTTGAGAGATTGGTAGCGGTTACTGGTGATATCAGATATTTTTCCAACGGTCGGCCCCGTTCAATCTCAAACGTGGTCGCATATGAAGAAGTCCGCGAGGTTCGGCAACTACAAATAGCAGGGTTCGGTTCTATCCCTGATGAAGAAGTCCAACAAGTAGGTGCCGCGCGTTGGCTTGCAGCTCTGCGCGATGTGGAGCGGTAGCCGCCATGCCTGGACCCCGGCGGCTGTGGGACTCCAGCGTCGTTATAGGCTATCTCGCCGGCGAGGCGGATCTTGCTGAGCCATGCGCGGAGATCATTGCAGCGGCTGAACGCGGAGAGTTGGAAATCGCCGTCTCGATTGAGGCCGCGATCGAAGTAGCTTATCTCAAAGGGTATGACGACGATGCGTCAGAAAGAATTATCCGTGAATTGCTCGGGCGCGAATACATCATCCCAATCGCCGTAGACATGCAAGTGGCTGCAGTTGCTAGGGATCTGATCAGGAGGCACAGGACTCCACCAACAATCAAGACCAAAGATGCAACGCATTTGGCAACTGCCATCCAGTGGAATATACCTGTCATGGAAACTACCGATGGCGGTTTGTTGCGGTTCAGTGGCGTCGAGGGCAATCCCGCCGTGACGATCCGCCGTCCGGTTTACGAAGGTGCTCGACGGATCCCTGGTCTGTGAACTGCACCAAAGACTCCTTATACGGAATTATCACCTTCACTGCAGTAGTCATGCTGGTCACGTGTTGATCCCGATTAGGAACGGTTAGCGGCTGATTTGGGAGTTGAGCTCGCAACTCGGACCCAAACGGTGTCGCCTGCGAGCAGGAACCGTGATTTAGCTGGCCCCCTCATGCCACCGCCCCCGTCTCCCGCCGTTCCCCCTGGAAGTCCCGCGTTAGCTGGGCCAGGAGGAAGAAGATGTTCTCCACGGCGTTGGTGGCTTCGACTATGATGCGGTGGCGGCCGTCGTCTTCCTCGGGGGCCATGGCTAGGTAGCGGGAGCGGACGTCCTGCATCAGGCTGCGGCGGTCGCCCATCACCTGCCCGACGAAGGCCCAGGAGTCGGGGTCGTCCTCCTCCAGCGCGTCCAGGAAGATGAGCAGGGCGGCGTCGGTGCCCTCGACCACGCTGATCTGGAAGGTCTCCAGCATGTCGTCCTCGGGGAGGTCGCGCAGCAGGTCGGGCAGGGCGGAGAACTGCTCCTCCAGCCAGGTGATCAGCTTCTGGCGGCTGAGCACGGTGTTGCGCCGTTCGCTGTCCTGCCCCGGGTTGCGCTGGCCCAGCTCGGCCAGGAACTCGTCGATGCGTCCATTGACCTCCACCGTGGACTGTCGGACGGCGCCCAGGGGCAATCCCATGCGGGCCTGCTCCAGGTACTCGGAGAACCGGCCCAGCACTCGCTTCTGCTCCAGGTGGGCCAGGTCCAGCGCGGTGGTTACGTCGTCGATGGCCTGGTCATGGATGAACTGCGGCCGGGACCGTTCTTCCTCGGCGCTGGCCGGCCAGATGCGGGCGAAGAGCCGCATGGTCCAGTCGGGCGCCGACAGCACCACGATGCGCGACGGCATGCCGAAGACGATGACCGCCAGCGCCATCTGCGGACCCAGGCCGATCTCGGGCCAGGTTACCAGGGCTTTCACCAGCGGCACCTGCGCGTACACCTCTATATATAGGAGGATCACCAGGATGATTGCGGAGAAGAAGACCTGGAACGCCCAGAACATGCCCAGCTGCCGGGCGGTTCCGCTCAATCCCGACGAGACCACGATGACGCTGATGGCCAGCCCCACGTAGGAGCCGTAGATATACATCAGCACCTGCTCCACGCCCACCAGCTGGGC
>JAJEIA010000103.1 GCA_022823505.1 Dehalococcoidia bacterium
TCAGCGGCATCCTTCGGTCAGCGGCATCCTTCGGTCAGCGGCATCCTTCGGTCAGCGGCATCCTTCGGTCAGCGGCATCCTTCGGTCAGCGGCATCCTTCGGTCAGCGGCATCCTTCGGTCAGCGGCATCCTTCGGTCCAATAGAGAGCAGGCGCCTATTCGGATCGAGTCTCGAAGCGACCGATGAACTCGCGCTCCTTGGCGTCGACCTCCCGGGGGAGACGCGCCAACGCCAACCGCTCCGGTAATACTATACCGCCAGAGAAGACCAATTTCATGGCGTCTTCCACGCTGATATCGGTTTCGAACAGGTCGTCTTCATTGACGAAGGCCATATTGCCGGAGGTTGGGTTGGGCACGGTGGGTATGTAAACGATCGCCATGGAATGGCCACCATTCTGGGCAAAAGCCCGACCGGTGACGAAACCGAGAGCAACCATTCCTTCCCGGGGCCACTCGAGAAACACCACCCGGCTGAAATTGTAGTCCGACGCAAGCAGCGTTGTAGCTTGCTCGGTTACTCCGAATATGGTTTTAACGACTGGTACCTTGCGGAAGACGAAACCCATGCTATCCATGACTCGCCGGCCCGCTGTCAAAGAAACGAACAGGCCTATCAGGTAAAAAATGACGATGATACCGATCAACCCGATACCAGGGAAATCCCAGGGCCTATCTTTTACAAAAGGCATCGGCCTGATGAAGCTATCAGTATGACCAATAATGAATGCCAGGACAAAAACCGTCACCAGTATAGGGACGAGCTGCATCAAGCCGGCCAGAACCCTGCCCTGGAAATGGCCCTCGATGCGCTGTCCCACGGTCGGCTTGACTCGCTCAGCCCGACCCAACGGCTGCTGATCTGCGGTACCCACGGCCGCCTCCCACCTGCCCGACCCGGCAGTACACGGCGTCGGACGGCAACTATTGCCAAAGTATGCTGAAACGGCGACGCTAATTCAATGAACTGGACGGTCTCAATGCACCGGTTTGGCGCAATGTGATCGCATCAGGCGGGTCGATCACCGAAGTGCAGCGCAACCCCTCCGAACCCCAGGCGGCGATAACCAACATCGACCAGTCCCGCCTTCCGGAACACATCGGCCAGACCATCGGCGGTCAGAAAGTAATCGACGCTGTCCGGGAGGTAGGTGTAGGCAGTCCGGTCGCCGGCAATAAGTTGCCCCATGAGCGGAACCAGGCGGTGGAAATAGAACCGGCCCAGGCCGGAAGCAACACCGGGGGCCATGGGCGTCAACTCCAGCGTGGTTATGCGTCCGCCGGGTGCCACAACCCGGGCCATTTCCCTGATAGCGGACGGCACGTCGGGCATGTTGCGCAGGCTGAACCCGGCAGTCGCCCCGATGAACGAAGCGTTCGGGAAGGGTAACCCCAGGGCGTCACCCCGCACGAACTGTATCGTTTTCCCGTTGCTTCGCCCGGACGTCCGGCGCCTGTTGGCGATGGACAGCATTTCGTCCAACAAATCCACGCCCACAACTTCGGTGACGTTGGGGCAAGCCGCCAGGGCGAACGCCAGGTCGCCGGTTCCGGTTGCCACATCCAAAGCCGGACCGACAGCGCTGCCCGCGGTGAGCCTGGCGGTTGCGCGTTTCCAGCGGTGGTGCATGCCACCGGTCATGAGCGAGTTCATGAGGTCGTAGCGCGGCGAGATTCGGGCGAACATCTCCGCCACGTAGCGCCGCTTCTCGTCACCTCGTAGGTGGGCCATAACGCTATGGCGCTCCCGGCCGCCGGTAGTGAAGCCTCACCAGACCATCAGGGTAGGATTCGGCCGATAACAGTTCCAGCGCGGTGTGCCCACCTCGGCCCCCAAATAGGGGAACCCCGTCTCCCAGGATGGTTGGGATCACAAAGACCAGATATTCGTCAATCAGCCCGGCCATACGAAACTGGTCCGCCAGGTCGGCGCCGCCCACCAGCCACACGGTACCGCAATGCCGCACCGCAACGTCGCGAGCGAAGTCCTCAGCGCTGCCCTGGAAGAACCGCACACCCTCCGGGCCGTCCGGCGGCGGCGTATGGGTGAACACGTAAACGGTCTTGCCCGGATAGGGCCATTCTCCGAAGCCAATCACTTGGTCATAGGTCCGGCGACCCATCGCCAATAGCTGGACGCCGGCATAGAAATTACCGTAGCGCCGGTCGTCGGGCTCGCCATCAGGCAACCAATCGACTCCTCCGTCGGCGTCGGCGATGAAGCCGTCCAAACTGGAGGCGACGAAATAGACGATTTTGCCCATGGCGCGACAACCCTGGCGCGAAGCACTCGGGCCGCTCACCGCTCGCGGTCGCGGTATTGCATGTCGTCCGGCAGGCCGTCCGTAACGCCGGAAGCCACCAACGCCCGCTGGACTACGAACCGCACCACGCCGTCCATGTCCAGCGGTTTCAGGTAAAACGGAGGCTCAGGCGGGAGGATCGTGGCGCCCAGCCGCGACAGGGTCAGGAGGTTTTCCAGGTGGACGGCGTGCAGAGGAGTTTCCCGGGGGATCAAGGTCAGCCGGCGGTTCTCCTTGATGGTGACGTCAGCGGCGCGCAGCAGGAGATTGGGCGTCAGGCCGTGGGCCAGGGACGCCACCGCGTTCATGCTGGCGGGAGCGATGATCATGCCTGCAGTGGGGTAGGTTCCGCTGGCAATGGGAGCGAACAGGTCCGTAATGGCGTGGGTGCTGAAATGGGGTTGCTCCGCCCACCGCGCCACGGCCGAGTTGTAGGACTCGTCAAGTTCTTCCTGCCACACCATGCGAGCGGCGTTGGAAGCGACGACGACCACCGGCGTGTCCCGCTCCAGCAACGCTTCGACAAGTTCGCGGGCGATTATCGACCCGCTGGCTCCGGTGATCCCAACCACCAGTGGCCGTGCCGGTTGAGCCATCATGCCCGAACCCATCCGTCCAAAGTTATTGCCGGAAACCTGGCGCCGGAGCGAAAAGGCTCCGTTATGGCACCTTCACGGGCTACCACGGGAAAAAGCCGTCGAACGGCAACGCCACGGCGAGGATGGTGAAAGCGAGCAGTTGGGTCGAGATGTACTTGTTGAACGCGAAGGCCTTGCCCACCATGGCGGGCTGGCCGGATTTGACCATGTTGTTCTCGTATACCAGGAGTATCGCGGCGGTTGCCCACCCGATGAAATAGAAGACGTTCAAATCCATCCAGATGCCCAGCGCCAACAGGGCGACCGCGGCCAGGCTGTGCAATACCCGGGTGGTACGGATGGCGTTACGGACGCCGAAGCGGGACGCGATGGAATTGATCCGGTTGGCGCGGTCGAAATCAAAGTCCAGGCTGCCGTAGATCGTTTCGAACCCGCCGGCCCACATCATCACCGCGAAGGTGAGCAGCACCGGCTGCAAGGAGAGTTCGCCGGTGACCCCGATCCACGCGCCGGACGGCGCAATGGACAGGGCCAGCCCCAGCATCAGGCTGCACAGCCACGTGAAGTACTTGGCGAAGGAGTAGAGGACCACGTAAACCGCGGCCACCGGGGACAACATGAGCGCCAGGGGGTTCAATTGCCAGGCGGCGACGAAAAAGATCGCAGCTCCGGCGGCGGCCATGGCCCCAATCTCCAGCGGTTTCAGGATGCCCGCCGGTATGTGGCGGCCGGCAGTACGCGGGTTCTGGGCGTCCTCCCGAGCGTTGATGATCCGGTTGGCCGACATCCCAAGAGTCCTGACGCCCAGAAACGCCAGCGTAATCCAGATGAAGGTGTGCCATCCGGGCCACCCGGTGCCGCCGGAATAATGCGACGCCAAGACCATCCCAATATAGCCGAACGGCATGGCGAACAGCGATTCCGAGATGTTGATCGCGTTCAGGTAGTGCGGAACTTTACCCGCCGCGACCCGCAGCGGGCCGGGATGTGCATGAGCGTCGTGCATACTCGACCATGGTAGCACAGGCCGGTACGCCCCATGTGAAACGGCGGAGGACAGTGCGGGCGACAGCCGTAATCGACACCCTGGAGGTGAACAGACGGACCGAACCTATGGGATGATGTCGTCCAATCCCAGCTCGGCCCACCGCGCCGAGACACGCTCTCGGATCTCCGGACTCATTTCGATGTCCGGCGGCCACTCCCGATGATAGCCCTCCTGGGGTCCCTTCCGGGTGGCGTCGATCCCAACCTTGCTCCCAAAGCGCGGGGTCGGAGATGCCACGTCCAGGTCGTCGATGGGCCCGTCAACCATCACCAGATCGGTTGCCGGGTTGATGTTGTTGGCGACGCGCCATGCCACTTCTGACGGGTTCTGAACGTCGACGAAGTCATCCACCACCACGATGACCTTGGTGAGGCTGAGCAACCCCAGACCCCACAGGCCGTACATCACCTTGCGGGCATGTCCCGGGTATTCCTTCTTCATCGACACCAGGACCAGATTATGGAAAATACCCTCTGCCGGCATGTTGACATCGACCACTTCCGGCAGAATGAGGCGGATCAACGGCAGGAAAACCCGCTCGGTGACCTTCCCCATCCAGTAATCCTCGGTTGGAGGCCGTCCCACAAAGGTCGTGGGGTAAATCGGATTATG
>JAJEIA010000120.1 GCA_022823505.1 Dehalococcoidia bacterium
GGGACAGTATGATCGGGGTTACGGACGCCTTGACGCCATGAACTCGGTGGTTCCGCAAACTGGTTGGGGGCGAATAAACATTCGCCCCCAATGCATTCTGGCGCTGTGCGGTTCAGCGTTTCCTACGTGAGATGCTGCGGCTCCTCGTCGATCTGGTTTATGCGCCGCAGATGACGGCCGCCTTCGAACTCGGTGGTCAGCCAGGCGTCCACGATCTCCCGCGCCGTTTCCCACGACACTAGCCGTTGCCCCATGGAGAGCACGTTGGAGTCGTTGTGCTGGCGGCCGAAACGGGCTGACTCGGCGTTCCAGCACAGTGTGCAACGGACTCCCGGGACGCGGTTTGCAACGATGGCTTCGCCGTTGCCGGACCCGCCCAGGACTATGCCGCGGTCAACTTCGCCTCTGGCAACCGCTTCCGCCACCGGCCGTATCCATTCCGGATAGTCGGTCGACTCGTCCGAATAGGCACCATAATCCAAAGCCTCGTGTCCCAGGTAGGCCAACGGGGACAGCAACTTGCCCTTGTACTCAAACCCGGCATGGTCCGAACCGATCGCAATCTTCATAGCCGTACCCATGATTATCGGCGTGTCGTTTTCTATCCTTGGCCGCAGTTTATCACAGTGGCCGCCCTCGCTCTGCGGCCTTACCCATCACCCCTCCTTATGCTAGGATACCGGCCATCGATCAGGATTATCACGCTCAATCGGAGGGACAACCATGAAAGGACGCATCGTAGTCGTCAAGGAATACGGCAAACCCTTTGAGATCGAGGAGTACGACGTTCCCGAACCCGAACCAGGGGCGGTGCTGCTCCGCATGACCCAGGCCGGCATCTGCGGCTCCGACCTGCACACCTGGCGCGGCGACCAGACCCAGGAGCACAACCCGCTGCCCGCGACCGGCCGTGTCATGGGCCACGAAGGTACCGGTGTGATTGAGCACCTCGGCGACGGCATAACGACAGACTACTGGGGAACTGACGTCAAGGAGGGTGACCGCGTGGTGTACGCCGCCGTGTTCCCCTGCTACCACTGCCACATGTGCCTGCGTGGCAACACCAACTGGTGCGCCAACCGCCAGTATCCTGCCGCCGGCAACTGGCCCTACTTCACCGGCACCTACGGCGATTTCCTGTACCTCCCGCCGCGACATCCCTTCTTCCGCGTGCCTGACGAACTTCCCGACGGGCTGCTGGGTCCGGTGAACTGCGCCATGGGCACCGTCACCACCGGTTTGGAGCGCGCCGGAATGAGCCACGGCCAATCGGTGGTCATCATGGGCGCCGGCGGCCTGGGTATCCACGCCACCGCCATGGCCAAGGAGCGTGGCGCCGACCGGGTCATCGTCCTGGACCGGCTGGAGAACCGACTGGAACTGGCGGAAGAATTCGGCGCCGACCACACGATCAACATCGAGGAATTCAACACCCCCGAGACGCGGGTGCGCCGGGTCCGGGAGTTGACCCGGGGCCGGGGCGCCGACGTGGTGATGGAGTTGGTGGGGCGGGCCGACCTGCTGCGGGAAGGCATCGACATGCTGTCCAACGGTGGTACCTTCGTGGAAATCGGCGACATTGTGCGCGGCCAGGAAACTTCCATCGACCCGTCCAAGCTGCTCCAGGGCAAGAACATCGTGGGCAGCCTGATGTACAGGCCGTCGCTTCTGCCGGAGTTGCTGGACTTCCTGGTACGTAACCAGGACCGGCTGCCCTTCCACAAGCTCGTGTCCCACACCTTCCCGCTGGCCGACGTCAACGAGGCCTTCGCCGCCGCGGAGTGGAGCCAGCGCCAGACCGAGATCACGCGGGCGATGCTGGTTCCGTAAATTGTGCTACTCGCTCACGCGAAAAGAGCCCGCCGATTGCATTGGCGGGCTCCCGTTTTTGCCGTGTAGAACCGAAACCTTCTACGTGTTGGCCCTGGGTCGCATTCAATAGAGTAACGTCCCAATCTTTGCGATTACTTCATCAATTACTGCGCTGTTGCATCGGTTCCCGAAACGGGTGCCTCTGGCGCGCCAGTCCAAGCTCTTCACCTGGTCCGCAAGGACCGCACCTGTTATCGGGTCCGTTGACGGCAGCCCCACTTCGAAGGGATACCCCTTTACCTGGGAGGTTATGGGGCAACATAGAGCGAGGTTTGTTACAGCATTGTATTCTTCAGGGCTGATCACTAGCGCGGGTCTGCGACCGGCTTGTTCATGACCTGTCTGTGGTGTAAAGCTGATCCACACGATGTCGCCCCGACCAGGAACATATCCGGTTGCTACCACGCCTCGTTCCCCTTGGGCTCACCAGTGTCCACCTCTCGGTGAAGATTGTCGGGCGTCACCTGTTCAAGTAGCGATGCCAAGTCGAAAGCCTGCTTCCTGAGCGTCAGAGTGTCGCCATCCGGTACGATTTCGATGGCGGAACCCTCGCGTACACCCCATTGTTCGGCTATCGGTTTGGGGATACGTATTGCCAGGCTGGAACCCCACGTTGCGACCCGCGTCTTGGCTGCCATAGGAAAACCTCCGTACGATATCTATATTGTATATGCCACCATCCGAATGACAAGCCGCTTTCCTGCGGTCCCGCACTCCGTCTGTCCTGTCCTGGACGAGTTCCTGGCTGTGGTAACATTCGCGCCAGATAGCCGACTGACCCCAGACTCGTCAAGCTTCCCGCTTGGCCAGAGGAGCGCACCTTATGAAATTCGGATTGATGTACGAAATCCAGGTACCAGAGCCGCATTATCCCGGTGTGGAAGCGGAACGCTACAAGCAGGTCATGGCCCAGGTTGAACTGGCCGACGATGTGGGGTTTGACTACTTCTGGACCGTCGAGCACCACTTCCTGCGTGAGTTTTCCCACTGCTCCGCCCCCGAGGTGCTGTACGGCGCAATCTCCCAGCGTACCAAGCGCATCCGCATCGGTCATGCCGTCGCCCTGCTGCCCGGTGCGTACAACCATCCGGTCCGTGTTGCCGAGCGGGCCGCCGTGCTGGACATCGTCAGCGATGGCCGCATGGACCTGGGAACCGGCCGCTCCACGACGTTGATCGAAATGGACGGTTTCGAGGTCGACCCGGAGACCACCAAGTCCCAGTGGCGCGAGGCTATCGAGATGATCCCGCGCATGTGGACCGAGGACCCGTTCTCGCACTCTGGCGAGTTCTACAACATCCCGCCCCGCTCGGTGATCCCCAAGCCGGTGCAGGACCCGCATCCGCCCATGTGGATGGCGTGCAGCCAGCCGGCGTCATTCGGTGAGGCTGGCCAGCTGGGCGTCGGGGTGCTGTGCTTCAACCTGGGCGGACACGAGCAGTTGGTCGAGCGCGTCGAGATCTACCGCGACGCCGTGAAGAACGCCAATCCCATCGGCCGGATGGTCAATGACAACATCGCCGCGCTGTGCATGGTCCACGTCGCCGAAACAGATGAGGAAGCCTACGAGTCGGCCGCCCGTGAGGGCGAGTGGTTCGTCGGAAAGGCCGAAGAACTCTACGCTCCGTGGGCCGGGCGAAACGTTCCGGACAGCTACCGTTTCGCCGTCAACGCCGTCCAGGAGGAACGCGTCGACAAGACCGCCGATGACCATATCGCCTCGGGCGCCTTCGCCATGGGGTCTCCCGAGACGGTGATCAAGACCCTGGAGAAGTACCGCGAGGCCGGCGTCGACCAGATCCTCTGTTTCATGCAGATGGGCAATCTGCCCCACAGCAAGATCATGAACAGCATCCGCATGTTCGGGAAATACGTGATCCCGCACTTCCTGTAGGCCGACTGCTGGGACACTGTGGACCAAAAATGGGCGGGTGTTTCACCCGCCCTAATTTCGCATCCCGAAGGTGTGGCGGGACGTCAATCAGACGACGGCAGCTGTTTCGCCTCCTGTAATTCCATTGCCTCGCCGTTGAGGCGCAGGTCGCATTTGCCCGCCTTCGTGATCAATACCGACACGCTGCCGTCCGGCGACGTCAGACGCTTGCCCATGGTCACCTCCGGCGCGTCGTCAGCCGTGGCCGCACCGCCGAAATCGACGCTGGCGCCCTTGATCTGCAAGGGAATGTCCCCGTCGGTCAGGTCGCCTTCCCCGCTGGCCTTGCTGACGATCATCTCCGCGCCGCCGGGCCCTACATAACGTTGTCCTGTCTTCAAATTCATTGCTGCCGGTACCCCATTGGTTGTTTGTGTGATGGCCCGAATTATAGTGAGCGGCGGCCCGGAGCGTCAACGCGCGCGGTTGACCATAGCATGGCCCACGGATAGACTCTTTCGCATGATCTACTATGGCGACATGGCGAAACGTGGACCCGATCTGGGGGGCGGATTTCCCGCCCTTTTTGTATGTCAGTCGGCCCACCGCCGGCAAGGGGATGGTCCTTGCCCACGCTAGCCCGTCGGGTCCTTGGAGAGGCCGTCGGGACTGCCTTCCTGTTGATGGCAGTGATCGGTAGCGGCATCGCCGCGCAACGGCTCAGCCCCGGCGACGTTGGGCTCCAGTTGTTCGAAAACGCCGTCGCCACCGCCTTCGCGCTCATGGCGTTGATCTGGGCCTTTGGGCCGGTATCCGGCGCCCACTTCAACCCGGCGGTAACCCTCGCCGACGTCGTGCTGCACCGCCGGCCGGTTCGCGAAGGCGTTGCCTACGTCGGCGCCCAGGTTTTCGGCGGAATTATCGGAGCCATCCTGGCCAACCTGATGTTTGCCCTGCCTCCCGTAACATGGTCGACGAAGGTGCGCAGCGGCCCCGACCTGTGGCTGGCGGAGGTGATTGCCACCCTCGGATTGCTCTTTGTCATCTTTCTCATCCCCAGGCACCGGGCGGCGGTCATCCCCGTGGCCGTCGGCGCCTACATCGGCGCGGCGTACTTCTTCACCTCATCAACAAGCTTCGCCAACCCGGCCGTAACCGTCGCCCGCATGTTTTCGGACACCTTCGCCGGGATTTTCCCGGCATCCGCGCCGATCTTCATCGTGATGCAGTTGGTCGGAGCCGGCCTTGCCATCGGGTTGGTGATGCTGCTACGCGGCCGCCGCTCAGGCTGATCGGACCGACCCGTCGCTTCCAGGCACGTAGATCCACCCCTCCAGCTCGGCGTCCCCCAGTTCATCGCTGTTGGGGTGGTGAAACCGGGCAGCGTCTCCGGCCCACGCGGCCGCTCCCACCGCCGCAACCACCGCGTCCAGGCAGTCGTCGTTGGCCCGGCACGCCATGCGGACGCGGCCCAGGTTGGGCAGATTAACGGCAGACGCCTCGGCCAATCGGCCCAGGATTTCGTCGCGCCGTTCCAGCGCCGCGCGACCTTTCTTGTAGCCTTTGTACGGCAATCCAATTGACTTCAGGAATGCGCCCGGCATCAGTTCCAGGAGCGTGACCCGGTCCGGCTCGGGGCCCCTGGGTGCCAACGGCGGCGCGTGCCACCGGCGCGGTTGTTCGGCGTGCCACCGATGCAGCATCAATATGCCCTCGTAGGTCATCGGCAGCATGTTGGGGTTCACGGTGTGCAGCGGCGAGTAGCTTTCGCGGTGGTGAGCGAGATCGCCGGCGCGCTTGGGTTCACGTTCCGAGAGTGGCAACCCAGGCCGGTGGTTCACGAATTCGCCCCGCTTTTCGGCGAACTCGCTCGCAGTCAGTCCGGCCACCACGCGCCAGACGTCGACCATATGCCGAGGAGTTGCCTTGTCGCACAGGAACTCAGCAAACGCCCGGGGCACGCCAAACGGGAAGTCCAGTGCCGCCACCGCCGGCGTCCGTACGCCGGACAGTGCGTCGTAGAGATCGTCACGCCGCACCGGTTGGGCGCTGTCCAGCAGCAACCCCCCTTCTTCGGTCAAATCTCCCAGAGCTACCCACGTGTTGCGGTCGTCCCGGTGACCGCTGAAGTCAACGCCGATTATCGTGGTCATCGCGTCTTGTTCCGGGCGTCGTTGCCGGATGATGGCAGCGCGCCGGCTTTCTCGCCCCGCAGGTTGCGCAGGGGGGCAAATTGGTTAGAATACACGGAACGGATGGTAGCATACCGCCGAATGACGCAATCAAAGGAGCCAAGAGCGTATGGACTACACCAAGCGACGGGAGCGGTATCGAGCCGTTCTGGCCGGAGATGTTTGCGTGCATCCCGGCTCCGTTTTTGACCCGATCTCCGCCCGTTGCGCGGAGGACCTGGGTTTCGAGGTCGGTATGTTCGCCGGCTCCATCGCCAGCGGCACGGTGCTGGGCGCGCCCGACTATGTCGTCCTGACCCTCAGCGAATTTGCCCAGCAGATCTACCGCATCTGCCGTGCCGGAGAGTTGCCGCTGATGGTGGACGCCGACCACGGCTACGGCAACGCCCTCAGCGTGAAACGCACGGTCGAGGAACTGGAAGCCTCGGGTGTCGCGGCGTTGACCATCGAGGACACCGTGCTGCCCATGCAGTTTGGCGACGGCCCTCGGTATATTTCCCTCGAGGAAGGCGTGGGCAAGATGAAGGCCGCCCTGTCCGGTCGCACCGACCCCAACCTGGTGGTCGCCGGCCGCACCAGCAGCCTGAGTGAAGGCATGGATGAGTGCATCCGCCGCGTGAAAGCTTACGAGGCCGCCGGCGTCGACGCCATATTCTTGGCCGGCGCCAGCACCAAGGAGCAGGTCGAAGCTGTCAACGCCGAGCTGAACATTCCTCTGCTCCTGGGCGGAGCCGGCGGTGAGCTCTCCGACAAGGCATGGCTCGGGCAGAACGGAGTACGCGTGGCGCTGCAGGGCCACCTCTCATTCCAGGCATCCATCAAGGCGGTGTACGACACGCTGAAGGCATTGCGTGACGGCGTCGCCCCTGGCGATCTGCGAGACCAGTGCGCCACGCCCGAATTGATCGCCCAGGTCACTCGCAAGGCCGACTACGACCAGCAGATCGCCGATTACCTGGGGTAGTTGGCCCGCTGGTATATCTCAGTCACCACAAATCAAGGAGGAAAGCGATCATGGCTTTTGTTTGTAATCACCTACACCTGCGGAGCGAAGATCCGGACAACGCAGCCAAGTTCTACGTTGACAATTTCGGCGCGGAAATCGTTTCCACGCGGCCGCTGTCCAACACGATCTCCCACACGCTGGAACTGAACGGTGCGCCCCTGCTCACCGTCTCCGGAGAAGCCGAGGGCGAGAACGCTGTGCCCGGGTCGACCCACCCGCGCTTCGGTCTCGACCACTTCGGGTTCCAGACCGACAATATCCAGGAGGCCTTCGAACGGTTCAAGGCCAATGGCGCCAATATCATCTGCGAGCCTTGGACCATGCCGTCCGGGTCACAGGTGATGTTCGTGGAAGCGCCCGACAAGGTCAGCCTGGAGATCATCCAGCGCCCTGACTAGCCGAACCGAACTCGCTGACCCAAAACGCCGCCGGGACGCACTTGCCCCGGCGGCTTCGTCAACTCAGAACGGGTAGTGCAGGTCCCCTTCGGCTAACTCCGGTGGCCACACCACCACCTTGCGGCCGTTCTGACGCTGGATCAGCGCGACCGACCGGCCGATTTGCCGGCCCGACTCGTCAATCCTGAAACGTCCGTAGAACGTGGTGAAGTCTGCGCTCACCGCCTCTCGCATCAGCGCGTCCTCGTCCAGATTGCCTGCCAGGGCGACGCAGCGCTCGGCGACCAGGCCGGCGGCCATGGCCTGCGCCATCGCGTAATCGATGGGCACCTCCGAGGCCACGGCGGCGTCGTTCAGCATCCGCAGCGCTTGGGCGGCATCGGGCCCCACGTCCGGCGTCGGAATGCTGAAGGCCGGCTCCCATTGGCTTGGCCCCACGAATCCGTCGGCCGCTTCGCCCAGCAGTTCTTCAAACCCGGCGATGGGAGTAGCGATGACGGCGGCCAGTCCGATGTTGCTCCGATTGGGGAGCCTCGCCAGCGCTCGCGCCGTACCGATGTCGTGGCGAATACGTCCCACGGTCACCACGAGGTCCGGCTGCTGTTCGGCCACGTGACGGGCGATTTCGGTGAAATTGACCTGGGTTGGCCGGTAGCGGAGGTCCAGCACCGTGGTGAACCCCATTTCGTGGGCTGCCGTTTCGGCTCCCCGAGCCACAAGCCTGGCAAAGGCGCCCGTGTCGATGCGCAGTATCACCAGCCGGTTGGCCTCGGGATTGGCCTGCCGGACCAGTGCCGGCGCCCCCACCAGGTACTGGTCGGCCGGTGTCAGGATGCTGATCACGTTGCGGAACCCTCGGGCGTAGTGAGCGTCGCCGGCGCCACCGTGGTTCCACACCACCCTCCCGTGGCTCTCTGCAACCTCCGCGGCTGCGGTGGTCAGACCGGCGGAATAGGGTCCGAACAGCAGGTCAACCTTGTCGCCGGTGATCAGCCGCTCGATCGCCTGGCGCGCGGTGTCCGCCGTGCTGCCGTCGTCGTAGCTGACCAGAGACACCGGGCATGTTTCGCCGCCGACGTTGAGGCCGCCCTTCCCGTTGACATAATCAACCCACGCGGACAGGCCGGCCAACGCCTGCCGGCCCTGCGTGGCAAACTGGCCGGTCAGCGACGCTGAAATCCCGGCCTTGACGGTTGCCGCCATCGCCCTGTTCTCCTACGCGCGCGGACGGAAAATCCCGAAGCTGCTGGTGTACCCGTGGAGGAAAGTGGTGCCGCTCACCGGCCCGATCTCCCCGTTGCAGAAGAAACCGCCCAACGGCACCGCCGCGCCAACCTTGTCGTGAAACACCTCGGTGTCGTGATTGGGGCGGCCGTACAGGTACTTGCCCCTTCCGAGACACGAGAACAGCAACGCACCGTGCGCGGGATTCTCCCGATTGTCCACCGCGTAGCGTTCGAGAACCGCGGACAGGTCGTCGGCCGAGGTCTCGGCGTCGCGCAGGTGAAACTGCACCAGCTGGCCTTCCTTAAGCATCTCTCCGATAGCCAGCACTCCGCTCCGCTGGTCCATGCCCATGACGTTGCGGATCAGGAAATCGCCCTGCTGCGGCTCGTCGATCAGCGCGTCCATCACCACGCCCAGGAACAGGGAATGCTGCATCAGGTCCCGGTCCTTTTGGTCGGCGCCCTGGAAAAGGTTGCGCAGCACGTTCAGCGGCGGTTGGCCATCCAGTTCAACCAGGAAGTTGCGGTCGCTGCGCGTGATGTGCATCGGCGCGCCGATGGGCCGGCACCCCTGGGCCACCACCGTTTCGACCACGATGTTGCCCGACAGCGCCACACCCACCGCTCCGGAGTCATGGTAGTCGCGTCCGAGGAACAGGCCGTTTTGACGGGCGCCCTGCGCTGCGCTGGCCAGGCCGCCGATCTTTGCCGCGGCGGGGTATGCGTAGTCCATTCCCAGCAGCAGGTTCTGAGCGGGGAACGACATGGGGTCGGCCAGCAGGACGAATTGCGGTTGGTCCGCCGGATCAACGCCCAGCGCCTGGTGCCAATCGTCGGGAGCGGCGTCGAGGCTGGGCAGATCGTCGCCTTCCAGTCGGATGGGGTGGATGGTAACGCCGGGCAGGCTGGCGGCGGTCACGGACACCGCCGGTTCCTGTTCGACCTCGCTGCCGCCGCCGATGATCCCCCCGCCGGAGCATCCCAGCGCCAGCGCCTGGTGGCCGAATAGTTCGGCCACGAGTTCCGGCAGGTTGGCGTAGTCTGACGAGTACTCCGACGACGCGAAGACCACCGCCAGGTCGGCCGCCGTGTCGCCCATGCTCGCACGTATGGACGCTGCGCATTCGGAAAGGGCGGCGCGCAGGCTGTTCTGTTGCGACAGTGCAGAAGCCCACTGCATAATCAACACCTCAGGAGGGCCGGTAACGGCCCCTTTCTACGGGCCTTCTAGTTTGGCGGGAGTATAGCATAGGGCGTGCTGCGACACGCCTGGCACGAGGGTCGCGACCGGAGTAGAGCGCGGAAAGTTGCCCACGATGACCTGCGTGTCCGCTCCTGACTGACGGGACAGAGACGCTGGTTCGGCTTCTCAAATGGACGTTGCACTGCGACTTTGCTAAACTCTCGGCGACATTGGTTCACCCTTAGGAGCGTCCGCCATGAAAAAAGTCGTCAGCGAGATCAGCGGCGTGGTCTTCAGCCTGCCGTGGCTGGTTGCCCGCGATGAGGGGCTGTTCGAAGCCGAGGGCATCGACATGGAATTCGTCACCGCGCTCAACAGCGGCAAGGTGACCCCCACCGAGAATCCGGAAGACGTCAACCCGATCCTCGGCCACGTGGCGTTCGAGGATGCCCAGGTATCGATATACCGCGCTTGAGAGGAAGGTCAGGTCCGTCGGGCCTATGAAAGCAAGCAGGGCGCCCGCATCATCGCCCTCCGTTCGGCCGTCGCAACTCAGGCCATCCTGGTGCATCCGGACTCTCCTCATTACTATCCCGGGACTCTGGGCAACCAGCCGGTGGCGGTCCAGTTCCACGCCGGGTCCCACTACGTTGCCCTCCGTCTGTTGTCGGGTTATCTGCCCGAAGACAAGCTGAAGCTGGTGCATTACGGCTCTCCGCAGTTCCGGTTTGAGGCGCTCATGAACGGCGAGGTTGCGGCCGCCGCCCTCATGGAACCCTGGATCACCCTCGCCGAAAAACTCGGCTGCCGGCCCGTTTGCGAAGGCCACTATCTGGGAGCCGAGAACGCCAGCGACAACATGGATGAGGAGACGTTCGCCGCGATCAACCGTGCGGTTGCCAGGGCGGTGGACCGGATCAACGCGGACAAGCGCAAGTACCTCCGGTATCTGATTGAAGAGCCACGGTTCGCCGCGGTTGCGGCCGGTTACGGTGGGATCACCCCCGAGGACTTCCACCTACCGCGCCTCCGCTACTCCTACAACACACCCTACACCGATGAGATCGTTGAGGACACCTACCACTGGATGGTGCGTTGGGGTCTGCTCGACGGAGCCGCGTGCAGCGCTGACCTGGTCGACAATCGACTGGCCGAACCCGCCGTCGTGGCCGCCGATTAGGTGTTGCCTCTGCGTTGATCGGCTCCACAACCATCACAGGCTGAACATCCAAATGTCGAGCGTCGCCGGTACTTCCGGTTGACGCCAAAAAGCGCGCCGGGTATACCTTTGGTCGGCAACCCGGCGCTCCCGTTTGCCCCAAACATCTCGAGGCAGGTTTCACCCATGGCCGAATTGAGTCCCGCCCGCATCCTGGCGGAGTTGAAGAAGAATGGCGCAACCCACGTGGTCTGGCTTCCGGACAGCGAGACCAACTTCCTCTACGTGTTGATGAGCGAGGAACCCACCCTGGATCTGGTTCCCGTCAGCCGTGAGGGACACGCTTTCTCCACCGCCGCTGGCCTCGCGGCCGGCGGTAAAAAGCCGGTTATCCTGATCCAGAACACCGGCATGATGGAGTCCGGCGATTCCCTGCGCGGATGGGGTCTCGGCATGAACGTTCCGGTGGTGATGATGGTGGGCTACCGTGGCTGGACCCGCCACGGCGTCATCAACGATACGGCCGCCTTCTACACCGAACGCTTCCTCCACGCCTTCAACATCAACTACTATCTGGTCGAGTCCGATGAGGACGCCGACCGGATATCGATTGCCTTTGCCGAGGCGCAGCGGGAAAAGCGCCCCGTGGCCGTCCTCGTCGGCGACGAGTACCACGGCTTCAATGTCAGCCGCTAGTCCACGCGAATAACGGATGTGACCATCATGATGAAAACGGCGGAAATGCTGGAAATCTTCAACAAGCACCGTGGCGACGCAGTGGTAATACCCGGCCGCGGCGGCCGCTTCTGGGTCGAGATGAGCGATCAGCCCAACCGGGATCTGCCCCTGGGCGATCCCGCCATGGGCGGCCACGCCTCCTTCGCCCTGGGCCTTGCCATGGCCATTCCGGACCAACGCGTCGTGCTGTTCGACTCCGAAGGCGACGTGCTGATGGGGATGGGGGCACTGCCCACCATCGCGGAAAAAGCGCCGTCCAATCTGTACCACTTCATGCTGGACAACGGCGTGTACGCCACCACCGGCGGCCAGCCTGTTCCCAACGCCGAGCAGATTGAGTACGAAGTCGTCGCACAGGGTTGCGGCTATCCGGCCACCTATGCCATCGACAACCTGGAGGATTTCGCCAGCCAGATCGAGGAAATCCTCGGCCAGCCGGGACCGGTTTTTGTCGCCCTGAAGATCGATCCAGAAATCATCAACGAGCCCATCAATGCCCGTCCCCAGTGGCAGCGAAAGACCCGCAACCAGGCCGTCGCCGACATGCAGGCCGAGCTGGGGATCTCCACCGGATGACTCTACGGCGGCGACGCGCAGTTAATTGACATAAGCCACGATCCCCTTTCAAACCGCAGTGCGGGTCTGTGCTGGTATCATGGATACAGGCTCGACCCGAACCACGGTTGGGGTCATATATCAGCGAAATCGATGTCGCGCCGACGACGCCAATAGCCGGGTCGTGGCGCCAGGAGGTGGGTGATGCCGAGCAAGGGCAAAAAGGTGGCGGCCCGACAGAACAACCTGCGTCGTCGTCGCAGCGGGGCCAACCGCGCGGCACCCGCAAGGAACCCGGTTGCCGCCGCGCCGGTAGCGACTGCCGTGGCAGAACCCGTAGCGAGCGTGTCCGCGCCCGCTGCTGCTACCGCCGAGACTGAAGCCCGCCCCCAGGCCCAGGCTGCTGCGGTAGGCAGGCCCGCCACCGCACGCCGGGGACGCCGGTTTGATCGCCCGGCCGCGTACAACCACGTCGGCGCGGAACTCAGGCGCATCGGCATCTTTTCCGGCGTGCTGGTGGTCGTACTCGTCGCAGTTTCCTTCGTACTCTAGTCCTGCGCATGAGGCAGGAACCGGATCGTGGTTCGCCAGGAATTCGACCACCGCGTGTTGGTGACCCCAGAACGCCCCGGCGTCTATCTGATGAAGAACGCCGGAGGCGCGGTCATCTACGTCGGTAAAGCCGCGGTCCTGCGCAACCGGCTCCGCTCCTACTTTGGCTCACCGGCCGGGCTGGATCGCAAGACCCGGCGCATGGTCAGCGAACTGGCCGATTTCGAGTACATTGTCACCGACACCGAAGCCGAGGCGCTCATCCTTGAGAACACCCTCATCAAGCGCCACCGGCCCTATTTCAACGTCCGCCTCAAGGACGACAAGACCTATCCCTACCTGAAGGTGGATCTGTCTGAGGACTTTCCCCGGGTATATATCACGCGGGGCGTCCACAAAGACGGCGCCCGCTATTTCGGACCGTTCGCCAGCGCGGGTAGCGTCCGCCAGTCCATGGACCTGGTCAAGAAGCTGTTCCCCTACCGCTCCTGTACCAAGAAGATCACCGGAACGGACCCGCGCCCCTGCCTGGAGTACTACATCCACCGCTGCGTGGGCCCCTGCGCGGGCCTGGCCAGCCAGGATGAATATGCCGAGGTGGTCAAGCAGGTGATCCTGTTCCTGGAAGGGAACACCGAAACCGTCACCGTTCAGCTTCGCGACAAGATGGAAGCGGCCGCCGAGGAGTTGGAATTCGAGCGCGCGGCGGCCCTGCGCGACCAGATGGGCGCCATCCAGAAGTTCGAGGAGGAGCGCACGGTCAAGGTCGATTCCGGTCGCTCTACCGATCTGGACGCCATCGCCGTCTCCGTCGCCGCCAACGAGACGTGGGTCGAGGTGTTCTTCATCCGGCGTGGCAAGCTGATCGGCCGCGATCATTTCTTCATGGAAGGCCCCCAGGACGGCGAGCCCGGCGAGATCATCGCCCAGTTCGTCCAGCAATTCTATGCCACCGCCCTCGAGGTGCCCTCCATCGTTCTCGTCCAGCACGATCCGCCCCTTGAGGACGCTCAACTCCTCCAGGACTTTCTGCGCAGCCGCCGCGGTGGCGCCGTCCGACTGTATCGTCCGCAGCGCGGGGAGAGCCGCAAGCTGATGGACGTGGTCGCCGCCAATGCCTCCGAGGGCCTCGCCCAGCATCGCGTCAAGTGGCTGAATCGCTCCGACGCCATTCAGGGCGCGCTGGCCGAGTTGGAGGAGGAACTCAGCCTGCCCGCAGCCCCGCGTCGCATGGAGTGCTACGACATCTCCCACATCCAGGGCAGCAACCTGGTGGGCAGCATGGTCGTGTTCGATGACGGCAAGCCCCGCACCCGGGATTACCGCCGGTTCAAGATCAAGGCCGTCGACGGGGTGGATGACTACGCCAGCATGAAAGAGATGTTGACCCGTCGCTTCAAGCGCCTGAGCCAGGCCATCGCGAACCCCGATCCCGACGGCAGGGTTGATACCTGGGGCGTGGTCCCGGACCTGGTCGTTATCGACGGCGGCAAGGGCCATCTTTCGGCGGCACAGGAGGTGATGCTGCACCTCGGTCTGGAACAGATCCCCTTGTGCTCTCTGGCCAAGGAGAACGAGGAGATTTTCGTTCCTCATACTCCGGAGCCCATTGTCCTGGCCAGAGATTCCCAGGCGTTGTATCTCATGCAACGCATTCGGGACGAGGCCCACCGGTTCGCGATCAGTTTCCACCGCAATCTGCGTTCCAAGAGCAGCCTGAAATCGCCCATCGACATGGTTACCGGAATCGGCCCCAAGCGGAAGCGCATGCTGCTTCGCCGCTTCGGCTCCCTCCAGGGAATCAAGGACGCCAGCGTCGAGGAGATCGCCGCCGTTCCCGGCCTGACGAGGTCGCTGGCGGTGAGATTGAAGCAGACCATCTGACCGGACCGTCAAACGGATGCCGGTGGCCGGAGTAACCGCACGAACCCTCCGGACTGATCCCAAACCCTCCGCTCCGTTGACGGCATCGTAGCCGGTCTGCTGTCTGGTGTGTTCATTGCCACCGAGACGGCGGGGACTGCTGAGCACCATCGAAGGCCCCTGCTGCTCCGCCGACTCGGCATCGATCCTGTGGTGTCTTGGGCGGTGTTCGTAACCACGTTAAACGATGTCTTCCGTTTTCTGATTTCCCTTCCGCCGGCGGTCCGCTGGTTGGGGCGTTGGGGCGGCGGATTTGTCCAACCCCGCCAGATTGTCGCCTTGCCATAAATCCCGGAGTTACTTTACTATTGAGCCGGGTGCCGCAACGCGGTGGAATGTGTCGGATGAATAAGCTCAGCATCACGTTGCCAGCGGGCGGTCAGATCTGCATAGAGTCTGACGATGCGGGGCTTGTGCGTGAAGTCCTGTATTCATTCATGCCGCAACTCACCGGAGCAAATGGGGCGTCAGCGGACACACCCGTAGCCAAATCGGTGGACACGCCGGCGCATGCCAACGGGCATTCCGTCAGCAACGGCACTTCCCAGCATGTTACCGAGCCGCCACGGGCTCCGATCGTCACCGCTGAAAGCAACGGTGCTCCTCCGGCCCCGCCGGCCGTTGCCGTCGCCCAGATCGCCCCACCGCCGGCCGCTTCATCTGCGGCTCCGAACGGAGAATCTCCCCCGGCTCTGGCTTTGGTCGCGGAAACGATGACTCCATCCGAGCACGAGTACATCGCGTTCTGCCAGCGGGTCAACCCGCTGGGCGACATGCGTCGGGTGGTGGTTGCGGCTGAAGCGGCGCATCGCTACCTCAACATCGCCAGCGTTGATCCCGACAGCCTGGCGCACCTGTTCACGCTGGCGGGTTGGCCCATTCCGCACAGCTTTGTGCAGACGCTGCGCAACGCCGCCCGTACCAAGTTCCGGTGGCTGGAACGGATACCGGGCCTGTCCGGCCACTACAAGGTGACCAACACCGGGCGTAGCATCGTTCTCGGCGAGGGCGAGGTCAAGACCGAAGCCGAGTAATCGGGCCCGGGCTCGTGTAGTACAATGATGTCCGCTGCCACGCGTCGTGCGTGGGTGCGTCTATTCCGGTTCCAGTATCAGGAGTTTAGCCATGCGCATGTACATCTGCGGCGAGTGGGTCGACCGCGATGACAAGATGCCCGTCATCAACCCTTTTGACCAATCGGCCTTTGACACCGTTCCGCGCGGGTCCGCTGCCGACGTCCAGGCCGCTATCGCCAGCGCGGTACGCGGCGCTGCGGTGATGGCCAAACTGCCGGCGCACCGGCGGTACACCATCCTCAAGCGCGCCGCCGACCTCATGGAAGAACGGGCCGACGACCTCGCGGAGACCATTACCCGCGAAGAGGGGAAGGTAATCGCCGAAGGCCGCGCAGAGGTCCAACGCGCCGTCCAGACCATCACGCTGTCTGCCGAGGAGGCCAAGCGCCTGCACGGCGAAACCGTTCCGCTGGATTCGGCGCCCGGCGTGGTCAACCAGTTTGGCTTCACCATCCGCGTGCCCGTGGGCGTCGTCGCGGCGATCGCCCCGTTCAATTTTCCGCTCAACCTCGTCTGCCACAAAGTCGGACCCGCCCTGGCCGGGGGCAACGCCGTGATCCTCAAGCCGGCCGGCGACACCCCGCTGTCCGCCCTGAAGCTCACCGAAATCCTGCTGGAAGCGGGTCTTCCCGAAGAGGCCATACAAACCATCACCGGCTCCGGGGCCGAGATCGGCGACGCAATCACCGGTTCGTCGGACGTGCGCAAGATCACGTTCACCGGCAGCATGGAGGTGGGCGACCAGATCTGCCGCAACGCCGGCATCAAGAAGGTGACGATGGAGCTGGGTTCCAACAGCCCATTGATCATCATGTCCGACGCCGACATCGAGAAGGTCGCGGCGGCCACCGTCTCCAGCGGATTCGCCAACGCCGGCCAGGTCTGCATCTCAACCCAGCGCGTGTTTGCCGCGCGCACCATCTACGCCGACCTGCTCGACGCGCTGGTTAAGCCCACTCAGGAGTTCAGCGTTGGCAATCCCTTCGACGAAGACGTGAAGATGGGCCCGATGATCCGCCAGACCGACGCCGAACGGGTCGAGAGTTGGATCGCCGAGGCCGTCGGCCAGGGTGCCCGCGTCATCGCCGGTGGCGGACGCGACGGCACCATGCATTCGGCCACCGTGGTGGCGGATGCCCGTCCCGAGATGCTGATTTCACGTGAGGAACTCTTCGGTCCCGCGGTAGCGGTCAGCGCGTTCGACGACATTGACGACGCGATCGCCAAGGCCAACGACACGCGCTTCGGTCTTTCAGCGGGTATCTTCACCCAGAACGTGGATTGGGCCATGAAATTTGCCCAGGAAGTCCACTCGGGCAACCTGCACATCAACTCCTCCCCGCAGTGGCGCGCCGACGTCATGCCCTACGGCGGCCTCAAGGACAGCGGAATGGGGAAGGAAGGACCGGCCTACGCCATCGAGGAAATGACCGAGCTCAAGATGGTGGTTTTCCACCTGGGCGGTTAGGGTCGCTGCGCAGTCCGCGCCGGGCTGAGCCCGTATCCAGGCAACCTAGGGGCGAATGTTCATTCGCCCCTAACCATTCCAATACAATGGAGCCCTGAAATGACCAGCAGACCCCATGGTATCGACGGTTGGGGATACCCCAATCAGGAATATGCCCCGGAGCCCAGGGTGATGACCGAAGCTCCGCGCAGCGCTTTGGTCGTCACACCGCACCCCGATGACGCCGAGGGTGGATGCGGCGCAACCATGGCCAAATGGATCGCCGAGTCCGGCACCAAGGTGGTCATCCTGATGTGCACCAACGGCAACAAGGGTACCGGCGATCGTACGTTCACGCCCGAGACGCTGGCTGCCACGCGGGAGATCGAACAGCAGAATGCCGCCGACGTGCTCGGCGTCTCCGAGGTCGTGTTCCTTCGGTACGGCGACGGCGAACTCGAAGACACGCACGCCTATCGCGGCCAGGTTGTTCGCGAGATCCGCCGGCACAAACCCGAAGTGGTTTTCGGCATCGACCCCTATCGCGTCACCTCGCACACCCACCGGGACCACCGCCATAGCGGCCAGGCCGCATTGGACGCCGCGTTCTCGTATGCCTGGAGCTGGCTGGATTTCCCTGAACAAATCAGCGACGAAGGCCTGGAACCTCACCGCGTCAGGGAGGCGTTGCTCTGGGGTTCCGAGCGGCCGGACACCTTCATATCGATTACCGAGGAGCACATTCTCCGTAAAGCCGAAGCACTCAGCCAGCACGCCTCGCAAATCAGCGCCCGAACCAGGTCACAACGCCTCGATCGCATGACTGAAGGCTGCCGCCTCCAGGGTGAACGCTGCGGAGTGCCTTTCGCTGAGGGTTTCCGCCGCATCGACTTCAACCTCGGCACCGATGATTGGTGGCTGCTGAACCGGTAGCCGTTGACGTATCGCCGTATAGTGAGCTCGTAGAGTTGCTGGCATGGTCACCATCAATACAGCCGAAGACCCGCTGCGCGCGTTGCGGGAAAACCCGGAGTGGAAAGACGCGGTTCGAAGGGAGATTCTCAGTGAGGAGCTGATGAACCTGCCGTCCAGATTCGATCAGTTCGCCGCGAAAACCGAGCAGTTCATAGCTGGTACCGAAGAGTTCACAGCCGAGCAGACGCAGTTCAACGCGCGCACCGACGATTTCATAGCAGAGCAGCGGCAGTTCAACGCGCGGATGGACAGTTTCGTGAACCGAACCGATGCCAGGTTTGGACGATTGGGGGGAGACCTTTCCAATATGAAAGACGAATACTCAATCAGCAAAACCTCCCGGGATGCTGAGGGCATAGCACACGACATGGGCTTCAAGTTCGTCAGAACTCTGAGTATCAGTGAACTTCTTGCGCTGGTCACCAGCAGTGACACCGCTGGCCTTGCAACCGGAGACCTGCGGAGCTTCCGCCTCGCCGACCTGGTTATTGAGGCTACCGACGAAAATAACGCTACGAACTACATTGCGATGGAAGTCTCATACACGGCGGACGAGCGCGACACCAGCCGCGCTATCCGAAACGCCGGTTTCCTGACCCGGTTCACCGGGTATCCTGCCCACGCCGCCATCGCCAGCATCCGCAACGACCGGGAGACTCAGGACCTCGTCGACGGCGGCCAGATCTATTGGTACGAAATGGAAGACACCGTGCCGCGACCGGAAGCATAGGCGCTAGTTGATAGCGGCGATTACCTCGTCCGCCGTCGCCACCCAGGCCATGCGCGGGAAGATGATGTCCATGCACACTTCATGCTCGGTGGCCGTTCCGGCGGCGCAACAGTCCCGAACCACGATGCAATCGTAGTCCTTGTCCCGAGCGTCTCGCAGCGACCCTTCCACCACCCCGGTGGTCGAATATCCCGTCAGGATCAGAGTCGTGACCCCGAACCTGCGAAGATAGACCTCAATGTCGGTGGTGTTGAACGGGCTGGTCGTGTGCTTGATAACCACCGGGTCCTCCGGCCGCGGTGCAAGTTCTTCCACCACCTCGGCGTCGTGCGTCCCCGCGGTGAGGCGAGGGCCCGCATCGGCGGCGCTGGCGGGCGCCCCGAATGGCGGCCGTGGGGCATCCCGGCGGTCGGGGCGGCGGTTTACGACCACGTAGATCACCGCCATACCGGATGCTCTTGCTTTTTCCAGCAGGCGGACGCTGTTGCCGATGATTTCCGCGCCCGAAAGCGGCTGGACCGGCATCGCGCCGCCCTTGATCAACTCGTTCTGCATGTCCTGGATCAGCAGTGCCGTGGTTTTGGGGTCAATGGCAATATCTGGCACGTTCTTCCTCCGGTGACGGCTCAACAGCCGTGTGTTCATCGAACCGCGTAGGCGTGTCTAAATCCGGCGGTTGGTCGTCTCGGCTCGGAAACCCCGCGCCGGCTGCAGTGAATGTGACACCATGCGCCCGCATCATGGCGGTGGTATTGGACCTGGCGATGGCGCGAAGCACATTTGAAACGATGCCCGTGTTTTTGCGGATCGTTTTAGCCGGCGCCGGCGAGATTTCCACGGGCCCGGGTTCCAGGAGACCCCAACCGGGCGGGATCATCTCCGTCAAGACCACCCCCTGCGGCGCCATGATGTAATGGTAGTCGGCGATGCCCAGGAAACGCGGGTTGTGAAACTTGGTGGAGACTGTGGCCAACCGCTCCCGCAACCGTTCCGCTTCCCGCTCCAACCGGCTGCCGTCCCCATTCCGGGAACGGTAACCGGGCGCGCGAGCCAAAACGATGCGCCGGTCGAGGGCGTACTGGCGCTGTCGCAGGCGATCGATGTCCGCTTCGGTGTGGTTGTCTCTTGCAAAGTCCGACCGGGATGCCTTCACCTCCACGACGTATATTGCATTGCCCGGACCCACTCCGACCACGTCCACCACCGTGCCCCAAGGCCCTTGCAGCCGCACTTCCAGGCCGATGCACCGGCATCGCGCCTGGGAAAACAGCCATTCCCAGGCCTCCCACTTCAGTTGATAGGCTCGCTCCGACTCGCTGCCCAGCTTGAACCGCGCGGGGTCAAGGGATGGAAACGCCGTCGGGACTTCCATGGAGAAATCTACTGCTCCTGCAGCTCTCGGACGATGCGACGCAACTGCCCCTGTTCCGCGTCGTTGGCCGTCTGAATGGAGAAGTGCATCTCGTCCACCAGACCACCGTAGCGTTCCTTGAACATGCCCGGGATTTCGTCGTACTCGCCGATGATGGCAAAGGCGTCAAGCATGTCGTCGGTGACCAGATCACCCATTTCGGCCCATTTGCCCTCGCGGGACATGACGTGCAACTGTCGGCCAATGTCCTCGAAGCCGTGGCATTCGAGCACGGGGAAATAGGTTCGCGTGGACGAATAGAAGGCGATGCGACGTTTGGTTTCCTCGGCGGCCTCCGCGATGGCGGCACGGTTGGGCCCGGTGACGATGAAGCCCCCGCCGACGACGGATACGTCCTCCGCGTTGCGACCCGCACGGCGGGCTCCCTCCGCAACGTTGGGCTGCACCACCTGCTTCACGTACTCCGGCGATACCAGGCTGTGCAGCATCAGCCCGTCGCTGCACTCGCCAGCGACGAGGCAGTTGTACCCGTTGACCGCCGCCGTGTACACCTCGGGGTGCGGGTATTCGCTGGGTCCCGGGCTGAAAAATGGCGTCATCAGGGAGAACTGGTAGAAGTCTCCTGCATACTCCAGGTTGCTGCCGGTGTCCCAGCAATTCCAGATGGCGTGCAACGACTGCACGTATTCCCGCAGACGCGGTCCGGCCGACCCCGTCCACCGGGTGGAGAATCTCCGCTCGATGTGGCCCTTCACCTGCGTCCCGAGGCCGAGACGGAACCGGCCGCCGGTGTTGTCCTGCAGGTCGCGGGCCGTGTATGCAACGACCATGGGAGACCTGGGAAAGGCGATCGCCACATGCGTTTCCAGGGTCACGCGGCTCGTCGACGTGGCCGCGACCGCCAGCGGGAGGAAGGGGTCATGGGCCGTCTCGTTGGTGGAAACACCGTCGTATCCCATGGATTCCGCCCACGCCGCCTCCGCAGCCACGGCGTTCAGGTCTCGTGATCGCAGGGAATAAACAACTCGCATTTGGGTAGCTCCTCGAGGGTGGTTAAGTCAGTCCGGGCGCCGGTAGATGCTGATCCCGAAAGCGTCGATATGGCGTTTCGGTGGCAGGTACTTGATGCTCTCGTAGGCTTTCACGTCGCACTTCTGCGGGATGTTCAGGTCTTCCAGGTCCAACGCCAGTCTTCCGAGCCGGTAAACGTCGGCAATACCATGCGTCGCCAGATCGAAATCCGAGCGAGGGGTCGCCTTGCCGGTAGCTCGGGAACCGAACAGGGTAACCGCGCCCAATTCCGGATAGGACGCGAACACCTCGCGCATCTGGTCCAGAGTTTGCGGAGCGATGTCAGGCGCCATCGACACCGAGCATCTCCTCGCCCAACCGGAGGTACAAATCCTCCAGAACGGCCATGTAACGAGTGCGGATGTTGATAATCACCGCCTCGAATCTGGCGAAATCACAGGTGTGCGACATCAGGTCACGATCCACCAGCATGTCCGTCCAGGTTTCAGCATCGCGTATCAACTTCGCCGCAAAAGCCTGGCGGATTACATTCCTGAGTGTTGTCTCGGTGAGGGCGACGCCGGGTATTCCAGGCGGTCTTTCCGGGTGTTCCACGCCAGTTCGAAGGTGTATTCGAACCGTTGGATCACGCCTTCGCGCTCCAACTGATTCAGTTCCCCTACTTGTCGCTCCGTTGCTTCGCTCAGGAGGATGTAAGCGCGGGAAAAATTTCGGAAACGATAGTGCCAGCGCACTTCCCGGCTCATCGCCATCCCTGCTCTTGGCGCATCCGGCTATGCTTCAGTAGCGGAATGCTCGGTGTACAGTTGGTCCGTCTTGGCGGCCATGATGAAATCGTTGCGATGGAGGTTGCGGATCTTGTGTGTCCACCAGGTTACGCTGACCCGTCCCCATTCGGTGGTCAGCCTGGGGTGATGACCCTCGGATTCCGCCAACTCGCCCAGCGCGTTGGTGAATTCCAACGCCTGCACAAAATTCGTGAACCGGAACTGCCGGTCCAGCTTCGGGATACCGGATTCGTCAATCAATGCCCAGTCGTTCACCGCCGGGTGCAATTCCGCGATCTCGGTGTCAGTGACGTGAGGGGAATCACGGCGGCAGGCCGTGCATCGTTCGCTGTACAACTCGGCCATCGGTTGGCCTCCTGCTGATCTTGATGGGCATTTGTTCGTATCGCAATTCTAGCATAGCGTTTCGTTTGCCCCGCGATGAATGTGTCACAATCACCGCTGTTGAGCGCAAACGTCCGCTGCGGTATAGTTTCGGCTGGCGATGCACCGACCGGTGGCCATGAGCGATGTCCAGGCCAGGGTTGGTCCGGCCAGACTGCGAGGAGACAGAGCACCATGATCTACGGCGCAATTACCAATTCCTGGCGAAACCAACTGGACGATGCCGACCTCGGCGACCTCATTGCAACCGCCCAGGAGCGCGGCGCGCGCCACGTCGAACTGCGCCAGACCTGCCTGGGACTGGCTGAATCCGGTGAAGGTCAGGACTGGCGGCCGAACCTGACCGCCCTCGCCGACGTCGTGGTCCGGTTCCCCGATCTCACCTTCGACCTGGCCGTAGCGTTGCCATGCATCACCACCGACATCGACCCCCAGGGTGGCCTGTACCAGTCCCAGCTGGAAGCCGCGCGGCTGGTCGGCGGCGGTTCTCCGCACCTCCGCACCGTGGATCCCGGGACTTCCGACACCCCGTGGGAGACGGCTGATGACGTCGCTGAGGCGGCGGGCCGAATTGTTCCCCTGGTACGAGAGGCGGCCCGCCAGGGGGTCATCTTCTCGATGGAAAACTCGGGACAACCGCTGCGTTCGATGGCCCTGCTGGTGAGTGAGGCGCGCGCCCAGCTGACCGAAGAGGAAGGGCAGTACCTCGGCCTGTGTCCCGATCCCACCAACCAACTGCGCCGCCACCCGGACAGCCAGCCACTGGATGAACTCGCCAGCCTGCCGGCCGACTACATCAAGATCGTCCACTTCAAGCAGGCTCGCGACGGGGTCGCCATCGGCAGCGTCGACGACGGTGACCTTGACTGTCGGGCCATGCGTCGCATCCTGCAGGGCAAAGCGTATGACGGGCCGGCGGTTATGGAAATACCGCCGCACGACGACGTTTTCGACAACCTGGCCGCAAGCTTCGCGTACCTGGATGCCTGAACCGGCCGGCTCGCCGGATACCACTTCCCGACCATCAGCCGGCTGACGGTCCATACGCCGATGCAGGATCACAGCGACTACACCGTCTCCATACGCTACGACCGCAGGCTTTACCTGCAGGACATCGCCGGCTCCAAGGCTCACGCCGCCATGCTGGCCAAGCAGGGCATCATCGAGAAGGAAGATGCCGACGCCATAATTGACGGCCTGTCCGCGGTGCAGGGTGAGATTGAGCGGGGCGACTTCCCGTGGGATCCCGCCCTTGAAGACCTGCACATGAACATCGAGCGCCGGCTGACCGACCTGATCGGCCCCGCCGGAGCGCGCCTCCACACCGGGCGCTCACGCAATGACCAGATTGCCCTGGACATGCGCCTGTACACTCGCGGCGCCATTGACGAAACGGTCGCCGGCTTGCGGTCGGTCCAGCGCGCTCTCGTCGGCCTGGCGGAGCGGCACGTCGATGTCTTGATGCCGGGGTACACCCATCTGCAACGCGCTCAGCCGGTCCTGTTCGCCCACCACATGCTGGCCTACTTCGAGATGCTGGAGCGCGACGTTGGCCGGTTCGCCGACTGCGCCGCCCGCATGGATGTGCTGCCCCTGGGCAGCGGCGCACTGGCCGGCGTGCCCTATCCCACCGATCGCAACGCCGTGGCATCGGCTCTGGAATTTTCGGCGATCAGCCCGAACAGCATGGACGCCGTGGCCGACCGCGATTTTCTGGCCGAGTTCCATTCCGCCGCCGCCATCGCCATGATGCACATATCCCGGCTGTCCGAGGAGATCGTCATCTGGTCCAGCCGCGAGTTCGATTTTGTGCAGTTGTCCGACGAGTTCACCACCGGCAGCAGCATCATGCCCCAGAAGCGAAACCCCGATTTCGCCGAAATCGCCCGGGGCAAAACGGGTCGCGTTTACGGCAGCCTGATGGGGATCCTGACCGTGCTGAAGGGCCTGCCCCTGACTTACAACCGGGACCTGCAGGAGGACAAGGAGGGCTTCTTCGATACCGTGGACACCCTTCGGTCCACGCTGTCAGTCTTCGCCGACATGCTGCCCGGGATGCGATTGAACACCGATCGCCTTGAATCGCTGGCCGGAGAGAGCTATATGCTGGCCACCGACATGGCGGATTACCTGGTGGGTAAAGGGGTGCCCTTCCGTGATGCCCATGGCGTCATGCGCCGGCTGTGCCAGCACTGCGAGGCCGATGGTCTGTCCCTCTCCGACCTGCCCATTGCCGAATACCGGCGTTTCGCGCCCCAATTTGACGAGGACGTGTACGCCATCACGGCCTCGGCATCGGTGGCAGCCCGTGACAACCCCGGTGGCACCGCTCCGAACCGCGTGGCCGAAGGCATCGCCCGCGCCAATCAAATCCTTTTGGCCGCCGAGGCACCGTGACCTCCACCGCTGCGCACGTGCAGATCGCCCCGTCGGTACTGGCCGCCGATTTTGGCCGGCTGGCACAACAGGTTGCGGACGCCGAGGCGGCCGGCGCCGACCTGATCCACGTCGACGTGATGGACGGCCGCTTCGTGCCCAACATCTCATTTGGCGAGGTGGTGGTGGACGCCATCCGCGGCGCCACCTCCCTGCCGCTCAATCTCCATCTCATGGTGCGCGAACCCGACTGGCTGCTTCCGGGCCTGGTCAAGGACATCAAC
>JAJEIA010000089.1 GCA_022823505.1 Dehalococcoidia bacterium
CGCAACCCGTCGCCCAGCAGGTTGAACCCCAGCACCGCGAGGAATATGGCCGCGCCCGGCAGCAGCAACAGCCGGGGCGCGGTCTGCAGGTGCGGCCGGGCGTCGTTGAGCATCGCCCCCCACTCCGGCGTCGGCGGCTGCGCGCCCAGTCCCAGGAAGTTCAGGCCCGCGATGCCCAGGATGATCCAGCCCACGTCCAGTGACGCGATGACGATGATCGGCCCCAGGATGTTGGGCGCGATGTGCCGGAGGATGATGCGCAGGTTGCCAGCCCCGGCGGCCCGCGCCGCCGTCACGTACTCCATCTGCCGCGCTCCCAGGGTCACGCCGCGGATGATGCGGGCATGGCCCACCCACCAGACCGCGCCAGCCGCCAGCAGCACGTTGAACAGGCCGGGCCCCAGCGCGCCCGCCACCGCCAATGCCAGGATCAGCGATGGGAATGCCAGCAGCAGGTCCACCACGCCCATCAGCGCCGTGTCCGGCCAGCCGCCGTGGTATCCGGACAGTATTCCCACCGTCAGCGCGATGGTCATGCTGAGGGCCAGGGTGGCCGCGGCGGCCAGCAGGGTCACGCGAGCCCCGTGGACAACCCGGCTGAAGGTGTCCCGACCCAGGTGGTCGGTGCCCAGCAGGTGTCCCGCAGAGGGCGGGAGCAAACGGTCGGGCAGGTTGATCTCGGCGGGATCATCCAGGGGAAGCCAGGGCGCCAGCAGGCCCGCCAGCAGCAACGACACCACCAGGAACAGCCCCAGCGCGGTTCCCGGTTCCCGCAACAGCGCGATCCACCGGCGTCTCCCGCGCGACCCGCCGGCGACGGCCCGGACGGGAACCTGTTCCCCAACGTCTTGTGCGTAACCCGCCATCCGCAGCTACATCTCGTCCCGTCCGAAGCGCAGGCGCGGGTCGGCGACGCGCAGGGCCACGTCGGCGGCCAGGTTGACCAGCAGCACCACCACCGCGATGTAGGCCACGAACCCCTGCACCACCGGGTAGTCCCGGGTCAGCGCCGCCCCCACCATCAGCTGACCCAGACCGGGCCAGGTGAAGATGGTCTCCACGATGACGGCGCCGCTGAGCAGATAGCCCAGGTTGACCCCGGTGGCCCCGATGGCCGGCAGCATCGCGTTGCGCAGGGCGTGCCGGAAGGCGACGGTTTGTTCGGACAGTCCCTTGGCTCGCGCCGTGCGGATGTAGTCCTGGCCCAGGGTCTCCAGCATGCTGGCCCGGATCAGCCGCATCAACTGAGCCATGGGCGCAAGAGACAACGCGAAGGCCGGCAGCACGACCTGCGCCGCCGAGCCGTAGCCCAGGGCCGGCAGCCACGACAGTTTCACCGCGAACAGGATGATCAACCCGTAGGCCAGGGCGTAGGAAGGAGCCGCCGCGCCCACCAGCGCCGCCAAGCGGGCGATGGCGTCCACCGGGCTGCCGCGCCGTCGGGCCGACAGGATGCCCACGGGCACGGCGACCAGCAGCGCCAGGCCCAGGGCGGCCGCGGTGAGCAGGGCCGTGGGGACGGTCCGGCGCGCCAGTTGACCCGCCACCGGCTGCTCGGTGACGTAGGACCGGCCCATGTCGCCGGCCAGGGCTCGCGACACCCAGCGAACGTACTGCACCGGCAGCGGAGCGTCCAGGCCCAGCTCGATGCGCATGGCCGACACCTCCGCCGGGCTGGGTGCTTGGCCGGGGTTGCGCTGGCGCAGCACAATCTCGGCCGGGTCTCCGGGCGCCAGGTTCAGCAGCGCGAAGCTGACCGCCGAGATGCCCAGGAGCAGCAGCGGCAGCGTGGCCAGCCTTCGGACCAGGTATGCTCCCATGCCGGTGGTGGTCCCGATCGGCGGCGGAGGCCGGGATGGCTCACTCAGTCAGGCCGATGCGGTGGTCGAACATATAGAGCCGATGAGGGTGGGGCTCAAATCCGGAAACCCGCTCATTGAGGCCATACACCATATATGCGTGCGCCACCGGCAAAAGCGCGCTTTCCTCGGCAACCACGGCCAATGCTTCGCACGCGATCTGCTTTCGCTGCTGAATGTCTGAGACGTCCCCTGCCTGAGCAATGATGTCCACCAGCTCCGGATTGGAGTAGTGTCCATAGTTGTTGGCTCCGCTGTCCGTGGCGTCGGCGCGCAGTCCAACAAACTTGCTGACGTTCAAAACCGGGTCTCCGGCGTCCACCACGTTGTTGTACCACCCGAAGAGGTCCCAGGCCGGCTCCTTGACCACGGACCATTCGGTGATGTTCACCTCGGCCCGGATTCCCACGTCGGACAGCATGGCCTGGGCGGCCTCTGCCATTATCGGAAGCTGGAACCGTTGCGGATAACCGCCGATGACTATTTCCAGGGTCTGTCCGTCCTTGTCCACGTAGCCGTCGCCGTCGGTGTCGGCATAGCCGGCTTCCGCCAGTAATTCTCCGGCGAGCTGTGGATCAAAACTGGGCCCGTTCACTCCGGGACAGGACGCCATCGCCTCCGGCAGCAAAAGGTCCGCAAACGAACCGGTCCCAGCCGGTGCAACGAGTCCGGCGATGCTCTCCCGGTCGATTGCGTGTGCCACCGCCTGGCGTACCAGCGGATCGGATAGCGTGCCCCGCTCGAAATTGACCCACCACATCACCACGGAAGTGCCCGCGCCGGCCGTCCGGCTGTGCAGGTCGGGGACAGAATCGAAACGTTCCACCCCTTCCGGAGATATGTTGATGGCAAAGTCAATGTCGCCGGCTTGCAGGGCGAGTTCGCGGCTGTTGGTATCCGGGATGGCAATGTTCTCAATGCCGGCCAGCGGCGGCGTTCCGCCCCAGTAATCGTCGTTGGCCACGCTGCTCAGACGTTCCTTGAGGATGTACTCGGTGGGGATGTAAGGGCCGGTCATCGCGCCGGCTGACAGGAAATTGTCTGCGCCGGCCACGTCAGCCGCGGCCGCGTCAACGATGGCCGTTTGCGAAGTGGTCAGTAGCCCTGGCAGTGTGGGACGCGGCTCCATTGTATTGATGATGACCGTCTGGGCGTCTTTGACTTCCATGTTTGCAATCCCGAGCCTTTCCCCGGTACTCGTCGACAATCGGATTGTCCTTTCCAATGAAGCCTTGACGGCGTCAGCGTCCATCGCCGCGCCGTTGTGAAACTTGACTCCGGAACGCAACTCAATCTGCCACGTCAGCGGGTCGATCTGCACAGCGCCCGTGGCCAGCCATGGCTCGGGGCTGAGGTCGGCTGCCGACAAACGGAACAGGTTCTCCGCCATACCCCCCTGACTGGCGGCCCAAGCGCCTCCCACCGGATCCAGCGGGCTGTCCAGCCATATGACGCCGGCCTTCAGCGTAGGACGCTCTATTTCGGTCTCAGCAACTGCGGGAGCCGGCTCGGCCGCAGCGGTCGGGGCCGCCGGCTGCTGCGATGCTCCGGTCGCCTGCGAGGGCGGTTGCGGGGCGATGGTGGCTGCCGGGAGCGCCGGTGGTTGGGTGGCGGCGGGGGCCGGAGCGGTTTGCGTAGCCGCGCTGGGCGCTCCGCAGGCCAGCGCGACGGCCAACACCGCCGCCAACGCACCCGGGGCGAGCATTTTGATATGTGGTATCAATAATATTTGCATAATGATCCTCCAACTGGATTGCTACGGAGTGGAATTGCTCCCGCTCTACCAGTGTTTGCTATTTGGAGAGAGCGGGTGAAGCCGGATCAGGTAGGGACGCGCAACTTGGGAGGCAAGTCTCCCGCCGGGCGTGGATCCACGCAGCCTCACCGGCTACCTATGAGCGCGTCCGGTCCAACGCCGGCTGTTGCAGAGGCGAACCTTGGGCGTTGCCTGCGACGGTTTTCCTTGCGGGCCCGAGGTTCGCGCGAAATACCGTGCACCACCGCTGTTTGATGGGTGATCCCGCCATACTGCACGGGTGCTTTATTGATCCTGGCTATCATAAAGCCAAAGAAATCTAGCAGGGCCCCTGGCGGTTGTCAACAAAATGCTCACCTCACGCGTACCCAGTTTAGGTTGAGGGGTTGAAACAGGTCGGCCTCTCCGGGTAAGGAACGGGTTACCAACCACCGTTCCACCGGGGGAGGCCGACCATGTCATGGTATCACCGCATCGCCACCTTTCTGAACGACGCTCTGCCGCAAGTTCGAGCCACTCGGCGCACCAATCTGGCCCTGCTCACGGTGGCTATTTTGGAGCGTCGAGCCTTGGCTATATCGGTGTTGGTCCGGGCCTGGCACGTCCAGTTACCCTATTCTCACCATCAGCGTAAGAAACGGCTCTTTCGCTTTCTGTCCAACATCGGCTTTGACACCATGGTGGTGCAGACGGCGCTGTTGGGTCCCATCTGCCAGGCGGCCAAGCTGCGAGGGCTGACGCCGATCATGATTGACTGGTCTGATCTGGGCCAGAGGCGCAACGGTCTGTTCGCCGCGGTCTGTTTCCGAGGTCGGGGTCTGCCCCTGCTCAGCTGGGTGTCCACGCCGGAAGAGTTGGACCCATCCCAGAACCGGGTGGAGGAGTTCTTCATCGGTCGGTTGTTGCGTCATTTGCCGATTGCCATCCGGCCCCTGCTGCTGGCCGACCGCGGGTTTGGGCGAGCCAGCCTGATCCGTTTTGTGCAGCAGATGCCCCGCCACACCGGCTACCCCGTGGACTACGTCATCCGCCTCAGAGGCGACGTGGTGGTACAGGGCGCCCACTATCGCGGTCGATTGCGCGACTATCGGTTGCCCAAAGGCCGCATCCTGTTCTGGCCTCGCACCCTTTACCGGTCCGACGGCGCCGTGGTCATCAACCTGGTGCTCTATTGGGCCCGCGGCCATCGGGAACCCTGGTATCTGGCCACGTCCCTGGCCGACCCTCGCCAAGCAGTGCGGATGTATCGGAAGCGGATGCAGCCCGAACAGTACTTCAAGGACGGCAAACAGCGCTTCGGGCTGAACCGGAGCACCGTAACCACTACCGGCCGGCTGCAACGGTTACTAGTCGGGCTGCTGCTGGCCTGCTGTCTGCTGATATTGGCCGGAATGCGGGCGTCGCCAACATTCCGGCGACAGGTCTGCTCCCGCGGCAAGCTGGGCATCCTGCACCTGGGTTACGAATTCTACCTCGCCACACCCGACCCGCCTGACCGCCTCTTCGCCATTCAACGCCACCAAACCGGGTACGCGTGAGAATGCTCACCTCACGCGTACCCAGTTTGTCATCACGAGGAGCTTGGCGACCTGCCGATCTCGTTGCCGTAGCGATCTCCGTTATCCCGACGCGATTGCCACGATTCGCTCGCACTGACAAGCCGAACCAAAAACTGGGTACGCGCGAACTTTCCCTCCGCGAACTGTCCCTCCGCTTGATGGGACGCAACCTCAATTGGTCTTCCTGGTTTTTCGGGAATCTCCATGGAACGCATTGGGTTAGAATACGGCGAGTTAACCTTGCCACAGCCATAGCCGGGAGGTGATGCAATGGTGCAGAGCGGAGCAGCGGCGCCAACTACACCGGGAGCTTTGTCGGGAATCCGAGTGTTGGACTTCACCTGGGTCCGGGCGGGTCCCTGGTGCACCCGATGGCTGGGAGCGCTGGGAGCCGAGGTCATCAAGGTTGAATGGCCCCAGCGACCCAATACCCGGGGCGACAACATTGCGACGGGAGCGGGCACTCCCGAGGGCCTGCCCGCCAATCTCAATACCAACGGCCATTTCAGCGACACCAACTCCAACAAGCTGAGCGTCACCCTGAACACCCGCACGGAGCGAGGCATCGACCTCACCCGGCGCCTGGTGGCCATGTCGGACATCGTCATCGAGAACTTCGCCTACGGTGTATTGGAGCGGTGGGGCCTGGGCTACGAGGAAATGCAGAAGCTCCGGCCTGACATCATCTACCTCTCCATGTCCGGCTTCGGCCACACCGGTCGGGATCGGGACTATCAAACCATGGGAGCCATTGCGCAGGCCCTGTCCGGCATGACCTACACGTCGGGACTGCCGGACAAGCCACCCGCCGGCTGGGGCTGGTCCTACCTGGACGACACCGGTGGCCTGTACGGGGCCATGTATGCCCTGAGCGCCATTTACCATCGCAACATGACCGGCCAGGGACAGCATGTCGACAGTTCCCAGTGGATCCTCGGCGTCCCCCTCAATGGTCCCGCTTTTCTGGACATCCAGGCCAACGGTCGTTCCACCATGCGAGAGGGTTACCCGCCGGGCAACCGCGCCCACTGGCCTGGCACGCCCCCGGCGGACAACTACCGGGGGCGAACCGGGGCGCCGCACAACGCCTACAGGACCAGTCCGGCGGAGCACAACGACTGGTGTGCCATAGCCTGCTTCTCCGACCATGAGTGGCGGAAGTTGGTGGAGGTAATGGGCTCTCCCGGTTGGGCCACCGGCGAACAGTTTGCCACCCTTGAAGGTCGCCTGGAGCACCAGGAAGAGATGGACCAGGGTATCGAAGCGTGGACCAGGACGCTGGGCAAATACGAGATCATGGAGCGGTGCCAGGCGGCGGGAGTGCCCGCCATGCCCGTTCAAAGCAGCCAGGACCGGGTGGAAAACGACCCCCAGCTCAGGCATCGACAGATGTTCCGGGAGATGGAACATCCCGCGCTGGGAACCTGGCCCCTTCAGAACGCCCCCTTCAGGATGTCGGAGACGCCGGCCATCAACAGCCGGTCGGGTCCCCTGATCGGCGGGCACACCAAGGAGGTGTTTCAGGGGTTGTTGGGCCTCAGTCACGAGGAACTCGTGAGCGGCTTTGCCGAGGGCACCTTCTGGCCAAGGGACCTGAGTATGGAAGACTATCCCTACTTGAAGGAGATGATGGAGGATGCCTCGC
>JAJEIA010000118.1 GCA_022823505.1 Dehalococcoidia bacterium
GCGTCGAGGAGGGCCTGTTCCTGACCCGTTTCGCCTCCCGCGTGACCGTGCTGGAGGTGGGCGACCGGCTGCGCGCGAGCCAGGTGCTGCAGGAGAAGGCGGCCGCGCACCCCAAGATGGACGTTCGGCTCAACGCCACCGTGCGCGAGTTTCGCGGCGACGGACGGCTGTCGTCGGTCCTGGTGGAGGACCTCATCACGGGCGAACAGGAGGAACTGCATCCCGCGGGTGTGTTCGTCTTCATCGGGCTTGATCCCAATACGGCGTTCCTGGCCGACACCGTCGAGTTGGACCAACGGGGGTTCATCGTCACGGGAGCGGGGCCACGTTCCGGGTCAATGGAGACCAACCGCCACGGTATTTTCGCCGCCGGCGACGCCCGGGCCGGCAGCACCAAGCAGGTTGCCACGGCGGTAGGCGAAGGGGCCGCCGCCCTGATCGGCATCCGCGCCCACATGGAGGAGGAGATCCGCAACCGGGGGTATCGGGGAGACGACTGAAAGGGCCGAGAAGTGTATCCCGGCCCTCACATGGGCAACGCAAAGGGGCGACCGAATGGCCGCCCCAATCGTTGCGATCCGTGGCTGAGGTTTATCCCTCAGGCACGAAGCTGTAGTAGCGCACGCCGGCCATGGGGATGCCGTAACCGAAGCTGAATACCCGGGCCTCGCGCTTTTCTGCCGGGGCGGCGGAGCCGAACTCGTTCAACGTCTCGGCCATGTCCTGTTCCACCTGCTCGCGCAGCAATCCGGGCTGGCGGCGTGCCGCTTCTGTAATCAGGCGTTCATTTGCAGTAACCATCGTCGTTTTCCTCCTTGCGCCAATATTGGTATGCAGACTTGATATAGTTCGTATCATACCGATTTATGCTATATTTGTCAATATGCCCCGGAAAGGCAAAACAATTGGGGCGACCGGTTGGCCGCCCCGAGCGCATCACCGCGCCGTGTCGCTTCGCCGCTACGTCTCCGGCGCGAAGCTGTAATACCGCACCCCGGCCATCGGTATGCCGTACACCAGGGTCGGCGGGGACATGCGGCAAGCGCGCTCAGGCGCGATCTCTTCCTTGTGGGCCCCAAACTCGGTCAGCGCTTCAGCCAGATCCCGTTCCACTTGCTCGGTCAACAACCCGGTGACTTGCTCTTCATCTACGGTGACTAGACGTTCCTTGACGGTAACCATCGCTCCTAGCCTCCTGTACTTGTGTCGCCTCCGCATCATGATCTGCAATTTTGGTTATCATAATCGGTAATAAGGCCGATGTCAAGCCTCAAGCCTCAAGGCTAACGTCGCGGTTGGGGGCCCATTGACCGGCTCAGGTGACCGGCGAGGTCATTCCATGCTCCGTATCCGGGGAGCCCCCAGGGTTGCCGCGACATTGATGGCCACCAGAGCCGCGCCGTTGATGAGCAGCGCCCTCGGAGCGCCGACGAACCCGGCCAACGCTCCCACTCCGACGTGTCCCACCGGAGCGAATCCAACGCTGAGCACCCAGGAACCCATGGCCCGGCCACGCTCTTCGTCGGGCACGAGGTCCTGCATCAAGGTCTTGTACAACGTGTCCACGGCCATGGCGCAGGCGTTGACGAACAGCAGTACCGCCATGAAGGTGTAGATGTTCACCGACAGCGAGAAGGCCATCAGCCCGCCGCCGAATCCCAGGGCCGTGGCCAGCGTCAGCCACCCCTTTTTCCCAGTGGTGCCCAGGCCGGCCAGGATCCACAGGCCCAGCAGCCCTCCCGCCTGACGCCCGGCAGTCATAACGCCCAGACCCGTCGGCCCCACGTGCAGTACGTCCTTGGCGAATACGGGAAACAGGGTCATGTGTGTGAAGCCCAGCACCTCGGTGGTTGCGGTGAGGAACATGAGCATCAACAGGATGGGATACTCGCGCACCAGCCGGGCATAACTCCTCAAGTTGGCCAGGACTGATTCCGACGACGCACGCAGTGAACGTCCCTCGTTGTCGATCAGCAGGGTGGCGCCGGCAGAGGCCGCGTAGAAAGCGGCGGAGGCGATGAATTGCCAACCCGGGCCAACCAGGTCGATCATGGCGCCGGACACGAGGGACCCGATGATACCGCCACCCTGCATCGCCATGGCAGCCAAGGCCAGCCCGTTGAGCGCCAGGCCGGATCCCACGATGTCGTAGGTAAATGCCTGCCGGATGGTGATGGTGAAGGCCAGCATGCTGCCGAGGGCGGTCACCAGGGCAATCAATGCCCAGACGTTGACAAAACCCTGGAGCAGCATCAGCCCCATCAGCAGCGCGACTGCCGAAGCCGCCAGAGTCCCGACCCGCAGCAGGGTCCGTCGAGACCACCGGTCCGCGATGGCTCCGGATAACATGCCCAGCACGAAAAAGGGCAACATCCGGGCGGCCGCTGCGACGCCCACCATGAACTCCGAGCCAGTGAGCTCGTAGATGAGCCAGCCCACGGAGACCTGCTCCATCCCTGTGGCCAACGAGTAGAAGGCCGTTGATGCCCAGAGCAGGCGAAAGTCCTTGGTGCGGAGGGAGGCCGCCCAGTTCCACATGCCTTTCACAGGCCCCGAATGATACACCCGCCAGCCGTCAGCCCCAATTGTGCGGGCAGCCGGATTGTCACCGGGATTGCGTGGCCTCACGCGTACCCAGTTACGTGTGAACTGCCATAGGGAGCGAAGCGCGGCATTCTCGAGGGGCGGAAGAACGCGGCTGCAGGAACGAGATCGCCGCGTGGCCGCGCTCCTCGCGATGACACAATGGGTACGGGTGAGATTGCGTGGCCGATTGCAGCGCCGTTTTACCAGCCGTTACGGATGTTGTACACTTACCCCACCCTCCATTAGGCAGGCCTCTACGTGGCGCAAGTTACCGTAATCGGCACCGGACTCATCGGCACCTCCCTGGGCCTGGCCCTCCGCGGATCCAGTCTGCGGAACCTCACTGTAGTCGGGACCGACGCCGACAGCGCGGCCCGTTCCGGCGCGCAACGGCGCGACGCCTTCGACCGAGTGGAAGGCCGCCTGGGCAACGCCATAGCGGAAGCCGACATCATTGTCCTGGCCACCCCGGTGCTGGCCATGCGGGATCTCCTGGAAGGCATGGCCGACTACCTGCCCGAGGGTTGCGTCGTCACCGACGTGGGCAGCACCAAGACGCAGGTGCTCCAGTGGGCTGACGAATTCCTGCCCGACTCGGTGGACTTTGTTGGCGGGCATCCCATGGCGGGACGCGAGACGCCCGGGCCGGAGAACGCCGACGGGACGATGTTCGCCGGCAAGCCCTACTGCGTCATCCCCAGCCCCCGGGCCAGCGAGCGCGCCGTGGGTGAAATATCCACGCTGGCCGAGGCCGTGGGCGGCGTGCCCTACTACATCAGCGTGAACGAGCACGACAGCTTCGTCGCCGCGGTGAGCCATCTGCCTTTCGTCCTGTCCACCGCACTGGTCGGCTGCACCAGCAAGTCCGCCAACTGGTCCGACATCGGGCAACTGGCCTCGTCCGGGTACCGCGACATCACCCGCCTCGCCTCCGGCGACCCGGTGATGCACCGTGACATCTGCGTCAGCAACGCGCAGCCCATCGTTGCCTGGATCGACGCGTTTATACGGGAGCTCTACGAATACCGTAAGCTCCTGGATACCGACGGCGAACCACCCGACACCGACGCCGTCGGTACTCTTTTTGAGGATGCCCGCCTGGCCCGCAACAAGTGGATGGCCGGGGAGGTCAACCCACGCGCCCGCGAGTTGGAAAACACGCCCGAATACCCGACATTCAGCCAGTCCATGGGCCAGATGTTCCTGGGCGGCTTCGCCGACCGCGCCCGGCGCATGATGACGGGGGGTCCGCCCAATGACCGTCGAGGCAACGACCGCGACTCCGGGAACCGGCGCTGACCGGTCAGCGTTTCGGCCACGGTTTCGCCCGACCGTTATCCCTGCTTTGGCCGGAGCCGACGTTCACCGGGTCGGCAACATCCTGTAAATCCTGTTCATCTAAACCCTGTTCATCGATGTGAGAAAAACCGGAGGAACGCAGGTGGAACAGATCATTCGCAGCCCCGAACGCCTGGTCGGTTCCCTGGCCGTGCCCGGCGACAAGTCGGTGTCCCACCGTTCGCTGATCCTCAACGCCATCGCCAACGGGACGGCCACCGTGACCGGCCTCTCCGACGGCGCCGACGTGCAATCCACTGCGGCCTGCCTGCGCGCCATGGGCGTGTCCATCGACCCGCTGGACGAGCCCGGGAGCTTTCGCGTCACCGGGCCGGGTCCGAACCTGGACGAACCCAGCGACCTGCTGGACGCCGGCAACAGCGGCACATCCATGCGGCTGCTGTCGGGTCTTCTGGCCAGCCAGGACTTTCTATCGGTGCTTTCCGGCGACGGATCGTTGCGCTCCCGGCCCATGGGTCGCATCGTCCAACCCTTGCAGCAGATGGGCGCGTCGATCATGGGCCGCGGCGGGAATACGCTGGCTCCGCTGGCCATTCGTGGCGGCAGCCTGCGCTCCATCGAGTACGAAATGCCGGTGGCCAGTGCGCAGGTGAAGTCGTGCCTGATGCTGGCCGGCCTCGCGGCGTCGGGACCCACCGTGCTGCACCAGCCGGCGCTGTCCCGCGACCACACCGAGCGCATGATGTCTGCCATGGGGGCGAGGGTCGAATCCGATGGCCTGGCGCTGACCCTGCATCCCGCCGAGTTGCAGGCCGTGGACGTGGCAGTTCCCGGTGACATCTCGTCTGCGGCCTTCTGGATGGTCGCCGGCTTGATCCACCCCAACGCGCGGGTCACCATCACCGGCGTGGGGCTCAACCCCAGCCGTGCCGGGATCATCGACGCGCTGCAGATGATGGGCGCCGGTGATTCGCTGCGCCTGGAAAACGAGCGGGTGGAGGGCGGCGAGCCGGTGGCCGACGTCGTGGCATCTTCAGCAAGCCTCAATGGCATCGACCTGGGTGGCGAGATCATACCGATCATGATCGACGAACTGCCGGTGCTGGCGGTGGCCGCCTGCTTCGCCGAGGGCGATACCGTCATCCGCGACGCCGCCGAGCTGCGCGTCAAGGAGTCGGACCGCATCGCCACCACGGTGTCAGAGCTGACCCGTTTGGGCGGCAGCCTGGAGCCTCGGGAAGACGGGATGGTTATCCACGGGGTGGGCCGGCTCACGGGCGCCGAAGTCGAGAGCCACGGCGACCACCGGCTGGCGATGTCCATGGCGGTGGCCGGCCTGGCCGCTTCCGGCGAGACGACCATCCACGGCGCCGAGGACGCGTCGGTGTCCTATCCGGTCTTCTGGGAGCACCTGGCCAGCCTGGTTGGCGACGGCGAATAGACCGGCGATGGTTGGCTCGTCCGAGCTGCCGCAGGCCAGCCCGGCGCCACCGCTGCTGGTGGTCATTTCCGGCCCGTCGGCGTCGGGCAAGAGTTCGGTGGTATCGGGCCTGCGCCAACTGGAACGGCCCTGGCATTTCGCCGTAACGGCCACCACCCGTCCCAAACGCTCGGGTGAGGTGGACGGCAGGGACTATATCTTCCTGGACGTGGAAACGTTCCTCCGGATGCGCGAGCGGGACGAGCTGCTCGAATCGGCCCAGGTCTATGACCGATGGTACGGCGTGCCCCGCCGGCAGGTACGCGACCCACTGATAGCCGGCAAAGACGTTATACTGGGAATAGACGTGCAGGGCGCCGCCACCATCCGCCAGATCGCGCCGGAGGCACTCTCCATCTTTGTCATGCCCGCCAGCCTGGACGAATTGGAAACCCGTCTATCAGCTCGGGGTACCGAGGATGAAGCCGAGATGCAGCGGCGCCTGGACGAAGCCACCACGGAGCTGGGGCGCATTGGCGAATTTGACTACCGGGTGGTGAACCGCAACGGACAACTTGACACGACGGTGCGGGAAGTGGATGCCATCATCGCCGCCGAGAAGTGCCGGGTGAACCCGCGTTTGGTTCAGTTCCTCTAGGCCGGAGAACAGAATGACGACACAGACCGAAACACCATTGCGCCCCCGCCTGCCCGACTGGCTGAAGGTTCGCATGCCCGGCGGCCCGCGCTACATCGAGCTGAAACAGCTCATGCGGGACAGCCAGTTGCACACCGTGTGCGAGGAAGCCCACTGCCCGAACATCGGAGAGTGCTGGGAGCGTTCGGCGGCCACCTTCATGATCCTGGGTGACATCTGCACCCGCGCCTGCGCCTACTGCGCCGTCACCACCGGTCGACCTGGCACGCTGGATCTGGGCGAGCCCTTCCGCCTGGCAGCCACGGTCAAGCGCATGGGCTTGCAGTACTGCGTGATCACATCGGTCAACCGGGACGACCTGCCCGACGGCGGAGCCGGCATCTTCTCGGCCTGCATCAAGCAGGTGCGCGCGGCCGTTCCAGGCTGCCGGGTGGAGGTCCTGATCCCGGACTTCGACGGCAACCCGGATGCGCTGGCGAAAGTGGTCGCGGCGCAGCCGCAGGTGTTGAACCACAACATCGAGTCGGTGGAGCGCGTGTTCCGCCGGGTGCGCCCCAAGGGGGATTACCGGCAGTCGCTGGAGTTGCTGCGGCAAGTCAAGGAACTTGACCCCGACATGCCCACCAAGTCGGGCATCATCGTGGGCATGGGTGAGACTGTGGGTGAGGTCAAGCAGACCATGGCCGACCTGCGTGCGGTGGACTGCGACCTGCTCACCATCGGGCAGTACCTGCGCCCGTCAATCAAGCACATCAAGATTGATCGCTTCTACACGCCGGCCGAGTTCGAGGAACTGCGGGAGGCGGGGGAGGCCATGGGCTTCAAGCACGTTGCGTCGGGTCCGCTGGTCCGGTCGTCATATCATGCCGACGAGCAGCACGACGCGGCGACGGAACCATGAATTTAGCTTTCATTACGTCTCCCAGAGTATTAGGTCACGACGGCCCGAAGACCACCGTGCGTGAGGCAAAATGATGGAAACGTTCATATTGTACTTCGCGGCGATAGGAATGGTGGTGGGAGCGCTCATGTTGCTGGGCAGTGTCGGGGCGCTGCTGTACGTGGTTTTCTTCCGTGGCAGGGGTTCCCATGGAGCCTCGCCTGGTTCCCACGTCGCCACTAACAACCCGTCTGGGCGTGGGGGCGCATGAGTGACCGCGCTATCGTCGCGGGTCTGGTGATAGCGGCGCTGTTTGCCTTGATAATCTTGGCTGGCAGTGCCCTTGTATGGTTGGCCGCAGTGGGTGGCCACCAGCCAACTCCGGCCCAAGAGACGCTGATAGCTTTGGCGGACTGGACGGCGAAGGCTGCGGTAGGCGCCCTGCTCGGCTTCGTGGGTGGTGTGGGCCTGGCGCGGCGTAATGGCGGGATGGAAACAGAAAGCATGTAGCGCCGAACAATACGCGCTCGCTTCGCCGGCACTTATGACTGATATGACCGCATCAAGCCTACGAAAGTGTAATCATGGCTGGTACACCTCACATCGCCAACGAAGACGATTACAACCGTGCTTTGGCACGTTTGGGGGAAATTCTTCGAGCCGACCTCGGGACGCCGGAGCGTGACGAGCGCGATCTTTTGATTGACCAGCTCGAAGCGTACGAGGAACAACGCAATCACGTTGACTTGCCGAGCGTTCCGGCAGCCATAGAGTTCCACATGAGACGCCTGGGCCTCACCCCAGAGGACCTCGCTCCCCTGGTGGGCAGCAGGAAAGCGGCAGCGGCAGTGCTATCGGGCCAAATGGACATCACCATGCCCATGGCCCGTGCACTGCACAAGCATTGGGGAATTCCTGCCGAGGTCCTGTTGCAAGAGCCAGTGAACCGGCCCGAGCAGTAGATCACGGAACGGGCGAGTACCTGGGGCGCGCAGGCGGCCTGGAGATCGCCTCGTATAGCCGGTGGATCCGGCCAATTGGCCTAATCCTTTCCCCAACCCACTGTTATAACCTCGCGGAACTGTCGCATGGCCTCGATGTGCTGGTCCACCGAGCTCAGGGGGCCACGGCGGGCTTCGGCCATGACGTGGGTGCCACCCAGCGATTGCCAGCCTTCCACCTCAGCCAGCCATTCCTCCGGCGACTTGTCGGGCATGCGGATGCGTCCGGCCAGGCCGACGTCAGAGGGCTGTCGACCCGCCTCGGCGATGTAGGTCTGCATCTTGTCCAGCACGCCTTTGGCGGTATCGCCGGGCGGGAAGCTGGGGAACCATCCGTCGCCCATGCGGGCGATGCGGCGCAGGACCACGTCGCGGGGGACCGGCCCGGCAGAGCCGCCGGCCCCGAACCACACTGGTATGGGCCGCTGCACCGGCAGCGGCTTGATGCCGGCCGAGCGTACCGAGTGCCAGCGGCCCTCGAAGTCCACGACCTCCTGGGTCCACAGGGCCCGCATGAGGTCGATCTGCTCCTCGGAACGGATGCCACGGTTGGTGAAGTCCTCGCCCAGGGCCTCAAACTCCACGTGGTTCCAGCCCACGCCGATGCCCAAGGTCAGCCGCCCGCCGCTGAGCACGTCGATCTCGGCGGCCTGCTTGGCCACCAGGGCGGTCTGCCGCTGGGGCAGGATCAGGATGCCGGTGATCAGGCGGATTTTGGTCGTCAGCGCGGCGATGAACGCCAGGGTGGTGAGCGACTCGTGGATCACGCTGTGGTGCGTGTAGTAGCTGCCGCGGACGTGGTCATGGTGCGCCGGGTCAGCGCCAAGCACGTGGTCGGCGATGAACAGGTAATCGAACTCCATGCCCTCCACCGCCTCCACATAGTCGCGGATGGCGACCGGGTCGGGGCCGATCTCGGTTTGCGGGAAGATTGCGCCGATCTGCATTGGAACCTCTTTGAGTTGTAAATCGATGGGCAGGATGAACAGGATTTGGCTAACGGCGGTACTCGTCGCCGCAGTCGCCGATGATCCGGTAGAGGTCGCGGGCGTTCGCCGACACGGTTTCGATGGCCTGGTTGTCGTCCGCGTCCAGGTGGAAGCCGAAGAGGCGGGCGTTTTCGGCGATGTGCTCGGCGACGCCGAGACGGGCTCCGATGATCACGCCGGCCACCGCCGGTTTGTCCAGGATGTAACGCTCGGCGACGTTGGCTATGCTCACGCCATGCCTGTCCGCGACGGTGCGCAGCACGGTCAACAGTTGCTGGAACAGCGGCCAGCCGCCCCAGGCGTCGATCATCTGCTTGTACTTGCGCAGGCTGGCGGTGTTCAGCTCGGCCGGGCCCGGTTCGGGCTGGCCGAGGTAGCGATCCGAAAGCAGGCCGCCGCAGAGGACGCCGTAGGGGAGCAGCCACACGCGCTGTTCCTCGCAGACCGCGGACATCTGCACCTCCGGTCGCCGGTCGATCAGCGAGTACTGCACCTGGTTGGAAACGACGCGGACGCCGTGGTCGGCAATCTCCCGCAGGCGCTCGGTGTCGAAGTTGGTCAATGCCACGCGGTGGATCTTGCCCTCGTCGCGGAGAGTGGCCAGTTGTTCCAAGGCGTCCAGGTAGCGTTTGTCGCGGTACTCCCACCAGTGAAATTGCAGGAGGTCGAGACGGTCAACACCCATGCGCCGCAGCGAGATGTCCACGTTGTTCTCGACGATCTGCCGCGTCATGGGACCGGGCCGGGGCACCCACTTGGTGAACGCCTGGATATCCGATAGCGCGGCATCACCGCGTTCGGATGCCAACCGCCGGCGGAATTCGCCGATGAAATCCTCGGCGGGACCGTAGTGGTCGGCCAGGTCCCAGGTGGTGAAACCCGCGTCGTGGTAAGCCAGCATCGCATCGAGGGCCGCGGTAGGATCGATCCGCCCGTGAGCGCCCGACACCTGCCACATGCCGTTCAGGATGCGGCAAATGGGCAAGCCATCAACGAAACGGAGGCGGGATTCTGTTGGGAGGGACATGGGCTTGGTTGGGTTTTTTGGAGATCGGGCTACGCAATTGAGGATGCTTCTGCTGCGATTTCGGCAATCGCATCCAGAACAGACGTGACCTCAGGATCTATTTTGTCGGGTTCGATATGGTTCACCAAGAAATGGTAATCCGCCTTGGTTTGTATGGTCGACAAACCGGTTTTCGAGTAGAACGACCTGAATAATGGTCCCAGGAAATCGTCTGAGACCTTGGTATTGTCGTCCCATGGCGACCCTCTGCCGAGAAGCTGCATCGCATTTTCCGTTTCTGCAATCGACGCGGCCATGCTTTCACGAAAGAGTGGCCATTCCGAGCCTGCCCACCGCATCAGGACATCATTAGTGCAGAAATAGTTTTCGATCTCCCTTTTGCGCCAGCTATGTTCAAACAGTGCGTCACTGCCACCATCTGGCAGGTTGAGGTTATCGTACAGGGCGAAACCGCGCAGAACTGGACACGCTTCGCGCAAGCCCCAGAAGTGCTCCCGCGCTCTCATGGGTTGGTTGCCCACATCACGGACATATGGGCGCTGGAGTAAATGCTGCGCGGGGTGGTTTAGGCGTCGAGCGAATGCTTGAAGAATTGACAGATCTGTTGACCCCTCAACGTACAACACCCAGCCGGTTAGCTCGGCTAGCAGGTATTGTTCATAACCAATATCCGACAGGGCTTTAAGCACTTGTCCTCGGCCGCTACGGCTATCAATACGATGTGGGGAGCCGACAAATGCGGTTACTTGGTGCCGCTGACCAGCCTCATTCATCACGATCTCGGAGTGGGTCGCGATGACCAACTGGCTGCCTTGCTGCTCTGCAGTTTCAGCGATAGCCTGGTAGATCTGCCGCTGTCGTAGTATTTCCAAGTGAGCGTCCGGCTCGTCAAGCAAGATGACCGAGTCGGGATGCAGAAGCATGTAAGCCGTTAGCATCAACGTTTGCTGGAAACCACGTCCGGACGATGACAGGTCCAACTCTAGGTTTTGCATATAGGCGTCTTCGTAACGGAGCGTAATTTCGCCGCGTTCGGGGTTGTATTGAGGCTCTAATATCGTTGCTCCGAAAACATTGCGGATGCTAGGTATCAGGATAGTGTCCCATTGATTCCGGTGATCCAGATATACCTCGTAGCATAGATTGCGCAGCACCTCGGCAGTTCTGCCTTGTCCTAACAATACGTTGACCGTCCCGGGTTGCAGCATGGCTTCCGATGATGCCAAGCCGGACATAGGGGGCAGGAAAGCAATTTGCTCACGGAAAGCCTCTTCTGGGATCAGCATCCTGTGCTTGCCGTCAGCAGACATCCTCAAAGGCCGGCAGTAGAAGGATTCCGGGTTAGCGTAGTCAAACTCCAAACCGCAAGTCCATTCCCTGCCACTAGGAGACACGCCGTCAACAATAATCTCAATCCGGACGTTGGCGGTACCGCCTTCCTGTCGATTGGCTTCCCGTGTTCTCAGCCCGCGCCATAGAAGGTTCGCGTGACCGACTGGTACCGACAACAAATCCAATCGGTTGATGGACACGCCAGGCCGCTGCAAATCGTCCGTCGGCACCATCCCCCAACGTTCTCGCCACCGCCGCAACCCCAGTTCCCACAGCGACAGCGCCTGTAGCGCGGTGGTTTTGCCAGAGTCGTTAGGACCCACGAATACCACGACGTTATCCAGTTCGACCGTCACGTCTTCGAACTGCTTGAAATTGCGTACTGTGAGCTTGGTGAGCATTCCGGAAACCCACACGGGCTTTGTGCTGCGATTGTACCATCCTGCTCGGTTTGACACCCGGCCCTTGTGTTAGGATGCGCCCAATCACGCTCAGACCCAGACTTGCCCGCCCGCCACAGGAGGCACCGCCATGACCACGCAGCAGCCCATCCGCATCGGACTGATCGGCGCCAACATCCACCAGGGCTGGTCGCCACGCGCGCACCTGCCCGCCCTGGCGGCCCACCCCGACTTCGACCTGTCCGCCGTGTGCACGACGCGGCAAGAATCGGCGGACGAGGCCAAGGCAGCGTTCAATGCCGGCAGCGCGTGGGACGACTACAACCGGATGCTGGCCGACGGCGACATCGAGGCCGCCACGATCTCGCTGCGCGTGCCCAGCCACTACGAGCCGACCACCGCCGCACTGCGGGCCGGCAAGCACACCTTCACCGAGTGGCCGCTGGGTCGGACCACCGCCGAGGCCATCGAGATGGCCGACCTGGCCCGGGAGCAGGGCGTCAAGACCATCGTGGGCCTGCAGGCGCGGGCCAACCCGGCCATCGCGCACCTGAAGAACCTGGTGGCCGACGGCTACGTGGGCCGGGTCATGACCTGCCACGTGCGGCTGATGCGCGAGGGCGTGCTTTCGCGCGACTCGGGACGCACCTGGCAGCGGGACAATGACCTCGGCGCGCATACCCTGACCATCGCCTGCGGTCACACCATCGACGCGTTGTGCAGCGTCGTCGGCGAGTTTGCCGACGTGGCCACTGTGGTCAGCACCCAGGCCACCACCTGGCACGAATCCGACACCGGCCAGGACCTTGAGGTGACATCGCCGGACAATATCCTGGTGAGCGGCAACCTGCAGGGCGGCGGCGTGGCGTCGGTGCAGATTGGCAGCACGCCGTGGGCCGGCAGCGGCTACCGCATGGAGATCTACGGGGAGGAGGGCACGCTGGTGGCCGTATCGGTCGACTCGCCGCAGATGCAGCAGGTGAGCATTCGCGGGGCCCACGGCGGCAGCAACGAGCTGCAGGACCTTACGCCGGCCGAGGAGCTGCACCTGGCTCCCGAGATCCCGGGCAGCACGGCATACAACGTGGGCCAGCTGTACAGCCTGTTCGCCGCGTCAATCCGGGGCACGGCCAACGGCGACGGGCTGCCTGACTTCGACCACGCGGTGGGGCTGCACAAGTTCATCGACGCCATCCGCCAGTCCAGCGACGAGGGGCAAAGAGTCTCCGTTGCGTGACGCGATGAGGCGCAGTGGTACAATGCCGGCAGTTCACCGATTTGGGCAGTTGCCATGACAACCACACCTGAAATCACGACCGGCGTCCGAATGAGTCTGGCTGAATTCCTGGATTTGCCCCGCCAGGAGCAGCGCTGCGAACTCATCGACGGAGTGGTGTACATGGCCGCGTTCCCGGTTCCTGACCACCAATTCCTGGCGACCGTGTTGACAACGCATTTGGCTCTGCAAATCTTGGAAACCGGGCTGGGCATTGTGTATCAGGTGGCCGGCGTCGTCGTATCGGACAACAGCGCTTTGGGACCGGATATCGTAGTCGTGCGGCAAGAGCGTGTCGGTATCATTGGGCGAACCGTTATTGACGGCGGCCCACCAGACATAGTGGTGGAAGTGTTATCGTCCGACCGGCGCGCGGACCTGGTGCGCAAACGGGAGTTGTATGAGGCCGCGGGCATCCCGGAATACTGGATACTGGACGGCGATGCCAACACGCTCACGGCGCTGGAGTTAGCCGATGATGGTACCTACCACGAGCGTGTCATCCTCACCGCCGCGGATACTCTGACAACCCCGCTCTTCCCAGAGTTCAGTGTGCCCCTGGCGCAAGTTTTCGACCATCCGGCTCGCATCCGGCCTAATATCTAGACTGGACTGCGGTCGGTAACAAGAGTGAGGGGCGGGTCGCAGAACCCGCCCCTTTTTAGTGGCTTGACGCAGAGCGCCGGTTAGTCGGCGGTGGTGGTGGCCGTCTCCGCGGCGGTGGCGGCGTCGACGATGGGCTGGTTGGTGCGCGGGTCGACCTCGAAGGGGGAGTAGAGCTCCAGCTCCTTGCCCATCTCGCGGACGGCGGGGATGACCTCCTCGCCCATGAGGCGGAGGCTGCGCATCTGGTCCTCGTGGGTCATGGCGCCGTCGCCGTCCCAGAAGAAGACGCTGCCGGGGCGCAGGTACTCCAGCACCTCGCGGATCTTGGGGATGACCGTCTTGGGCGTGCCGGTGATGATGGTACTGTCGGCGACCTGGTCCTCGAAGGGCCGGCGGTTGGCGCCGAAGCGGCCGGCGGGCCCGAAGGCGGCGGCGGACAGGCGGCGGGACGTACGCGACGTGTGACCCGGCAGGTTCATGATGGCGGGGTTGATACCGCCCTCGTTGCCGGCCAGGAAGGGGTTGCTGACGCCGGACAAGTACTTGCGGCCGACTTCCTCAGCCAACTCCTCGGTCTCGTCGACGTGCACCTTCCACAGGTAGGCGACGTTCTGGGTGCCCGACTCGTAGCCGTTTTCAGCGGCGATGTCGTGGTAGAGCTGGAAGGCCTCGCGGGTGGGCTCCAGGCGGGTGGCCAGGAGGACCAGCGGGTAGCGATGCTCGGCGCACCACTTCACGGTCTCCACGGACACGGTGGACGGGATCCAGATCTGCGGGTGGGGCTGCTGCAGCGGCCGGGCCCACGGGTTGACGTAGCGGTAGTGGAAGTGTTTGCCCTCCCAGCGCCAGGGGCCGTCCTCGGTCCAGGCCTTGAGGATCAGGTCGTGGGCCTCCTCGAACCGCTCGCGGTTGAAGTTGGGCGGCGAGTTGTGGGACCAGCTCTCGCGGCCACCGCCACGGACGAATCCGGACACCAGGCGACCGTGGGAGATCATGTCGATCATGGCCAGCTGCTCGGCCAGCCACAGTGGGTCGTCCCAGATGGGCAGCACGTTGCCCAGGATGATGATCTTCACCTTTTCGGTGATGCGGGCCAGGATGGACGCGCCGACGTTGGTGACGCCCTGCATGCAGAAGGGCGTGGAGTGGTGCTCGTTGAGCATCACGGCGTCGAAGCCCATCTGCTCGGCGTAGACCTTCTCGTCGAGGTAGCGGTTGTAGAGCTGGGCGCCGATGTCGGGTCGGTAGTGGCTGTTGGAGATACCCAGGTCGGTGCTCTGGGTGCCCATGAGGCCGGAGTTCTCATCCTGCCAGGGCTGCTCGGTAAAATGGCCAATCAGCATAGCGGCCTCTCCTTAGTCGGGAGTGCGGTACGGGTGGTTCGATGATGGCCGCAGTTTAGCAGGGGGCGGGTGCGGGGGCAAGGTTAGGTGTTGCTGACCATACCGTGTATGCTCGCAGGCTATTTCATAGCCTGTGGTTGGAAATCACCGGCTCCGCGGCCAGCAATCTGCGCAACCCGTCTAGATCGGGCAAAGACAAGATGTCGGCTATGCGACTGTCGAGAAGGCGCCGGGCGTCGCAGTCTGCCATTTCGGGTAAAGACCTGAATTCTTCTGTCGAAAGTGTATCAAACAACCCAGCGAGGAGTTCGATTTGGCGGTCAGTAACGGCCCTGAAGTCCAACACTGGCATATCTTGCAAGTCAGCTTTTTTCGGCTGCACCCAACTACCCTCTGTAGTGTTGCGAAGGGCCATCAGAGAGAGGATTCCCAAACTACTGTTGAGCCAAACCGCCAATGCTTTTTCGACCGCGTCATCTCCCACCTGTATAGGCCACCACATCCGTCCTAGTACGTTCACATCGGAGCGCAGAGCTACCACTCTGGCGGTATTCAGGCGAAATCGTGCGGCCACAAGCAAGCGGCCCGACATAGTCCACAAGTGCTCGCCGTAACCTGGCCGTTGTCCACCCCTCGGTGAAACCAAGGGAGAAAGGTATAGGTCGGGCTCACAAACGATGGACCGTCGGTGTTCAGTGTTGTGCCCGTCGACTAAGGGGTACGCCGTCGTTGATTCCGTCCGATCGAACCCGTCGTCAAGCCTGCGCACATCGGGACCGATCCGGCCTACCTCAGCTAGTCGACACATGGGTAGCTTAGCGGTGTCCGATGCGCCGGGAATCCAAACTTCGTTATCATCGAAAAGACGTAGAGCGCTCCGGGTCAGACCGGACCTAGCGAATTGAACGCCGATCCATTGCCTACTGGCTATCGCCGAAGTCGGCATCGACAACATGTCGCCGACGTGCTGACCGGCAACTTCCAAAAGCGATTCGCCCGTTCCCTCCAGTTCTGCGGGAGTAGTAGTGCTGATAGCTTGACCGATTCGGTGCGCATCTAACACCCCTCCCGGATTTTGCCAAAGATTGACGAATATCGTGCGGTGTTCGCTCAGGCTTTCGTCGCTACCCCTGCGTGTCGCGATTAGCAGCGCTTCGGACAAGGAGGTGCTATCCGAAAAGTTCCATTTCATCGGATCATGCGACGCGATCACTATGTTCAGATTAAAATCTGTGGCCATTAGGTTTCGCGTTTGCTGCCAAGAAGGGCCAGTGCATACAGTCAAAGGCAATACTAAGGCTAGTCGTCCATCTCCGGGCCTCAACTTGGGCGTGGCAGCCGCAACAAATGCAGCACCCAAACCAGCCGTAGCAGATGCCGGCCTATGCTTCAATCGACGCGCTAATTCTTCCCTTAGACGTGGTCGCTCAGTGTCATCGACGCTGCCGAACAGCATGTTGCCAAACACCGAGCGCGTAAATGGAGGGTTCATAATGACTAGATCTAATTCTGGGAGGCGGGCAGTAACCCCCTCAGTCGCTCCAACGTTCCCGCTGCCGGTGACTCTTTCTGCTTGGAGAGTAGAGGGGCCGATGGTTTCCGAGGAAAGCGGAAACTGCACTGCGGCTTCATCCTCGCCTAGAAAATCCAATGAACCCAAAGAAACGTTGTCTCCTTCCGCCCCTAAGGGCATCACATACAGGTTCATCCGATCAAACTGAATGTTTGGGTTGAGCATCGCTAAGCTAGTTGCAGCAAAGTGAACAGCAGAGAGTTGGACATCATATCCATGGAGTGCTTGTTCCACCATCGCTTTGTGCAACGCACCAGATTGCTGACCATCCGCCTCCACGTGTCTACGTTCCGCTTCAGCAGCTACTGCCATGAGCAGCGTACCCGTACCGCAGGCTAGGTCCGCTACGTTAAGTGATGCAGGGAACTCATGGTCACTCCAATCAACTTGAGGAGGCCATTCGTGGAACACCAACCGCGCTAGCATCGTCGCCGCCGGCACCGAGGTATAGTAAGCGCCAGTGAATTTGGCATTGGTAAGCAGGGTGTGAAATAGCCGGCCGGACAAATCGTGCCCTTCAACGTTGCGGGTTTCGGAAACTGCCTTTGCAAGGTGTTGTAAAACCGAGGTTTGCAACTCATCCGGTCCATCGGCCAGAACGTCCAAGATATGAGCGGCCAATTCGAACACCGGCACATAGTCGATGGATTCGCAGATATAGCTCCAAATATTCCGGGTATGCGCAACGCCACCGCCCAAAGCTTCTTCCATCATGGGGACATCTTCGTCCACGACCGAAAGCCGGTCTTGAAAAGCTAAAGCGTTGAACAACACTAAGCAGCCAATGCGTAGTGCGGCTCTACGATTGTTCTCTTGGTCGGTGCGGGCGATAATCTCGGCTATGCGGCGAGAAAGCCGTCGGTGGCTGGAGATCAGTCGAGCAGCCTCTTCAATTCGGTAATCGACAACTCCAGCAGCAGCTATGACTCGATCGATGCCCTCTAATTCCAATGGGAGAGTTCGCAAGTGATCAGCGAGATCCGACACCGCTCCGGTCAACTGGCGCAGGGGCAAAATCCGAGTTCCGCGAGTTCCGTGCACATACCATATCAAGTCGGACGTAGATGTGAGCGCCGGTTCGATGTCGTCAACCTGCTTCAAGTGATTAGGGTACAAGATGCCTACCGTGGCCACTTCGTCTGGGAATGTCTCGAGACGTTCGTCCAACTGATGTTCTAACGAGCTAGCTGCGTCGGCCCATTTGCACTCCAGTAGCAACGTATCTCCGGTCTTCAATTCGATCAACACGTCCGGCGTTCCCTTGCGACCTCGGCGCTCGGCCTTTGCTTTCATGCCGTGGAGGGAGAGTGAGCGGGCGAGCAACGTGTTGACCGCCTCCTCTCGGATGGTTCCTCGGTGATTGGTCGCCATAACGATACTTCCCCTTTTTGCTGGATCGATCGGGCAGAGTGAAAGTCTAAACGGTGCAGGGCCCTATTTCAAACTCCTTCGGTGCCTGCAATGGTACAATCGCCCCGTTCATCAGGAATCCCAATCGAGGTTCAAAACCATGTCCATCGGCGTGGCAACTTCCGTCGCCCGCATCCTCAAACAGGTAGGCGTGGAGTGGGTTAGCGCGTCTGGCGGCCGTTAGGAGCGTTCCCGTGCTGACCCGTGAGGAGTTGCAAACTGCCCAGGACCTGCTCGCCGCAGCCGAGCGGGAGTTTGCGCTGGGTGAGCTAATGGCCGGTGAGATCCTGCTGGCGGACGCCGCGACTTCGGCGGTGAAAGCGTTCGCAAAAAACTCGGGCTGGCCTCATGACAGCAGCGACGATCTGATGAGTGTCCTACAGAGATTGGACGGCGAATCCGAGGCACCCGGTTTCACGAGCAGATACCAGTTGATCAAAGCCTCTCCTGAGATGGTGAGATCTGGATACTCGGCCGGATCCGAGTTTGAAGATTCCTGGCGTGACTTTCTTTCGACGCGCGATTTCATCGAGCGGTTGAGCTCGCTGGGCGGCGACGGCCAATGACCACGGCGCTGGAACCCTCGGAGCACGTAAACGCAGCACGCAACCTTCATTCCGAAGCCACTGCCGCCTTTGCCGCTGGCAGGAACCTGATAGGCGCCGAGCTCTTATGGGGAGCCGTTGCCCACTCGCTGATCGCGGCGGCGCAGCAGCGCGGGATGCATCACGAACATCACCGCGATTTCAGACGTGCTGCCTGGCAGGTCAAGGAAGAAACAGGCCATGCGGATATTTGGATTGGTTTCAAGGGAGCCGAACAGCTCCACATCTACTTCTACCACCAACGCATGTTTGGCGATTACAATCTAACGACAGCACGTCGCGACGCCAACCACTGCTTCGGCTTGCTGCTAGCATTGTTCGCCTAACGACTATCACAACCCCCAAACGAGGTCCAAACCATGTCCATCGACGTTGCAACTTCCATTGCCCGCATCCTCAAGCAGGAGGGTGTCGAGTGGGTTTCCACCTTTCCCGTTTGCCGGGTGAACAACGCCCTGGGGCGCGAGGGCGTGCCCATGATCATGATGCGGGACGACCGCTACGCCGTGGCGCTGGCCGACGCGTACTCGCGGGTCACCGGCGGCGACCGCATCGGCGTCTGCACCGTGCAGGGCGGCGTCAACGGCGCGGGCCTGCAGTACTCCTTCCCCGGGCTGGCGCAGGCCTTCGAGGACAACTCGCCTATGCTGTGCATCACCGACGGCATTCCGGCGGGCAGCACCGAGAACACCATGTTCGACGTGACCACCGCCCTGAAGACCATCACCAAGTGGTTCGGCTACGTCGACCGACCGGAGCGGACGCCGGAGTTCATGCGGCGGGCTTTCTCCATGCTGCGCAGCGGCCGTCCGGGTCCGGTGGTGCTGGCCATTCCCAACGCCGCCGGCGTCTACGACGAGACCGCCGACCCCTACTTCCCGGTGCGCGGGTACAAGTCGGCGCCCGACCCGTCGGACGTGGCCCGGGCCATCGACCTGATGATGGACGCCGCCAACCCGCTGATCTACGCCGGCGAGGGCGTGATCTACGCCGGAGCGTCCGAGGAATTGGTGGGTCTGGCCGAGTTGCTGAACGCGCCGGTGATCACCACGCTGAAGGCCAAGGGCGCGTTCCCGGAGAACCACCCGCTGTTCGTGGGCGTGCGCGGCGAGCATCCCATCGCCTATCTGAACAAGAGCGACGTGATCCTGACGGTGGGCAGCAGCCTGTCGCCAGGACGGTTCACCCACGGCATCCCCAACGCGGCGGGCAAGACCATCATCCAGTGCAACCTGGACGACCTGCACCTGAACCGCATCTTCCCCACACATCATGCGGTGCTGGGCGACGCCAGGTTCACCCTGCAGGCGCTGGCCGATGAGGTGTCGCGGCGCACCGACGGGGCGGGGCGGGCCGCCGGCAACGTGGTGGCCGAGGTCCGCGAGACGCGCGACGCCGGCCTGGCCGAGTACCAGGAGGCCATGGCGTCCAGCGACACGCCCATCAACCCGTATCGCGTGTTCGGCGACATGATGAAGGTGCTGGACCCGTACAACTCCTTCGTGACCCACGACTCCGGCAACACCCGCGACCAGCTGAGCACGGTGTACGACACGCTGATCCCGCGGGGGTTCCTGGGCTGGGGCAACATCTCGACGCTGGGCTTCGGCCTGGCCGGGGCCATGGCGGCCAAGCTGGCCTATCCGGAGCGGCAGGCGGTGGCGGTCACCGGCGACGCCGGCATGGGGTACATGCTGGGCAACCTGGAGGTCCCCGTGCGCCAGCAGTTGGGCGTCACCATCGCCCACGTGGCCAACGGCGGGTTCGCCGGGTACGGCCCTGGGTTCTGGGGCGACGGCCACGACCCTTACACCCACCGGGTGATGGGTCCCGAGGACGTGAACATGTCCCGCGCCGTGGCGGAGTTGGGCCTGTACACCGAGCGGGTCACCGAGCCGTCGGACGTGGTGCCCGCGCTGGAGCGGGCGATGGCGGCCAACGGGACCGGCCAGCCGGCGTACCTGGAGTTCATCTGCTCGCAGTACCCGCGCTACGGCGGCTTCGCGCCGAGCAGCATCGCTCACTGATCGGCATTACACTGGAAGGCAGGCGGAGCACACCGGGCATCGCGCCTACGCGGTTGGCCGCTCCGCTTGCGACCCCAGGAAGGTACGACCGTGGAACTTAGACTGGACATTGACGACTACGTCCTGAGCAAGGTCAGCGCCATCGGCGACGCGCGGGACATGACGGTGGAGGCGATGGTAGTGGAGTACCTGACCGGCATAGCGACTAGCGAAGCCAGTGCGCGGCTGGAGCGAATAGACAAGGTACGTGAAGCCATTAAGAACGCCGAAGATAAAGCTGGAATCATAAACTTGAACAGGGATGACTTATATGACCGGCCCTACCGCTATTACTATGGCCAATAGGGACTTTTGCGACATCGACGCCAAACCCGCATCGAACATACCTGCGGTTGGCTCCAACGCCCGTTGACATGCCGGAGCAATACCATGGGTACTTTCAATCTGACCATCCAAATCGGCAACCTCAATGGAGAGCATTTCGAGGATGTCGATGTGATGGTGGACACTGGGGCGATTACCACGGTGGTCCCTCGCCCGGTTCTGGAAGGGCTGGGGATCCAACCGATTAAGCGCGAAACCTTCGAGTACGCCGGCGGCGAGCTGGTGCAGTTGGATATGGCCGAAGCCCGAGCCAGAGTGGAAGGCCGCGACACGATCACGTGGGTCATCTTCGGCGAAGCGGGCGCATCACCGCTGCTGGGAGCCTACACGCTGGAAGGAGTGTTCCTCGGGGTTGACCCCTACAATCAACGATTGATCCCAGTTACCGGAGCGTTGAAGTAAGGAGGGAGACGCCATGACCAACGCAGTCCTGGTCATAGACATGGTGCGCGGCTTTATGGAGCCCGGGCACAACCTCTACTGCGGCGATGAGGCCCGGGGGATCATCGAGCCGGTGCGTGAACTGTTGCGACGGGAGGCGGATGCCGGGTCGGCCATCCTGTTCGTGTCCGACCACCACCTGCCCGACGACCTGGAGTTCCAGATGTTCCCGGTGCACTGCGTCATCGGGACTGAGGAGCCGGAGGTGATACCCGAATTGGCCGAGTGGGCCGGCGACGGCAACGTAATACCCAAGAACCGCTACAGCGGCTTCTTCAACACCGACCTGGCCGAACGGCTGGCTGAGCTCAACCCGGACAAGATTGTCGTCTGCGGGGTGTGCACCGACATCTGCGTGATGCACACCACGTCGGACGCGCGGAACCGTGACTACGCGGTGGAGGTGCCCACTGACTGCGTGGCATCGTTCGACGCCGATGCCCACCGGTGGGCGCTGGACCACATCGGCCGAATTCTCGGGGCGCAGGTCGTCTGACCCAGATTCAGAGGATCTCCGTTCCCGGCTCGTTGATCATCGCCTGGCGCAGTAGCGGCACGGGCGGGGCGCCCCACGACAGGGCGGCATCGTGGAAACGGCGCAGGCCGTAGGCTGAGCCCTCCTGGCGTCGCCAGTCCTGCCGGAGCTTGAGCAGCATGAGCTTGCCAAGGGTGTAGTTCAGGTAGCCGGGGTCGAAGGTCCCGCGCAAGGCCTCGCGGCGGGCCGGGTGCTCCTCCATGTAGGCGTGCGCCTGGAAGAACGCGGTCGCCTCGTCCACGGTCATGCCCTGGGTGTGCATGCCCAGCGAGCAGAGGTAGCGGCAGTTGCGCACCAGGGCCTCGAGGAGTTGGGTCAACCAGAGAGCCGGGTCGTCGCGGCCGTACTCGGTCTCCAGCATCATCTCCTCGGTGTAGTGCGCCCAGCCCTCGGTGAAAGCGTAGGACGTGGCGACACGGTTGATGAGCGGGAGGCCGCCGCCGTGGCGGTTGTGCAGGTTGTGGACGTAGTGGCCGGGGTAGACCTCGTGGACGCTGATGACCTTCAGGGTGTGGTAGTTGAAGTTGGTCAGCCACTCCTCCTGCTGGCGCGGGGTCCAGTCGGGTTCCACCGGGGTCACGTAGTAGAAGGCCTCGGTGGCGACATCCTCCAGGCCGCCGGGTGAATCCATGGCGGCGAAGGCGTAACGCATGTAGGACGGCGTCTCGGTGACCTGGCAGCGCTCCTCGGACGGGACGGTGATGATGTCGTGGTCGATGAGCGACTGGCGGATGTCCTCCAGCATGGCGCGAGTTTCGGGAATCAACGCTTCGGCAGTGGGATGGTTGGCGGCCACCTGGGCGACGGCCTCGCGAACCGACTTGCCGGGAGCGCCGATTTGAGACAGGAACCGGGCAGCGGCTTCGTCCAGGCGGCGCAGGTTCTGCTCCAGGTTGGCCTGGCCAATGGACAGAACATCCAGCAGCGGCGTGTTGACCCCCTCGCCCACCTCCAGCATCCGACGGTACAGATCCGAACCGATGGCGAACTCGGGGCGGACCCTGCGGTCCTGCAACCTCCGGGCGAAATCTGCGACGGCGACGGCGGCAATCTCGCGGGCAGCGTCAAACTCGGCGGCCACGTCAGGAGCGATGGCTGCGCATTGCGTGGAAGCATCTGCAAGGCCGGTGTTATAAAACGACGCCATGCCCCGGTAGGCTTCTACGGCCATATCGCGGATGGGTTCTCCCAGCTCGGCATCGGTGATCCCATCCAGCGTGTTCAGGAAGTCCGGCACCTGCCGGAGGACCGCAGTAGCCGAGCGCAGGCGGTCCGGCAGGGGCGCGTAGTCGCGCTGCACGTAGCTGCCGACCCCGATATAGCCGACTTGGCGTTGCGGATTGTTGTTCAGGGTGCGCATTTCCTCTAATCCGAACAGCTCCCGGCGCAGGAACATTTCCAGCAGGCTGCGGGACAGGCGATTCATCCTGGAGTCGTCTCCCGTCTCGTCGGCATCCTCTGCCGGCAATGATGAGAGCTGCGCCAGGGACCGGTGCAACTCTTCGACGCGGCGAGCCACACGGCCGGCGGAGAAGTCGGGCAGCCGTCCGTCGTACTCGTGGCGGCCGATGCGGCTGCCGGCGGTGGGAGCGAACTCCCAGTGTTCGCGTATGGCTCGCTCGGCGAGGGCGTCAACGGCTGGGTTCATGGTGTCTCACTCCGAGATGCGCAGGATGGCGACAGTCTGGATAGACATAGGGGCGACCGCGCGGCCGCCCCTATTCCTGTCTGGTTGGCAGGTTATCAGGCGATCAGTTCGCTGATGAGGAACTTGGGCTCGATGTCGGTGAAGTTCTTGACGTCGCCGACCAACTCGCGGCCGTGGGTCTTGAAACCCTCATGCACGCCGTCCACGTCGTTGAAGAAGAGGTAGCCGACGGCGGTGTACATCGGCGGCGCGTTGGGGTCGGTGTCGGAGATGCCCTTTTCCACGTTGTAGTAACGCATGCCGAAGGTGGTCAGGCGCTCCTGCACCAGGGGCATGTGCGTGTTGCAGTAGTAGTCGAAGTCGAAGGACTTGCCCTCTTCGTTCTCGTAGAAAACGGTTACTTTGATCATTGCGGGTTCTCCTGAAGGGACGTGGATTCCCGCTTTCGCGGGAATGACGATTGAAGGCTGGGAATGGTGGCCAAGTTGGAATGGTGGACAAGATCGGTCAGTGGTAGCAGGGGACCGGCTAGTGGTAAACGTTGGTGCCGGACCCGCCGCCGGCCGCGATGGTCTCGCCGCTGATGGCGATGCTGCGGGGAGAGGCGAAAAAGGCCACAACCCACGCGAGTTCCTCGGCGTCGACGATGCGCCGGGTGGAGTTGCGGGAGGCGACGCGACGCTCGATCTCCTCGACGGTGGTGCCTTCGCGCGCGGCCTGTTCGGCGTACATGGGGCCGCTGCGCTCGGTCCGCGTGGTGCCGGGATGGACCAGGTTGACGCAGACTCCGTCGCCGCCCAATTCCTCGGCCAGGTACTTGGTCAGGTTGGACAATCCCGAGTTGCGGACGCCGGCGCTCAGGTTACCCTCCGCCCGGCGTGCCGACAGGCCCCCAACGTTCACGATGCGACCCCAACCCTGTTGCTGCATATACGGCGCAACGGCGCGGGCGCAACGCAGGTAGCCCATGACCTTGGTGTCCAGGTCCAGCATCACGTCCTCGTCGCGGATTTCGGCCAGCGACCCTCGGGCGAGGCCACCGGGCGCGGCGGCGTTGTTCACCAGGATGTCGATGCGTCCGCCCAGGGCCTCGGCTGCCTGGGCAACCATGGCGTTCACCTGGTCGGTGCTGGTCATGTCGGAAACGATGGGTACTATCTTCCCGCCCGTTTCACCCGCGATATCCTCCGCCGATTCGGACAGGGTATCCGCGTATCGTCCCGTGATCACGACGCTGCAGCCATCGGCGGACAGAACCCGGGCCACCGCCTTGCCAATGCCGCGACTGCCCCCGGTAACGATTGCCGTCTTGCCGTCAAGTTGCAGATCCATGCTGGAGCCTCCCGGTTGAACTGGCGGCATTGTACACCAGGCAAACGATCAGGGGGCAGGCACCAGGCCCGCCCCCTGTATCACGTGACGCGCGTTGATTCGGGTGCGGGTCAGGCGACCTGCACCGTGGCTCCAGCCTCTTCCAGCTTGGCCTTGATGCTGTCAGCGTCTTCCTTGTTCACGCCCTCGCGGACGCGGGCCGGGGCCGCTTCCACCAGCTCCTTGGCCTCGCGCAGGCCGAGGTCGGTGACCTCGCGGACGGCCTTGATGACGTTGATCTTGTTGGCGCCGAAGTCGGCCAGGGTGATGGTGAACTCGGTCTGCTCGTCACCGCCGGCGGACGGAGCGTCATCGGTCACCACGCCGGCAGCCGGAGCAGCGGCAACCGCCACGGGGGCGGCCGCAGAGACGCCAAACTCTTCCTCAATGGCCTTGACCAGATCGGCCAGGTCCATCACGCTCATGCCCTTGATCGCGTCGAGAACTTCCTGATTCACTGCCATGGTTGATGCCTCCTGATGGTTGTTTGCGATTGGACCGGGTGTGATTGTCGCTATTCCGCAGCTTCTGCGGGCTGCAGCTGTTCGATCCTGGCCTGCAGGACGTAGGCCAGACTGCTGATGGTGGCGTTGAGCACGCTGGCCAGACCGTAGAGCGGTGACTGCATGGTGCCCAACAGTTGGGCCACGAGGATGGGTCGGGGCGGCAAATCTGCCAACCGCGAAACGTCCGCGGGCTGCATGGCCTCGCCCTGGCCCACCACCGCACCGTGTACGGCGAGAGTGCCGGCGCTGGCCTGGGCTGCCTGGTTGACCGCCTTGGCGATTGTGGCCGCATCATCGTAGCCCAGCGCGATGGCGGTCTGGCCGGTTATGACATCCTTCAGTTGGGGTATCTCCGCGGCATCCGCAGCGCGGCTCAGCAGGTTGTTCTTCACCACGACGAATTCGACGCCGCCGTCGCGCATTCTGCGCCGGAGGTCCACCATCTGGTTGGCGTTCATGCCGGAGTAGCCGGTGGAAATAACAATGGAACTGCGTTCCAGCTTGTCCTTCAGCTCGGCTACTCGGTCGATTTTTTCCTGAGTTGGCAAGGTCTGCTCCTGGATATAACGGTCAAAAGAAAGCCCGCGCTCCGAGACGAGGCGCGGGTGTTGTCACTCACCGCAGTTGGGCGGTGGGCAGCGATGATCCACGTCGACGCCGGGTCAAACCGGCGCAGGGCCTCGGCGGGCGGTTGAAACCACCATTATTCCCGTGGGAACCCGCTGTCTCGGGCAGGGTGACAATATTCTGATGTGTGAGTCAGTCTAGCATCCCCTCCGGGGATTGGCAACGGTGGGATACTGGCCAGAAGCTTACTCCGGCTTCATCCCCTGGAGTGTCCCCACGTCCACCGAGAGGCCGGGCCCCATGGACGAGGTGATGTAGGCCGACTTGATAAAAGCGCCCTTGACTGCGTCCGGGCGCTCGCGCATGACGGAGTCCATGAACACGGTCAGGTTGTCCATCAGCGCGTCGGTCTCGAACGAGGACTTGCCGAACTGGCCATGGATGATGGCGGTGCGGTCGGTGCGAAACTCCAGGCGTCCGGCCTTGGACTCCTGGATAACGCGGGGGAGATCACGGGCCGGCACGAGCGTGCCAGTGCGGGGGTTGGGCATCAGGCCGCGACGGCCCAGGACCCGACCCAGCCGGCCGATCTTGGACATGATCTCCGGGACCGCCAACCCCACGTCAAATTCGACCCAGCCGCTTTCGACCTGGGCGATCAGGTCATCGTCGCCCACGTAGTCGGCGCCGGCCTGGCGGGCGATGTCGGCGGCCTCGCCGTTGGCGAACACCAGCACGCGCACCTGCTTCCCCAGGCCGTGGGGCAGGACGGTGACGCCGCGAACCTGCTGCTCAGCGTGACGAACGTCGGCGTTGGTGCGGAGATGTACCTCAATGGTCTCGTCAAACTTGGCGGTGGAGAGCTCCTTCACCAGGTCGATGGCTTCTCGCGGCTGGTAAACGCTGTCCTCCGGAACACGCTCGGCAACGGCGTTGTAGCGGCGGCTGTGCTTGGGCATTTTCGATTCTCCCTGGTAGCGTTTCGGGGAACTGGACCGCGACGGCGTCAGTCGTCCTCGACCGTAATGCCCATGCTGCGGGCGGTGCCGGCGATGATGTTCATGGCCTGTTCGACGGAGTTGGCGTTGAGGTCTTTCAGTTTTTCCTCGGCGATGCCGCGGAGGACGTCGCTGGGGATGGTAACGCCGATGGGCGTCCGCGCATCGCCCTGTCCCTTCTCGATACCGGCGGCGCGGCGCAGCAGGTCCGACGCGGGGGGCGTGCGGGTGACGAAGGTGAACGACCGGTCCTGGTACACCGTGAGGTGAACGGGCACGATGGTGCCGGACTGGCTGCCGGTGCGTTCGTTGTACTCCTTGACGAAGGCCATGATGTTGACGCCGTGCTGACCCAGCGCCGGACCAACGGGCGGCGCGGGGGTAGCCTTGCCAGCTTCCAGCTGGAGCTTGATGACGGCGAGTACTTTCTTTGCCACTGATGGCCTCCGGTTGTCCTGATTCTAAAGTGCGGGGGGCGGCGCGGGGTTATCGGGAATTGGGATCAGGCCTTTTCGACCTGGGTGAAGTCCAACTCGACCGGGGTTTCGCGACCGAAAACGGAGATCAGCACGGTGACCTGTCCCCGGTGTTCGTCGACTTCCTCGACGCGGCCGAGCATGTCGGCGAAGGGGCCCTCGGAAATCCGCACCGTGTCTCCCTGTACCATGCCGATGACGGCGCGCGGCTCGCCCGAGGCGACGCGGTCCAGGATGTCATCGACCTCGCGATCGTCCAGAGGAACCGGACGCGGGCGATCCCCGCCCTCTTCCTCGGCCGAAATGAAGCCCGTGACGCCGGTGGTGTTTCGTACCAGGAACCAGGCCTCGTCGTCCATCACCATCTGGACGAGGATGTAACCCGGGAACAACTTGCGGCGCTGCTTGGTGCGCTCGCCCTTGTTGCGGGTGATTTCGTCCTCGGCCGGCACCTCGACCCGGGTGATCCGGTCGTCCATGCCCAGGCTCTGTCGGCGCAGGTCAAGGTTGCGCTTGACCATGTCCTCCTGGCCCGTATAGGTGTGGACGATGTACCAGCGCAGGTCGGCGGGATGCGTTGTGGTCATGGTTTCAATCTCAATGGGCGGAACCGGAACGGCCTGGTCTGAAAGCCGGCGACTCCATGCGGGGCCGGCTTCAGGAGCGGCTCCGGAAATCCGGGCGCGAGTTGCGGGCGAACCGGAGCCTGACGGGTCAGAATGGAAGCTGACGCAGGCCGATGACGAAACTCATGCCGAAGTCGAAAACCCGGTCCAGCAGGCCGAGGAAGAAGCCCATTATCACGGCCAGAATGATGACGATGACCGTGAGGCGGGCCGTCTCTTCCTTGGTCGGCCAGACCGACTTCCGCAACTCGGAGGCGGTTTCACGCAGGAAGCCGATCGGGCCGACTCTCCCCACGGCGCGGGGAGAGATCGGCGACGGTCGCCGGGTTGATGCGCGGGCCACAGGCCGCTACCTCACTTCCCGGTGGACCTGATGGCCACGGCAACGGCTGCAGTACTTCCGCAACTCCATGCGGCTGGTGTGGCTGCGGCGGTTCTTGATGGTCGAGTAGTTGCGCTCGCGGCAGTCGGTGCACTGCAACGTGATTACCTGCCGGGCGTCGGTGGACTTGCGCGCCATGGGATCACTCCAGCAATCGGGTGAACACGCCGGCGCCGACGGTGCGGCCGCCCTCACGGATGGCGAACCGAAGTCCTTCCTCCACGGCGATCGGCGTGATCAGGTTCACGGTCATGGTGATGTTGTCACCGGGCATTACCATCTCGACACCGTCGGGAAGAGCGATCTCGCCGGTGATGTCGCTGGTGCGGATGTAGAACTGGGGCTTGTAGCCGGTGAAGAAGGGGGTGTGGCGACCGCCTTCCGCCTGGCTCAGCACGTATACCTCGGCCTCGGCCTTGCGGTAGGGGCGCATGGAGCCGGGAGCAACCAGGACCTGGCCGCGCTCGACCTCGTCGCGGTCCACGCCGCGGAGCAGGACACCGACGGCGTCGCCGGCCTCGGTGGTGTCGAGCAGCTTATGGAACATTTCCAGGCCGGTGGCAACGGTCTTGCGGACGTCGCCGGAGCGGATGATTTCCACTTCCTGTCCGACGTTCAGCTGGCCACGCTCAACGCGGCCGGTGACCACGGTGCCGCGGCCCTTGATGCCGAAGACGTCTTCGATGGGCATCAGGAACGGCTGGTCGGTGACGCGGGAGGGCTGCGGGATGTAGTCGTCCATGGTGGCGACCAATTCCCGAACCTGCTCCATGGCGTCGGCGTCGCCTTCCAGCGCCTTCAGGCCGCTGACGCGAACGATGGGGGTGTCGTCGCCGGGGAAGTCGTAGGTGCTGAGCAACTCACGCACTTCGAGCTCCACCAGTTCCAGCAACTCTTCGTCGTCCATCATGTCGACCTTGTTCAGGGCCACGACGATGGAGGGCACTTCGACCTGGCGCGCCAACAGGATGTGCTCCCGGGTCTGGGGCATGGGGCCGTCGGGAGCGGACACGACCAGGACCGCACCGTCCATCTGGGCGGCGCCGGTGATCATGTTCTTGATGTAGTCGGCGTGGCCGGGGCAGTCAACGTGGGCGTAGTGCCGGTTCGCGGTCTCGTATTCCACGTGGGCGATGGCGATGGTGATACCGCGGGCCCGTTCTTCCGGCGCGTTGTCGATGCTGTCGAAACTGCGGAAGCTGGCGTTATTCTCCTGGGCCAGCACGCTGGTGATGGCGGCGGTCAGGGTGGTCTTGCCGTGGTCAACGTGACCGATGGTTCCCACGTTGACGTGGGGCTTGGAACGGTCGAAGACTTGCTTAGCCATGGTGGCGGGTTACTCCTTGCTCCTTGTTGGTGGTTCCTTGGTTCCGGCCCGCGGGATGCCCCTGCGGGTTGCTGACGCCGGTGGAGCCCAAGGGCGGAATCGAACCGCCGACCCCGTTCTTACCAAGAACGTGCTCTACCTCTGAGCTACTTGGGCGCGTGGGATGTTGATTTCGATCAGGTGGTGGAGGGGGCAGGATTCGAACCTGCGAAGCCCGTCAGGGCGCCAGATTTACAGTCTGGTGGCTTTAACCACTCACCCACCCCTCCATTTGTTCACTCCCGGACGGATGGTCCAGTTGCGTCGATATAATTTTGGAGCCCCAGAGGGGACTCGAACCCCTAACCTGCCGATTACAAATCGGCTGCGCTGCCAATTGCGCCACCGGGGCGCGGGGTTGGCTCCGTTGAGCCCGACCGGCGGAAACCGCGTAATACGCTAAAAAAGCCCCGGCAACTTCCGGGGCCTTCCGGTTTTCGCCAATCGCTAAATAGGTTACGCAACACCGTCGAAATTGTCAATGCTATTCGGTCATTTGTAACTGCTCATAGTCCCGCGAGTGGCCCCGCCGCGGTGGCCATGATACGTCCGGTACCGGGCCGCCACAAGCACCGAGTGCCAGCAAGCGCGAACACCGCCAACGGCTCCGTGCCATGTGGCAATGCTGTCGTCAAGGGTGCGTTCAACCGTCGATTTGTGATGGAGATCAAATGCGTTCAAAGTAGCGAATCCGTTCCCAATCCGTGACCGCGCGCCGATAGGCTTCGGCCTCAGTCGAGAAGAAGTGCGCGTAGTGTGTCACTACGTCAGCGCCGAAGGCCGATCGTGCCAGCTCGCTGCGCTCGAAACTCACGATGGCCTCTTCCAGGCTCGTTGGCAGCAGCGCCGCTTCCTGTGCCGAGTAGACGTCGCCGAGATATGCCGGGGGCGGCTCAATGCGCTGCTCGATGCCGGCCAACCCGGATGCGGCCACCGCCGCGTAGGCGAGATACGGATTGACGTCTGCTCCCGGTATCCGGCACTCGATGCGCAGGCTGGGTCCGGCGCCCACAATCCGGAAGCCTGCGGTGCGGTTGTCGGGGGACCAGGCCAGAGCCGTGGGCGCCCAGCTTCCCGCCTGGAACCGCTTGTATGAGTTCACGGTGGGCGCGTAACAGACCATCAGCTCCGGCGCATACCGCATCCATCCGCCCAGGAACCACCGAAACTCCTCAGAGCAGGCAATTCCGGCCAGATTACCCTCCCCCGGGAAGGCGTTGACCATCTCGCCGTCCTTCTCCCGCCACAGGCTGACGTGGAGGTGCGAGCTGGAGCCGGCCTGGGCCGCGTCCGGCTTGGCCATGAAGGTGACACTGCATCCGAGCTGGTCCGAAATCTCCTTGACGGCCTGCTTCAACACCACGTGCCGGTCCGCCATTTCCATCATGGGTGCGTAGCGGACGTTGAGCTCGTGCTGCCCTCGTCCGAACTCGCCCTTGGTAGACTCAACGGGAACCCCGGATGCCGCCAGGTTGCGGCGGAATGCGCCGTTCAGGTCCTCGGTGCGGGCCGCCTGCAGCAGGTGGTAGTCCTCGATGTACCATCCGGCCTCCGGCAAGTTCCGGTACGCGCCCCTGGCCGCCTCCATATAGGACACGCGAAACTGGTAGTACTCCAGCTCGGAGCCGGCCATGGCCTGAAAACCGTTGGCTGCCAACCGTTCCAGCTGATAGCGCAGGATGGAACGGGGAGCCACGGCAACCGGCCGGTGGTCAGCCTGCAGTTCCGCATCGCATAGCACCAGCGCAGTGCGATCCAGCCACGCCAGCCGGCGCATCGTTGCCAGGTCCGGCGCGAGGTGCACGTCCCCGTAACCAAGGTCCCAGTTGGAAAACTCGTACCCGGGAACGGGCTCCATTTCCATGTCAACGGTGAACAGGTAGTCGCAGACGTGGGTGCCGCCCACATCGGTCAGGAAAAACGAAGCGTCCAGGCGTTTGCCGAGCAGACGCCCGTAGAGGTCCGGGAACGCCAGGATTACGGTGTCAATCGAGCCGTCGGCAACTGCCGATTTCAATCCGGCGACATCCAGCATCCCCGGAACTCGCGGGTCCTGCACTGGCACGGTTGCTGCCTCCGGCTTGCCCTTCGTTCAGGCTTGCGGCGCATGGTTCGTGGCGGCACTACCCCGCGGCGGCGTTGCTAGGGCGAGCGGTGCGCCGGTCGCGCTTCTGACATGGGTTATAATGGTATTACTGAGCGGGCGTAGCTTAGTGGTAAAGCCCCAGCCTTCCAAGCTGGCTACGTGGGTTCGATTCCCATCGCCCGCTCCATTTTTCTGCCTGTGGGGCTCCCGGTGTCAGCCGCCGGCCGAGACCACGATCTGCCGGTCGCCAATGGGCTGCGGCGGCCGGTTGTTCGGCCCGTGGGTCAGGGATTGCAGTATCTCCACCTGTTCCTGCGATACCGTCCCGACGTCCTGCATGACCATCCACCGCACGCCTTCCGAGCACGGCGGCGTGGTCAAGGAACCGCTGTATCCGTAATATCCGGTTCCCGACGGCACGTATGCCGCGGCATTGGGCCCGCCTCCGATGTCGGCCTCCACGCCGGTTGCCGGGGCCAGGCCCAGCAGGTCCTCGACCAGCGGGCTGGGGTTGCCCAGCCGCAAGAGCAGCCCCACCACGGCCAGGTTGCCGTCGGCATCCTGATGCACGAGGTGCAGCTCAGCCGCGAAACTCTCACCGTCCAGCAGATGCTCTCCCGGAGAATGGTAATGAACCCCCAGCAGCTCGTAGCGGCGTCCGCCCACCGACACGCCGCTGCCGGGTTCAAAGTCCAGGTACACGGTGTGGCCGTTGTTGCGGGCCTGCACGGCAAGGGTCGTGTAGTCAAATGTCACCGGCTCGGTTCCACCCGGGACGTACCCGACCAGGTTCACGGGCGACTGCTCGACCCCTGCGGAGCACAGGCTGTAATCGGAGGACAGGCAACCCCAGTTGTCGGGGCCGATTTCGCCGGAGTAGCCCCATTGCGGGGGTGCATCGGTGGCCATCAGGCCGCCTCCGTCGCGGCCAGAGCCCGGAGCGCCGATTGCTGCAGCACCTCCGCGTCCAGCATGGCGCGGAGTTCCCCGTCCTCGCTCTGAGCGAAGCTCTCTTCCACCCGGAACTCTTCGATCAGCGCCGCGACGGCGCCCTGTCGCTGGGTCTCGGTGGCGTCGGCAAAGGCGGTCAGGCGGCCGTCGGCGATGTGCCGGTCGATCTCGGCGGTGAGCAGCTCTTCCTCCACGATGCGGCGCTGGATGAGCCCGATGTTCTGCAGGTTGCGGCCGAGATAGCAGCCGCCGAACTGCATGATCTCGCACTCACGGCCCTCGAGGCCGTCGATTTCGGCGAACCAGTGGTAACGGGGCTCAAGCTCGTGCTCGCTGAGGTAATCGCGCACCTGTTGGTCCTCGGGGGCCGGGTCGGATGGGTCAAACACCAGCTTGACCGTGTGCATCATCAGGCCGGCGGGTTCTACGGTGATGTACATGTTTGAGACCTCCGGTGGCGACGGTGATTGGGTGTTGGACTTTCCGGCGTCCGGCGTCAGCCTTCGACCGCGCGGATGATGCGGTCGACGTTTTCGGGGCCGGGCGCGACGGTCTTGCTGTCGACGAGACGCATGGCCTCAACGATGGCATCGTGGTAGGGCGTGGCGACGCCGGTTTCGCGGCCCTTTTCGCAGATCAGGCCGTTCATGAAATCGACCTCGGACTTGCGGCCCTTGTGCACGTCCTGGGCCATGGAGGCCAGCCAGTTCACGCGGCCGCCGGACTGGGACAGCTTGCCGTCCAGTTCCTCGAACACGTCGCCCGTGTCGGCATCCGCCCAGAACTCGGCGGGGGTGCCGTTGATTTCCACGACCTTCAGCCCCTGGGCCAGGCCGACCTGCGCGCCCTCCTTGGCCAGGTTGATGCGGATGCGGCGGATACGGGGGTCGCCGGCCATCTCCTGGCTGCCCATCTGGCTCATGGCGGAGATGGCGTTGCCCATGCCGTTCTGGCACAGCTTGGCCCAGCGTTCGCCGGGGAGGTTGTCGGTGGCATAGGCGGCGTCGATGTGGTCCAGCTTGGCGGCCAGAGCCTCGGAACGGGGGGTGACGGCTCCGGTGAACTCGCCGATGCGGAACACGGTGTGGCCGTGGTCACGGCCGGGCGCGCCGCCGCGGTTGACGTGGGCCGGCTCCCAGAGGGCGACCTCGATGTGCGAGGCGATGCAGCCCAGCTGCCGGTCCTCTCCGACGATGTTGGCGATGGTGGGGTCGTTCCAGCAGTTTTGGATGGACACGAACGCGCCGTCGTCCTTGACGTACCGCTTGATGAAGTGGGTGGCCCACTCGGTGTCGTAGGACTTGACGGTGATGAAGGCGTAGTCGAAGGGCTCGGTGATGTTCTGGGCGTCGGTGAGGTGCATGGCGTTGACGGGGACGGTGAAATCGCCCTGGCTGCCGCTGGCGCGGAGGCCCTCGGCGCGCATCTTCTCCACGTGCTCGGGCCACATGTCGATGAAGGTGACGTCATCCTCCCCGGCCTGGACGAGAAAGGCGCCGACGTAGCTGCCCACGGCGCCGGGACCCATGATTACGATGCGGTCTGCCATGATGATTGCTCCTTAGCTGGGTTGCTCTGAGACGACGGTGGCTGTTTCGGCCTGTGCCGGTTCAGACGGTGAATGTATGACGGCGTAGCAGTTCAGGATCTCGTCGTGCCAATGCTTGGGCACCGTATGCCAATCTTTGAGCTCTATTATGTATGGCACGAGCGTTTCTGAGAGTTCGTCCAGCAAATCTTCCTTTTGCATGGCGCCCATAGCTCGGTATCCCCTGACCACGAGGTCAAGGTCGGAATAACGCCAAGAGTGCCCGGTGATGCGGGAGCCGTAGGCCCAAACTTCTCGGTCAGGCAATCGAAATGCCAGAATACGGCTAATCGTATCCGGGTGTTCCGGCGTGATGTCCACGTGAGAGATCGGGACCCTCATTCCATCTTCTCCCGCAGGGAGTTTAGCAGACTGTTCACAGAGTCATACAATTCGGGAGCGACACCTATGATATGGAGTGTGGAATCCTCGTCGAAGTATTCGTGAGACGTCGCGTTCCGTCGTTGCCTGAACACCAACCAGTCCTCAGGCGGGTCGATCAGTCCGAACCTTCCCGCGGTACGTATCACGCCGGCCATACGCATCCGGCCCACCTGTCCAGGGGACAACGCGTAGTCAGCTACAAATCGTCGGATTGTGACCAGTGCCAGTTCGAAGGTGAATTCGACGCTCTTCACGACCTCCGCGCCGAGTGCATCATGATGCAGGTGATCTTCGTCGGTTTCCCCGTAGAGCGCAATGAATTAGCCCAGGCGCAAGTTCGCCCGTTCCGGGGCTTCGATATTGATTCCACGTTGTGACGCCCACGCCGCCTCCCGGCCGTCGCCTACATTGCCACCACGCGGGCGTCGTCCACCTGCGGCAAGGCCCTGATTTCGGCCAGCACGTCCGCGGAGATCGGGTCGTCCAGTCCCACCACCATCATGGCCTGACCCCGGGGGGCGATGCGACCCACCTCCATAAAGCTGATGTTGATGTTGTGGCGGCCGGCGGTGGTGCCCACAGCGCCGATGATGCCGGGTTGGTCCTGATTGTCCACGAACAGCATGTAGGGGGCCGACGGCGCAACGTCCATCCAGTACTCGTTGACCCGCACCAGGTGCGGCTCGTCGCGCATTGACGTGCCGGCGATGGTGATGTCGTCGCCGGTGGTGTGCAGCGTGGCGGAGATCAGGCTGGCGTACTCGCGGCTGTCGCCGGAGGTCTGCTCGGTGACCTGGAGGCCGCGCTGCTGGGCCAGCACCGGGGCGTTGATCATGTTGACCGCTTCGCCACTCACCTGTCCCAGGAGTCCGACCAGCGCAGCCGCCTTGAGGATCGCGGTGTTGTGCTCCGCGATTTCGCCCTGGTAGCGGAGGGTGACGCCGACGAACTGGCCCCGGGCCATGCTGGTGAGCAGGCGGCCCACCATGGACGCCACGGGCACGTAGGGAGCGAGGATGGCGTGAACCTCCGGCGGCACGAAGGGAGCGTTGACGGTGTTGCGGGCCGGCTTGCCTTCCAGCACGGCCAGCACCTGCTCAGCGGCCTCTATGGCGACCTCGCGCTGCGCCTCCTGGGTTGACGCGCCCAGGTGCGGCGTGGCGACCAGCCGGGGGTGTTTCAGCAGGGGCAGGTCGCCGGGGGGTTCGTTGGTGAAGACGTCGAGAGCGGCGCCGGCCAGGTGCTCGCTCTCCAGGGCCTCCAGCAGGGCGTCGTCATCCACCAATTCGCCACGCGCAACGTTGATCAGGCGGGCGCCGGGTTTCATCTTCGCCAGTTGCGGCGCTGAAATCAGATTGGTGGTGCCGGCGGTCAGGGGAGTGTGCAGCGTGATGAAGTCGGCCTGGGCGAGCACCTCGTCCAGGGACATCACGGCCACGCCCATGCGGGCGGCGAAGTCGGGGGCGACGAACGGATCGTACGCGATCAGGTTCATACCGAAGCTGGCGGCGCGGCGGGCGACCTCGGAGCCCACTCGACCCAGGCCGACGATGCCCAGGGTCTTGTTGCGGACCTCGATACCCATGAAGGCGGACCGCTGCCACTGGCCGTCCTTCATGGAGGCATAGGCCTGGGGCACGTTGCGGGCCAGGGCCAGCATCAGGGCGACGGTGTGCTCGGCGGCGGCCACGGTGTTGCCGATGGGGGCATTGACCACGGCCACGCCGGCGCGGGTGGCCGCGTCGAGGTCGATGTTGTCCACGCCGATGCCGGCGCGGGCCACAACCTTGAGATCGCAACCGGCGGAGATGACCGGCTCGGTCACCTTCGTCTCGCTGCGTACCACCAGGGCGTCGTAGCCGGGGATGGTGGCGATCAGTTCGTCGGGGGAGAGGCCGCGTTTCACGTCCACCGGGACGTGCTTTTTGAGCAGGTCAATGCCTTCGGCGGCGACGTTGTCGGTTATCAGTACTTTGGGCATGGGGATGAACATTCTCCGCACCGCCGATTGCGCTGAATGGCGCGGATTTCGTGCTCGGCGGACCGCGGATTCGCGACGCAATGACACCCGCCGGCGGCGGTGGTAGCATAGCGATGGTAGCACAAAGGCTCTTTAACTGTCAGCCGCGCGCACGGTGTCCACGTTTGCCAGCACGCTGAGGTTCCGCAATATGACCACTTTGCAAACCGGGCCCACGGGCGTTTCCTACCGCAAGCTCACCCCCATCGTCCTGCCCGACGATTACGTTTGCCCCGACCCGGAAGAGCGGCGCGATCTGCTGGAATCCCCTACCATCAACAAAAGCGGCTACTTCGTGAGGCGGCATTTCGCCGGTCGGCCCGACGTCCTGGTGGACACCGGCGGATTCGTTTTCTACAACCAGTACAGCATGAACTATCGGTTCAACCCTGATCTGTACGTGGCAATCGGGGTCGATAAAGCCGCTATCCGCGAGCGCAACGGCTACGTGGTCTGGGAAGCCGGCAAGCCGCCGGATTTCGCCCTGGAAGTCGCCTCCGCAAGCACCAACGCGCGGGACACGGCGGAGAAGCCGGGCCTGTACGCCAGCGTCGGTATCACCGAATACTGGCGGGTCGATCCCACCGGCGGCGAGCTTTACGGCTACCCTCTGGCCGGAGACGTACTAATCGACGGCGTGTACTATCCCATCGAACTGCACACGGATGAGGACGACACGGTTTGGGGCTACAGCGGCGTGCTGGACCTCTGCCTCTGCTGGAACCCGTCGTGGGACTGGGACGTTGACGACGAATCAAAGCTGCGCTTTTACGACCGCAAAACCGGCCGCTACTTGTGCGACATATCGCTGGTGGAAGCCGAGCGCAATCAAGCGGTTGCTGACCGGGACGAAGCAGTTTCGGAACTGCAACAAGCGCAGGAGCGCATCCGGCAGTTGGAAGCGCAACTCAGTCAACGCGAGCAGTAGCCTGGTCACACGATGATGTTTGGAGGATTGTCCCCATGATCAAAGACTTTTCGGTTCTCTACGCCGGCCACGTGCTGGAAGGCGACGGGATCGGGTTCGACGGCATCCCGGCCAACGACCGGTGGTACGACAACGACCGGCTGTCCATGGCCCTGGACATCGCGCGGGAGGCGGCCGTTTTCCTGGACGACCTGGGGTTCGACATCCTCTGGATGGCGGAGCACCACTTCCAGCGCGAGGGCTACGAGTGCATCCCCAACCTGCTCATCATGAGCCAGTACCTCGCCCAGCACACCAACCGGATCAAGTTCGGCTGTGGGTTCAACATTCTGCCCATGTGGCACCCCATCCGCCTGGCCGAGGACTTCGCCATGGTGGACATCCTCACCGGCGGGCGCGTGGTCTTCGGCATCGGCCGGGGCTACCACACCCGCGAGGTGGAGTCCTTCGGCGCGCCCATGATCGACGGCGACGCCAACCGCGAGCTGTTCGAGGAGCAGTTCGAGATCATGATGAAGGCCTTCAACGAGGAGGCATTCTCCCACCAGGGCAAGCACTACACCATCCCGCCGGACATCCCCTACCGTGGCTACGACCTGAAAGAGGTCACCCTGGTTCCGCGACCCAAGACCCGTCCCGTGGACGTGTGGCAACCCATTGTCAGCGCGTCGGACCGGGCCCTGGACTTCATGGCCAAGTGGGGCATCAAGGGCGTCATCCTGGGCACCGGCGAGCAGTACGTGGCAGAGTGGGTTACACGCTACCAGGCGGCCAACCAACGAGCCGGCCGGGATCTCGCGTTGGGCGAGGGCCTGTGCATCGGGCTCTGGGCGATGGTGGACGACACCACGGCCGGCGCCCGCCGCCAGCTGCAGCCGCTGTTCGAGGAGCATGTCAAGTTCGCCGCGCCCCTGGGGATGCTGCGCTACAGCGACCAGCAGATCGCGGCCACCGGCCCGGGCGGGGTCGCCCGGCACATAGCGGCCGGCACCGATTTCCAGGACGTGATCGACAACCGGGCCTGGTTTGCCGGCAGCCCCGAGGACACCATCGCCTACCTGGAGGAGCTGCAGGACAAGTACCCCGGCCTGGAGCAGATCATGATCGCCTTCCCCATGGGCGCCACCACCAACCAGTTCAAGGAGCAGATGGGGCGGTTCGCGGCGGAGGTTATACCGCACTTCAAAAAGCAGGCCGCCACTGCGGAGGCGTGAGATGACCACGAAACTGCCGCGCACGCCGGCGCAAAACGCTGCAATACCCGATCTGGACCCGTTATTCGGGCCGGATGAGCCAACCCTGCCCGACGCGGAGCCGCCCGCTGACCTGATGCTTCAAAACCCTGACATTATCTACGCATTGCAAATTTTGAACGACGTGGTGGTCGGTGAACGGCCGGACGTGTTCATGGACACCAACACTATCGTCCACTACGACCCCACCGACAGCAATCGCCGAGTGCAACCCGATGTTTACATCGCCTTTGACGTGGACGCTGACAGCATTCGGCAACGCAACGGCTACGTGATCTGGGAAGTGGGCAAGCCGCCCGATTTCGTGCTTGAAGTGGCTTCCGAGTCTACGGCCAGCAACGATACTGGCTGGAAACGCGAACTGTACGCCAGGCTCGGCGTACAGGAGTACTGGCGGTTCGATGCCACCGGAGGCGAGTTGTACGGTCAATCCTTGTCCGGCGACCGGCTGGCCGGCGCCGAGTACGAATCGCTGCCCATTCAAACCGCTCCCGACGGCGCAGTCTGGGGCTACAGTCCGCTGCTGCACCTGAACTTCCGCTGGAACGACGGAAGTCTGGAACTGCAAAATCCGAACACCGGCGAAATCCTCCTCGACCGCCGCGGCCTCCGCCTGGCGATGGAATCGGAACTTTCCCAGAAGGACGAACAGATCCGCCAGCTGGAGGAACGGTTAAACCGACGCGAGCGGCCAGAAGGATAGCGGATCTCACCACCTGGCAATGCTGTAATCAAACCATAGTGTGTTGCTGGCGGCATAATCACCCGCTGCGGTGTATCATGGCCCCCACCAATCCGACCCGCGCCCAGGCTGACCCACCGCAGGAGGCCATCCCATGTTCCTGATGCGTTTTACCGAACGGGCCTACGTGAACTACACCGAGGAGGACGTGCGCAACTCGCCCAACGAGGCGGTGCGACTCACGTTTTCGAACTCCAACTTCGACCCGCAGGAAGGCCACTACCTCTATAACATGTACCTGGACGAGTACGAGTACTCGGAGGAAATGGGGTTCGACGGTCTGATGCTCAACGAGCACCACAACACGCCAACCTGCCTGGGCGCGACCATGAACCTCGAGGCCGCAATCCTGGCCCGCAACACCAAGAACACCAAGATCGTGCTGCTGGGCAACCCGCTGCCCATCTTCGACAACCCCATCCGCCTGGCCGAGGAGCTGGCCGAGATCGACATGATCTCCGGCGGCCGGCTGGTGTCGGGCTTCGTGCGCGGCACCGGCGTGGAGAGCCTGGCCACCAACACCAACCCGCTGCACAACCGCGCCCGATTCGAGGAAGCCCACGACCTGGTCATCAAGACCTGGACCACGCCGGGACCCTTCCGGTGGGAAGGCGACCACTACCACTTCCGCGTGGTCAACCCGTTCCAGGTGCCGATGCAGAAGCCGCACCCGCCCGTCTGGATCCCTGGCACCGGCAGCCCAGAGACCCTGGTCTGGTGCGCCGAGCGCAACTACCCTTACATCTTCCTGGAAACCGACCCGCAGGGTACCCAGGACATGAAGGCCATCTACGCGGAGGCCGCCCGTGAGCACGGCTATGAGCCCGGCCCGGAGAACTTCGGATACCTGGTGCGCATCCACGTGCAGGACACCGACGAGAAAGCCTATGACGTGGGCAAGGGCTACATGGTGGGCAACATCGGCGTCGGCCGCATCCCGCTGCCCCGGGACTACGCCTCGCCGGTGGGCTACGGCAGCCGCAGCGACGACCCGCGCTTCCTGCGCCTGCGCGAGCAGATCCGCAGCGACCCGTTCCGCGTCGGCGGTTTGGACGGAGCGCAGTACGATTCCATCCTGGACTCCAAGCGGTGGATCATCGGGAGTCCCGACACCGTGATCAGCCAGTTGCGCGAAGTGCTGAGCTTCATGCGCCCCGGCATCCTGGCCGTGTGGACTAACGACGGCTCCATCAGCCACGAGGACACCATGCGCTGCCTGGAGCTCATGGGACAGGAAGTCCTGCCGGCCCTGCGCGAGATCGGCGAAGAACTGGAACTGACAGATCCCTTCCAGAAGGAAGGCGTGCAGCCCGGGCTCACCGCGCTGTAGCCATCGCCTCCTCCGTTACCATTTCAGCAAGGAGCAAGAACCCAAATGGCAAACTTCACCGAGGAAACCATCTCCGTTGCCGGCGGCAACCTGCAGGTGTACAAGGGAGGCAACGGCGACCCGCTGCTGGTGCTGCACGGCGCCGGCGGCAACGCCGGTCCCCGCCGCTACGCCCACGCGCTGGCCGAGAAGTTCACCGTCTACCTGCCCTCCCATCCCGGCTATGGCAAGAGCGACCGGCCCGGCTGGGTGGAGACCATGCAGGACCTGGCCTGCTTCTATACCTGGTACCAGGAGCAGGAGGGGCTGGAAGACGTGCGGGCGATCGGGTTCTCCATGGGCGGCTGGCTGGCGGCGGAAATGCTGTCGATGACCGGCCACGCCTTCAGCAAGGTAATGCTGGTGGGAGCTGCCGGCATCAAGCCGGTGGAGGGCGAGATCACCGACATCTTCATCATCAACCCCGGTCAGATCCGCGACCTGGCCTACCATGATCCCGGCCAGGTGCCCGAATGGGACGAGATGTTCGGCTCTGACCCAACTCCCGAGCAGGCCGAGCAGGCGGAGAGCGACCGGGAGATGGCGATCCGATTGACCTGGCGTCCCTACATGCACAACCCGCGCCTGCCGGCCAAGCTGGGCCGGGTCAGCGTACCGACCCATATCGTGTGGGGCGAGAACGACAACCTGGTGCCGGTGGAGTGCGCCGACCTGTACCAGCAGGCGCTCTCGGGATCCCTGGTCACCGTCATCCCCAACTGCGGTCACTCACCGCAGATCGAGAAGCCGGACGACTTCGTGCGGTCAGCGCTGGCCTTTCTTTAGGCCGGCGCCACAAAGCCCCAGTCGACCAAGGAAGCAAACATGGCCACGACGCCCATCGGTGAGAAGCTGCTTACCGCTGACGAATTCCTCCGCTTGTGCGAACAGCGGGTGATCAAAGGTGAATTGGTCAGGGGAGTGGTAAGAGACACAGTGCCATCAGGGGGAGAACACGGCGAAATAGCAATGGCGTTGGGGGCCGCGCTAGCCGCGCACGTTAGGCTCAACAGATTGGGCCGCATAGCTGGATCGGATGCTGGTGTCATATTGGAGCGCGACCCCGATACGGTGCGCGAGGCGGATGTAGCTTACTTCTCGGCGCACACGTTGCCTCTGGACGTCAAGGTTCGCGGGTTCTACGAGGTGGTCCCGGATCTGGTCGTCGAGATAATCTCGCCCAACGACAGCCCGCAATACGTGGCTGACCGGGTGGCGATGTGGCTGAGCCACGGCGTTCGCCTGGCGTGGGCCGTGTACCCGGTGTCTCGCACCGTAGCTGCCCATCTCTCAGCAGGGCTGACCCTCATCTACACCGAAAACGATGAGCTGGACGGTGGCGACGTGCTCCCTGAGTTCCGTTGCCGGGTACGCGACATCCTGGACTGGTAATCGCCAGTTGTCACTCCACCGCGTGCAGCCGGCCGTCGGTTGTTCGCACGTACAACCTGCCGCCGGCATAGGCCGGCGGCAATTCTATGGGCCCGCCTACGTCGATGTTCCACAACATCGAGCCGTCCGCCCGGTTCAGGCAGTACACCCGCCCGTCCCGCGCGCCGAAGTAGATCCGGTCTCCCAGTATGATGGGCGAGCTGACGATCCCGCCGCCCGCCTCAGAGCGCCAAAGCTGGTCGTCGGTCAGGGCGTCGCGGGCGTAAAACAGGCCGTCGCTGTCACCGACGTAATATATGCCGTCGGCAATGGCGGGCGATGACACTATCCCCTGCGTATGCCGCTCCTCCGGCGCGAACCGCCATCGTTCTCCCCGCTGAGCCGGCGGTGGCGGCACGCCCGGGATCTGCCAGATCCACATCTGGAACCAGGCCCGCTTGATCCAGTAGAGACCCGGCATCCCCTTCACGCTCGTGTCGATCGCGTAGAGCGTCCCGCCGGACGGGAAATATGCAGTATTTCCGGTGACCACCGGCGGCCCCTCAGCCGAGCCGGCGGTCAGAAAACGGAACCGCCGCCTCCCGTCGTCCGCATCGATGAAGTACAGGTTGCCCTCGTCGTCCGCCGCGTAGAGCCGATCGCCGTGGAGGGTGGGCGTGGTCTTCACGTTGCCCTTGAGCTTGTGCTTCCAGAGCTGTTCGCCGGTCTGGGCGTCCAGGCCGTAGATGATGTTGCCCGCGGAAGTCACGTAGGCCACTCCGCCATGCACCAGGGCTGACGCCGAGATGGGGAGGTGCGCCTTGAAATCCCACGCCTGTTCGCCGGTGTCCTGGTCCAGCGCAAGCATCCGGTGGTTGGTCAGGCCCACGAACACCAGGTCGTTGTTGGCGATGGTGGTGGCATGGTCCATGGGTCCGGGAGTTTCCACCGACCACAGCCGCTGTCCCAAATCAGCATCCAAGGCCAGCACCTGGAAGTGCCCGCCCACAAACACTTTGCCGTCCGCCACCAGCGGCGCGGAACGGGTGTAGGGGCCCAGGTCCTGGGACCAGGCAATGCGGCCGGCGGGTTGCTGTTCAACCTCAGGGATGTACCCGTTGAGACTGGTGCCATAACCCAGCATCGACCAGCGTCCGGCGTTGGAAGAGGAGGATGCTGCGGCGGACGGGCTCCCCGCAAACCAGCGAACCGGATTGGGCAAGCTGAACCAGAATATCCACCCCAGGATCGCCACCAGCAGCAGTACGCCCGCCGTCACGGCCGGCTTCAGCAGCCGCATCCGGTAGCGACGGCGGGCAGTACGCTGACTGCGTTCAACCCATTCGGGAAACTCTGCCTGGTGTTCCTGTTCCTGCGTACTCACTTTCCATCAACCTGCCATCGCGAGCGGAGCATGGCAATCTCGTTGCCGAGGAGTCGCCGCTCAGTCCGCCAGATTGCCACATCGCTTCGCTCCTCGCAATGACAAACCGGGTGCGCGTGACGGTGTTCCTGTTCCGGCATGGCGGTTAACACACTGGTAGGGGCGAATGATCATTCGCCCCTACATTCTAACCTCAGGCGTGGCGCCGGTGTTTAGACATTGCGCTGCTTGGGGTCCAGGCGGTCTCGCAGCCAGTCGCCCAGCAGGTTGACCGACAACACGGTGAACAGGATGGCGAGGCCGGGGAAGAAGGAGACCCACCAGGAGTCGATGATGAGCTCGCGGCCGTCGGCCACCATGACGCCCCATGCCGGGTTGGGCCGAGGAATGCCGGCGCCGAGGAAGCTGAGACCGGCTTCCAGCAGGATCACGAACCCCAGCTGGAGGGTGGCCAGCACGATGATGGTGTTGACCAGGTTGGGGAAGATGTGGCGCACCATGATACGGATTTCCGACGAGCCGGCCACCCGAGCCCTGGCGACGAAGTCCTGGGTCTTGAGCGCCAGCGTCTCGCCGCGAATCAGCCGGGCGTAGCGTGACCAGAGGAAGAGGCACACCACGATTAGCACGTTTTCGATGCGCGGCCCCAGCGTTGCGGCCAGCACCAACGCGACCAGGATCAGCGAGATCGACAGGGACATGTCGACCAGGCGCATGACCACGGTGTCCACCCAGCCCCCGTAAAATCCGGCCAGGATGCCCAGAACGGTGCCGATCAGTCCCGACACGAAGATCGCCATCATGGATACCACCAGCGCCAGACGCGCGCCGTGGACGATGCGGCTGAATATGTCCATGCCGTTCTTGTCGGTGCCGAGGAGGTACTTGCCCTGGCCTCCGGGTTTGACCACGATCTGGATCTGGTCGCCCAGTATCGGAGCCTCACCCGCTGCCTTGCCTACAACGCTGGCGTCGCCGATGCGGACGGTCCGTTCGGCGTCGCTCAGCTTGATTTCATTCTGCCGGTTGTCCCGGTTCACCCGCTCCACCACGGTACGCACGGAAACCACGTCGCTGGACCAGGCCGGCGGAACCAGGCGGTCGTCCAGATCGCCGCGCCTTGGGTTATGCGGAGCGATCAGCTCGGCGAAAACTGCCGGGATGAGCAGGAACACCAGCAACATCGTCACCGGGAAGAGCGGAAGCCGGCGGATCTCCGAGATCCAGTGGCGGATCCTGCCCAGGGCGCCGGGGCGTACTGCCGCTTCTTCCGAGACGGGACTGGCCGGAACGGGAGCCGTGGTGATAGCCATGCCTCATCCTCCACCGATGGACACTTTCGATGCCGATGCCATTGACTTGCTCGCTGGCGCTAGTTGTACCGGATCCGGGGGTCCAGGTACGCGTAGAGTATGTCGACTACGAGGTTTGCGAAGATGTAGATGGACGAACCGATGATGACCACGGCCTGCAACACCTGGAAGTCGCGGCCTCGGACGGCCCCCACCGCGAGCTGCCCCACACCCGGCCAGGAGAACACGGTTTCCACGATGACGGTACCCGTGAAAAGGCCGCCGATAATGATGGCAAAGTAGGTCAGCGGCGCGATGAACGCGTTGCGCAGGCAGTGTTTCCAAATCACCTTCCATTCGGGCACACCCTTGATGCGCGCCAGCTTGACGAACTCGGTATCCAGCACGTCCAGCATGGACGAGCGGATCAGGCGCAGGAGGGCCGCCACCTGGAAGAACCCCAGGGTGAACGCGGGCATGATCATGTGAGCCAGTCCGCCCTTGCCTGACGAGGGCAGCCAGCCCAATTGCACCGCAAAGAGCCACAGCAGCATGATGCCCAGCCAGAAGCTCGGCACCGACTGGCCCAGGAAGGCCACCGCCTTGCCCTGGTAGTCCAGCCAGCCATCCTTGCGAGCGGCGGTGATGACCCCCAGGGGCACGCCCAGAACCACGGCGATCACCATGGCCAGGCCGCCCAGTTGCAATGTGGCCGGGAAGCGGTCCATCACCATTCCCATGGCGGTCTGTCCGCCGAAGGCATAGGACTCGCCAAAGTCGCCCCGAACCGCATTGCCCAGGAAGACCAGGTAGCGCATGTGCAGCGGCTTGTCCAGACCCCACTTTTCCTTCAGCGCGGCGATGTCCTCAGGGGTGGCTTCACCCATGGGCAGCATCACCGACGTGGGGTCTCCGGTGATGTTGGAGAGCATGAACACGATGATGCTCACCAGCAGGACCGCGATGATGGCCTGCCCGACGCGGAAAATGATGAACCGCTGCATTGTCGTCTCCCTTGCCTACCGTGGGCACCCGGCGGTACGGGCCCACGGCGTCATCCCTTATGTGGCGATAGGCTGCGGTCGGTTTCCCTATTGGGCCCTCTTGGCGTACTCCAGGTGACCGAAGACGCCGGTCAGGCTGCCGAACTTGTACTCCGCCACATCCTCGGGGTTGACCACGAGCGTGGCACGAACGTTGACGATGGGGATGGTGCGGTAGTTGTCGTAGATGTGGTCGCCCATCTCCTGGGCCAGCCGATGCCGCTCAGTGGGGTCCGTCTCCTTTAGCAGGGCCTCGTAGTTGTCATCATAGATCTGGTGCTCGATTTAGGCGACGCCGCCGCCGGGTAGACCGGTCTCCGGATTGACTTCTCCGGTGTAGTAGTAGATGCGGGCGTTGGCGTTGATCTGCCGGATGGTCTGGCGCACCGGGAGGATGAAGTGGGCGTCGTGCTGGTCGCGGAAGGCGTCCAGCGCGCGGGCAAACTCCACCTCCACCAGCTTCACGTCGATGCCGATGTCCTGGAAGGACTGGGCGACGGTCTGGGCGACCTCGATGGTCTCCGGCAAGCCGGGCAGGCTGCTCTGCCACACTTCCATGTAGAAGCGGTTTTCGCCGTTGTCGCCGGGGAAGCCGGCCTCGTCAAGCAATTGCTTGGAGCGTTCCGGATCGAAACCGTACCGCTCGTCAAACTCATCGGCCCAGCGAGGGTTCCAGCCCTCCAGCGAGTCGTGGAAGATGGTGTTGTACATGGGCTCGCCGCGGCCCTTGAACAGCTCGTTGATGATCTGCTCGCGGTCGATGGCGCGGTTCATGGCCTCACGGACCAGACGACCGGTCTCCCCCGGCGCAGTCCACGGCTCGGTTTCGGGGTTCCAGTTCACCTGGCTGAGCTCGTACTGCCCGAAAGGCATGATGGTCAGGCCCACGGAAGGCAGCGGGCTCTCGAAGACCTCCATCCCTTCGTCGATGGCCTGCTGGTGCAGCACCTTGGGGATGTCCACCATGTTGGCTTCGCCGGTGAGCAGCATGGCCAGGCGGGTCAGGTCCTCGGGCGTGGTGCTAATCCGCATCCGCTTGAACTCGGGGTTGACGCGCCAGTGGTCGTAGGGCACAGCCTCGTACTCGGTGTATTCCTTCAGCTCGCGGTTGACGAACTGGAAGCCACCGGTTCCCGCCGGCCCATTCTCGAACATGGCGTCGCCCTCCTCCGCATGCTGAGCCGAGCTGCGGACGGCGGCGCAGGGGACCACCAGAATGTTGAACCACCAGTCGGCCACATCAACCTGCGGCTGGGCCAGCGTCATCTTCAGGGTATAGTCGTCGACAACCTCCGCCTTGCCGGCATCGATCATCTCGGTCATGGAGTCGTACCCCATGAACTTCTTCAGGGGGCCCTTGCAGCCGGCCAGGGGGTCGGACATCTGCTGGTCAATGGTGAAGATCAGGTCTTTGACGGTGAACTCACCCCAGCCGAAGTGCATCTGGACGCCTTCCTGGAGATAGAAGGTGTACTCGGAAGCGTCGGGGCTGACGTCCCATTCCCGGGCCAGTTGCGGCAGAATGGTGGAGACGCCGGTGTCGGGCGAAATGGTGGTTGGGTTCTCCCAGATCGGCCGGAACACCAGGTGCCCGCTGCTGGTGGCCAGCCAAGGGAAGAAGGTGTCCTGAGGCAGCGGGGTCACGGCCATGTGGAGGTAGCTATCCTCGTCGGCCATGGCCGGCATGGCGGTGGGCTCGGGAGCAGCGGTGGCTGCGGCCTGGGCCGGGGCCGCCGGCGCCTCGGTGGCGGCGGGTGCGGCAGCCGGCTCCGCGGCCGTGCCGCCACAGGCGACAATCACGGACAGGAATACAATCAACAGGGGAACTGCGGCGAAGCGCAACGCGTTTCGGATACGGCGAACTGCCATGCGGATACCTCCGTTTCAGTCAGCGGATTCCCGTGTGCCGCCAAACATTAGCATCGGCGATACCTGATGTCAAATATTCATAATCGTGATATTGAGCGGGATGTAAAATATTCAACCCCATGCCTGGAGGGTTGAATGTCGTTGTCAGTGGACGGCGTTTCGAACGATCTCGTCAAACAAACAGCGTGTTGCGAACTTGGCAGATCCACGGGTGGATTGCGCGGTATTACGTTGCGATAATCCTTTCCGGATTGCCGTTGCGTGTGCGCCATTACAACCATATACTCCCGCGCGGTTATCTTCCCGGTGAAACCGTCCCATCTCAGTGGCATACCCCTTCATGTCAGATGATTTGACAACGCCCCCGTTGCTCCCCGAGAGTGAACGATTGCCCGGCCCGCTGGAAGGAGTTCGGGTCATTGAGTGGGGCGCGATGGTATCGGCGCCGTTCTGTGCCAAGGTGCTGGCGGAGTTCGGCGCGGACGTCATCAAGGTGGAGCCGCCCGAGGGGGACGCGGCCCGGCGGGTGGGACCATTCCCGGACGGTCAACGCCATGCGGAACGCAGCGGGCTGTTCCTGTTCGCCAACCTGGGTAAGCGGGGCGTGACCCTCGACACCAACACGCGAGACGGCATCGAGCGGCTGCACGACCTGCTGAACGACGCCGATATGTTCGTCGAGAACCAGCCCTTCCCGGCTCTGGAGCCGGCGGGAATCGACTCGACCACGCTGCGCCGTCGCCACCCGAACCTGATAACCGTTTCGCTGTCGGCATACGGGCGCACCGGCGACTACCGGGAGTACGCCGGCTACGACCTGCAGGTGAACGCCCTGAGCGGCATGAGCTTCGGCACGGGCCACTCGCATCGGGAGCCGCTCACCACACCGGATCGGCAGGCCGGGTATCTGGCCGGCCTGGGCGGGGCCTATGCCGCCATCGTCGCGCTGCTGGCCCGGGAGTCGAACCTGGCCGGCGACGGCGGGGCGGACGGGGGACAGTACATCGACGTGGCCGATTCGGGGGTGATCAGCACACTTCTGACCGGCTACCACCTGCCGACGTTCATCTACCGGGGGATCGCCGGCTCGCGTTCGGGTAACCGGATGCGCCTGGGCCTGTTTCCCAACTGCGTTCTGCCCTGCCGGGACGGATACGTGTGCATCGACGCCCCGCAGATGGAGCAGTACCAGCGGTTCCTGAGCCTGCTGGGCGACCCTGACTGGACCGAAAACCCGCGCTACCGGGACCGTCGGGCCATGAGCGACCGGTATCCCGTGGAGGCCGAGAACCTGATCGCCCCCTGGTTCATGGAGCACGACAAGGCGGAGATCCTGCAGCTGTGTCTGCAAAACCGCATTCCCTGCGCGCCGGTGTTGACCATGGACGAAGCGCTGGAAATGCCCCACCTACATCAGCGTGACTGGTTCGTGGGATCGGAACATCCCGAGGCCGGCGGTTACCGCTATCCCGGGGCGCCGGTGAGGTTGCACGGTTCGCCTTGCCGCGTCGTCCGTCCCGCGCCGTTGCTGGGGCAACACAACGCGGATGTGCTGGACGGATGATGATTGCCGCAAATGCCACGCCTCGTCCACCGCTGTCCAACGTGCGGGTCGTCGACCTGGGCTCCGCATGGGCCGGGCCGATGGCCGGTCACCTGCTGGCGGACATGGGAGCCGAGGTGATCAAGATCGAGAGCCGGGCCCGCATGGACGGAATGCGGCTGGGGCGCCCCATGGTCGGCGACGACCTGGCGGGCGGAGACCGCGGTATCTGGCCCGAATTGCAACCGGTGTTCCACGGGCTCAACCGGAACAAGCTCAGCGTGACGCTGAACCTGCGCACCGAAACGGGCCGCAGAATCCTGCAGCGGTTGGCCTCGGTCAGCGACGTGGTGCTGGCGAACTTCTCCCCTGGCGTGCTGGAGCGGCTGGGCATGGACTACGCCAGCCTGCGGCCGGTCAAGCCGGACATCATCGTGGCATCCATGCCCGCCTTCGGCGACAGCGGCCCGCTGCGAGACATGGTGGCGTACGCGCCCATCATCCAGGCCATGTCGGGCATGATGAGCCTGGTGGGCTATGCGCCGGAAGAGGGCGAGCCCCTGGTCGGCGAACTGCAAGCGGCGTGGAGCGACACGGTGGCCGCCCTGTGCGCGGCGCTGGGCGTCGTGGCGGCGCTGCGGCACCGCAACCGGACGGGATCAGGACAATACGTGGAGGCAGCCCACCTGGAGGGCACGGCCGCGTTGCTGGGAGTCCCCATGCTGGAGTACCAGATGACCGGGACGATCCCGGCCCCGCCGGGCAACGACGACCCTGACTTTGGGCCCCACAACAACTACCCCTGCGCCGGCGAGGACGCGTGGGTGGCCATTGCGGTTCGCACGGAGGAGGAATGGCGGGCGCTGGCGGGCGTGATTGAAAACGACGGCGCGGGATGCCCCGGCCTGAACGCCGATGCCAGGTTCGCCGACGCGCCATCGCGGTGGCACAACCGGCGCGATCTGGATGAAATCGTAGCGACGTGGACCAGGAACCTCGACCCCCGGCAGGTTGTGGACCGGTTGCAGGCCGTGGGAGTGGCAGCCATGCCGGTGATGAACATCGCCGACCAGTTCGCCGACCCGCATTTGAACGCCCGGGAGACCTACGTGGAAATCGACCACCCACACGTCGGCGCCGAGATGGTGTACGGAGTGCCCTGGCGGCTCAGCGACACGCCTGGATCGGTACGGGCGCCGGCTCCGCTTTTGGGCCAGCACAACGACTACGTGTTGCAGGAACTGCTGGGCATGGACCAGGCGCAGATCGCAACGCTCGCAGCGGAGGAGGTGGTGTATTGACGCGGAGAATGTATTGACGCGGAGAATCGGAGGTGTGCGGGAAGCAAAACGGGTGAACGCAGGGGATCGTGGCTTCGGTAAGGGTTCAGAATCGAGGAGGTTGTCATTGCGAGGCGCTTGCGCCGCGGCAATCTCGACGCCACAGCAGCAACGTCTGCTACGCAGGACTGCCGGTCACCAACAAGATAGGAGTTACGCGCATGCAATTACAAACCCGTCATTTGTATGTTGCCCCTGCGAAAGCAGGAAGCCATTGACCTTCTGGTGAAAGAATCTGGAACACTGCTAAAGAATTCGGCCACTGGATTCCCGCTTTCGCGGGGGATGACGCTTGTAATGACTTCGAACTGCATAAGTCCTTCGAGATTGCCGCCCTGCGCTCGCAATGACGCCTTCCCTGGCGGTCCGAACAGTCTCTGGCTCCGCGTTCTGCTTGCAGCGATATGCAGCCTATGGTAACTTGGCCGAACCCAGAATCGCGGAGGATAGTGCGCCCGGCGACCGGGTAAGATATTCACGGTCCCTAACCAGATACACATCAGATTGGCCAGAGCATCAGGCACTGACCGAGGAGGAGGTCTGCAGTGGACCCGCTGTTGGAAGTCAAGAATCTGCAAACGTACTTTTTCACCTACGAAGGCGTGGTCAAAGCAGTTGACGATGTTTCCTACGAGGTGATGCCCGGCGAAACGCTCGGGCTGGTCGGAGAAAGCGGATGCGGAAAGAGCGTCAGCGCCCTCTCCCTCATGCGCCTGATCCCCGACCCGCCCGGCAAAACCGTGGGCGGCGAGGTCCTGTTCGACGGGGAGGACATCCTACAGATCGACATGGATGACATGCGCCGGATCCGCGGCGCCAAAATGGCCATGGTGTTCCAGGAGCCCATGACCTCGCTGAACCCGGTGCTGACGCTGGATCGGCAGCTGACCGAGACGATCCAGTTGCACATGGGCAAAAGCCGCGATGAAGCGCGTCGGGACGCGGTGGACCTGCTGGCCCGGGTCGGTATCCCCGACCCCGAGCGCCGCATCCGGCAATATCCGCACCAGTTCAGCGGAGGCATGCGCCAGCGCGTGATGATCGCCATGGCGTTGAGTTGCAACCCGCAGCTCATCATCGCGGACGAACCGACCACGGCGCTGGACGTTACCATTCAGGCGCAGATCCTGGAGTTGATGAAATCGCTGACCCAGGACCTCGGCGTCGCTCTGATCATCATCACGCACAACCTCGGCGTCGTGGCCCGCTACGCGGACCGGGTGAACGTGATGTACGCCGGCAAGATCATCGAACGCGGTTCCGCCTTCGAGATCTACACCAACCCCCGCCACCCGTACACCGTCGGCCTGTTGGACTCGGTGCCGCGCCTGGACCAGCGACTGACGGACGACGAGGGCCAGGCGGCCAAGCTGGTGCCCATCGAAGGGCAACCCCCGGACCTGGTCAACCTGCCCCAGGGATGTTCCTTCCGGGCCCGCTGCCGCTTCGCCATTGACAAGTGTGTTACGGAAGCGCCGCCGCTGATGCCGGTGGAGAGCAACAGTTCCGAGGAGCCGCACGTGTCTGCCTGCTGGCGCTCGGAGATACTTGGCGTGCAGGCGTTGAGCTACGCCATGGGAACCGGCTAGAAAGCCAATTCAAACATCGTCATTCGGTATCGATGGTAAATGTCGGTCCTGACGAGGGAGTTTCACGATGACGACTGCTGAAATGCCCCAAACCGCTGCGACCACTCCGGCAGCGCAAGACACGCTGCTGGACGTCCGCGGCCTCAAGATGCACTTTCCGGTTACGTCGGGCATCCTGTTTCAGAGAGCGGTTGCCTACATCAAAGCCATTGACGGCGTGGATTTCACCGTGCGTCGCGGTGAGACGCTGGGGATGGTTGGCGAGTCGGGCTGCGGCAAGACCACGACCGGCCGCTGCATCCTGCGTCTCTACCGGCCCACCGACGGCCAGATCTGGTTCAACGGCGTGGAAATCGCCCAGGCCAAAACCGGCCAGATGCGGGCGATGCGGCGCCAGATGCAGATCATTTTCCAAGACCCCTACAGCTCGCTGAACCCACGGATGACCGCCGGCAACATCATCGGCGAGCCTCTGGCGGTGCACGGGTTGGTCAACAACAAGCGGGAGTACCGTGAACGGGTCGCCGAGCTGCTCAACAACGTCGGCTTGAACCCTTACATGGCCGACCGCTTCCCGCACGAGTTCAGCGGCGGACAGCGTCAGCGCATCGGGGTGGCCCGGGCGCTCAGCGTGGACCCGGACTTCATCGTCTGCGACGAGCCGGTCTCGGCGCTGGACGTGTCCATCCAGGCCCAGATCATCAACCTGCTGGAAGACCTGCAGGAACGGTACGACCTGACCTACCTGTTCATTGCGCACGACCTGTCGGTGGTGCGTCACATCAGCGACCGGGTCGCGGTGATGTACCTTGGCAAGATTGTCGAGATCGCGGACCGCAACGCCATCTACGAGAACCCACAGCATCCCTACACCCGCGCGCTTCTGTCGGCGGTACCCATTCCCGATCCGGTGCTGGACGCCCAGCGGGAACGGATCATCCTCTCGGGCGAGGTGCCCAGCCCGCTGAACCCACCCAGCGGCTGCGTTTTCCACCCGCGCTGCCCGATCGCCACGGACGACTGCACGCGGGTGAACCCGGAGGCCCGGGAGGTTATGCCCGACCACATCGCCGCGTGTCTGAACGTGCCGGGGTACGGGCCGTACTAAACTACCTGAATCCCTCGAGCATTCACCCGGGACGGTGCTCGCCGTCCCGGGTTTTTGATACCATATCGGTAGCTGCGTCTTGTCTCAGGGAGAAAACGCAATGTGGGACCGGATCTTCCTATTGTCGCTGGTCATATTTTTCATCGGGATGCTGGCCGTACTGACTGGGGAGTTCGTTGTGCCAAGCGTCCAGCCGGTGACATCGTTAGTGGGCGGTTCCATCGCCGGTTTGGCCGGACTTTCCGGCGCAGTCTCGGGCATAGTCCTGATACTGACTACCGATTTCGGCCGCTGATCAGTGGGCCTTCGTTCATTAGCTGCCAAAGCAATATTACTGACCATCGCAATGGTCATCGCGGCACTGACAGTGACATTGCTGGCAGTAATCGCCTTGCGCCTTCTACTGGACCCTACTGATATTCTCTACGTAATAGCGTCTCTTATCTCCATTGGCGGCGCCGGAATATCTCTGATTAGACTGTCGTTGCGACAGAGGTCACGGAACAAATAGCCAAGACGAGGATATCCATGCGACTGGAAAACAAAACCGCTCTGATCACCGGCGCGAGCCGCAACATCGGCGCCGAAATCGCGCGCACCTTTGCCCGCGAGGGTGCCAACCTGATCCTGAACACCCGTCAATCGGCCGAGGAACTGGAGGCGGTGGCGGCCGAGTGCCGCGAACTGGGCGTCCAGACCCACACGGTCATCGGCGATGTGGCGGACCCCGACCGCGTGGCCGATATGGTGGCCGAAGGCATCGATGCCCTGGGGACGGTTGACGTGCTGGTGAGCAACGTGGCGGTTCGGCCGCACAAGCCCATTCTTGATGTAACGGTTGAGGAATGGCAGAGCGTGATGGCCACGAACCTGCACTCCGCGTTCTACCTGATCCACGCGGTCCTGCCCGGGATGATCGAGCAGCGGTCCGGCAGCATAATCGGTCTGGGCGGACAGTCGGCGATCACGGGCCGCCCCGACACGGCCATCGTGACCACGGCGAAGACCGGACTGCTGGGATTGATCCGCGCGGTTGCGGCAGAGTGCGCCCAGTACGGTGTGCGGGCCAACCTGGTGAACCCGGGCTCCACCGACACGGCCCGCGCCCATCCAGAGTGGTATCCGGAATTCCAGGATGTGGCCCGCGGCTCGGACCAGCACCTGAAAGAAATACCGCTGGGTCGCCAGGGCACGGTGCAGGACATCGCCAACGCCTGCCTCTTCTACGCCAGCGACGAGTCCTCCTATATCACCGGCGACCGCATGAACGTGGTCGGCGGGCGGTACATCGTGTAGAGCACCTGGATATGCTGCCCACGATGGATCATCTAGCCGCGTTGTCGACTGAAGAGATCACAAACATCCTCCTGACCGAGACGGAGGGGCAGTGGTTTGATCGCAAAAGCGCTCGGATAGCACCGCGCGACCTAGCGGAAACGTTGGTGGCCATGGCTAATGCCGAGGGCGGCACGATTGCGGTCGGCTTGTACAACGGCACGTGCGAGGGAGTTGACGAAAAGCAATCAGCACAGAGCGGCTGGCGGCAAGCCGGGTTGGATTTTACTGACCCTCCAGTGCGGTACACAGTACAGATGCTGCCATGTATAAACCGAAATGACCGTGCGGATCATCTGTTTATCATCCAGATACCGCCGAGCCACCAAGTCCATGCGACCAAACGGGATGTAGCATTTTTACGCGTGGGTGACGAAAACCGTCGGTTGACCTTCGAACAACGGCTCGAGCTACGTTACGACAAGGGCGACGCCTCGTACGAGACGACATCAGCAGGTGAGCAGGGTTTCCCACAACTGGATCAAGGAGCGGTGTCTGAGTATGCCGCTAAAATGAAGCATTCGTGCCCACAACGGCTATTGCAGGCACGCGGATTGCTGCATGACAACGGCAGGATAAGCGTGGGGGCACAGTTGTTGTTCGGCTTACAACCACAAATTGCTAACCCTGAGGCACACGTTAGGGTGTTGAGGTATGCCGGCCGTGAACGCCTCACCGGTACAGCGCAGAACGTGGTCAGCGATGTTCGGTGTGAAGGGAGGCTGTCAGAACAAATCGACGCAGCGCGAGAAGCGATGCTCGATGCGATTCCGAAACGCAGATCATTGGGACCGAATGGCCGCTTCGGTTGGTTCGGAATTGTACCCGAGGAAGTTTGGCTCGAAGCGCTGGTCAACGCGGTCATACACCGGTCGTACAGCAATTCAGGGGATCATATCCGACTAACGGTGTTTGATGACCGGGTTGAAATATCCAGCCCAGGAAGATTCCCAGGCGTGGTGTCTCTGGACGATCTGAGTGACGTTAAACGGTTCGCTCGGAACCCGCGTATTGCGCGCGTGATGTCCGAGCTTGAGTACGGGCAGGAACTGGGCGAAGGGTTGCGCCGGATGGTTGCGGTAATGGAATCTGGTGGTAGACAGCGTCCACTCGTACAGCAAGCCAACAGCATGACCGTGGTTACATTGCTTGGAGAAGTGATCGGTCCAAGGGAACTGGCGGGCCTACCTATGGTGGCTCATGACTTGTTCCAGCAGCTTTCACTGGTGGGCCATTCCGGTACTGGTGCACTGGTGCAGTTGAGCGACTACTCTCGCCCGGTTGTCCTGCGCAACCTGAGGCTCTTAGAATCTCGGGGACTGATACGGCGCGTTGGCAATAGCCCCACAGATCCACGTGCTTTTTGGACGACAGAACCGTTCGCCTGAATCGGATCGATTTGGAATACGCTTTGAACTGTGTCCACTCTAAACGAACCTTTAGAGTAGTTTAGAGTAGCCGAGGCAACCTGGCGTCACTGGGAGTGAAAAACCTCCGCGACAGCTGGTTCGGTTGCGGTCCGCCATAAGAAGCTGTAACTACTCTAAACGCGCGTTTAGAGTAGTTACAGTTCGTGACAGGCTAGCCCGCGTAGGCCCGCTCCAGCACCGCGTCCAGTTCCTCCCTGGTGTAACGGTACTCCTGGGTGCCGGGCTGCCGGATGGCAAAATGGGCGCAGGCGGAGCCAATTTGAGCCGCGCGTTCCAGCTGCCTGAGGGTGATGGAAGCGAAGGATCCGCCCTGGTTGGCGTGAGCAGCCGCCACGGGGTGCAAAAGGCCGAGGATCAGACCGCCGCGGAAGGCGTCGCCGGCGCCGGTGGGATCGACGACATTGTCGGTTGGGACGGGCGGAACGATCGCCTGTCCCTCAGGGATGGTGACGCGCACCCCCTGCTCGCCCAGAGTGGTGACCAGGACGCCGGTCAGTTCCAGCAACCCAGCGTCGTCGCGCCCGGTCTTCTCCGAGATGAGCGCCATCTCGTAGTCATTGGCGATCAACAGGTGAGAGTTGGCGATGCAGGCGGTGAGCCCGTCGGAGTCCCAGGCAGGGAGCGATTGACCCGGATCGAAGATGGTGTAAATGCCGGCCGCATAACCATCGGCGGCGAAGTCCGTCATGTCGGTCAGGTTGCCGGGCCCGACTATGTTGATGGTGTCAGCCGGATCCACTGTGCCAAAGTCGAACCCGGTAGCATGCTTCATGGCGCCGGGATTGAACCCGGTGATCTGGTTGTCCGCCAGGTCGGTGACGATGAACGCCGAGGCGGTGGCCTCTTCCTCCACGATGCGGATGTCGTCGGTTGGGATACCGTTGTCGGCCATCCAGGTGAAGTAATCGCGGTAGTCGGAACCGATGGCGGCAACGATGCGGGGTTCCTGTCCCAGCATGGCCAACGAGTAGGCGATGTTGCCGGCGGTGCCGCCGAAGTAGGCGTTGAAACCGTCCACCGTGAAGCTGAGGTTGATCTGGTGGACGCGCTCCGGGACGATGTGGTCGCCGAAGCGACCGTCGAAGGTCATAATGCGGTCGATGGCCAGGGAGCCGGAGACGAGTATCTGCATTGCGTCGAATTCCTTTGATTTAGATTGAGAGCGAATGGTCAGCAGCCCCACCGGCCTTCGATCTGGCCGGCGAACTGCACGGTTGAGCCTGGGACGATCCCACGGGACGCGGCCTGACCGGCGTTGATCTCGAGGATGAAACGCACCGGGCCGGTGGACGGATAGCGCGGCAGTTGATCGCGCGGGGTCTCCGGGAGCGGATTGGGCACCTCCGCGGTTACGCCGTCTACGATGCAGTCCGACCGGATCCACACCATGTCCAGCGGGAAGTGCATATCAGGCATCCAGAAGGTGCGCGGGCCGTCATTTTCGTAGACGAACAGCATAGCCCGGTCCCGGTCGAGCGACGGGCGACCGGACAGGCCCTGAACGCGCTCCTCCGCGGAAACCGCCAAATCGACGACGTAGACCGCGTCCCCGATGATCACGATAGGCGCATCGGGTAATGGCGTCGCCGTGGGTACGGGAGTATTGCTGGGAACGATTGTCGGCGTCGGAGTCGGTGTTGATGGCCTTACCGGCGTAGGAAGCGGAGTCATGGCAGGCTGCACGGTAGCGGTTGCGGCGAGCGTTGCCGGTTCGGCGGTCGAGGCACGTGCAGCACCCGGCGCCGGGTCTTCGGTGCAGGCCATTCCAACGAGCACCAGAACAGTGCAGGCAATCCCTCGCGAAATCTCCGCGAAGGCTCGCTTCCCGCTGTGGCGCCACACGTGCGAGTGGGTTAGCCCAGCTCGGCTCGTATGTCGGTGATCCGCTGCTGCAACGAGCGGAGCAGCACCGCGGTGGGAGGCGGGGCGACGTGAGTGTAGCCCACACCCATGGCTTGCAGTTCAGACGCGGTCAGGGGGAATGCCGGATGGTTCATGGGCATGGAAAGTTTGGCGCCGCCGGCGGCTTTGACCTCGGCCGCCAGTTCCTCCAGGCGGGCGCGGATCACCGGACTCTGCGGGTCGCGGATGCCCATGTACTCGGAGAAATCGGTGGGCCCGATGGACACCAGGTCGACGCCGGGAAGCGCGGCAATCTGGCCGATTTCGCTGATGCCCCGCTCGTCCTCGGTCATGACGGACAGGATGATGTTCTCGTTGGAGGTGCGGGTATGCTCGTCCCAACTGACGGTGCCGAATCGGGCCGCGCGGGTCCCGCCAGCCCCGCCCCGATGGCCCATGGGGGCGTAGCGAACGGCGTCCACGGCCCGCTTTGCGCCATCGAGGCCGTCGATGTGGGGGATGATGATGCCCTGTGCCCCGGCGTCCAGCAGGCGCAGGATCAGGTTCTCATCGTTGCCGGGGATGCGGATCATGGAGGTCACGCCGGCCAGGTCCGCGGCCACGATCATCTGGCTGATCAGGCCAAGGTCGAATGTGGTGTGCTCCATGTCGATGAACGCTGCGTCAAAGCCGGCCAGGCCGATGATCTCAACGACCTGGGGGTCGGCGAAGGTCACGTAGGTGCCCAGGGCGAGGCGGTTCTCGCGCAGCGCGCGTCGTACTCGGTTTTCCTGCATGTGGGAATGCTCCTCAGAGGAGATGGTGTCGCGGCCGGGAGGTTCGCCGGGTCAATCCAAAGTCTCGTGGGTCGCTGGAGTCTGGGCCGGGTTGACACCATACTTTGCCAGGATGGCGTCAACGAAGGGCTTCAATACAACCTCGGCCTGTTCGATGTTGAGCGCCACCGCCGATGCCCCGTCATCCTTGTCGTAGTAGACCAAAACACCGTCTGCCATCTCTTCGGCGTCTTCTCGTACCTGTCCGTTTTCGATGTACAGCGTTTGCGTTTCGGGAATGTACACTACCGTGGCTTTGGGCAGTGGTTCCAGTTCGATACGTTTTACCTTGCGGACCATGGGCCCCCTCCGTACTGACGGTCCAGTCTGCGGTCTCGGTAAGCCGTGTGAAACTGGCCCGTTTCCGGCGTGCCGATGAAAATCACCTTAATCCATCGACGGGAAGCAGGAACGCGCCCAACGAGAATAGTAATCTCTCGCCCGTCATTGATTTCAGTATACCGGTCGTAGGGATTCGCGATTATCCGCATAACCCATTCCGGAAGTACGTCGCCGTGCCGCTCCGCGAGCGTGGCCCCATGGCGCGGAGTCTTCGGCAATCTTGCAAATGCCAGCCTACGGCTTGCATCCTCATCGAAGGCGTCAAATCCCTGGGCCAAAGATGTGACACCTCCGAGGGTGGTTATGCTGCCGCGCCTGTCAGGTGTGCCACCTGCGGCATCACCTTGTTGGCCAGCAGGCGGGTGGAGTGCTCCCAGGCGGCGTTGTTCTCCGACTGGTCGTACACCAGCATGAGCAGGCCGCCGAACCCGCCGACGTCGCCGTACAGCCGGTTGATCTTCTCGGCGACGGTATCGGGCGAGCCGATGAGCCACAGGTGTTCGGCCATATACTCGATGTTGACCGCCTCGTCCGGCACCTCGTCGTCGTGCTTGAAGACCTTCATCAGGTCGAACTCGCGGAACAGCGGCAGCAGGTAGTCGTGCCAGACGCGGCCCAGCATGCCGTTGAGGGCCAGGTCGCGCGCTTCCTCGTCGGTGTCGGCAACGAAAACGTCGCGAACCAGGCGCCAGTCGGCGCGGGACGGAGTGCGGCCGGTGCGTGCGGCGCCTTCCTCGATGGCCTCCCAGTGGCTGCGGCAGTAGTCGGCGTTGAGGGCCAGGCTCATGGGGATGAAGCCGCGCTCGCCAGCGATCATCAGCGTGGGCGACTTGTAGCTGACCGAGGCCACGCCGATGGGAGGGTGAGGCTGCTGGTAGGGCCGCAGGAAGAATTCGAGGGTGCCGTACATGGGCTCAGGGATGCTGACGTTCCAGTACTTGCCCTTGTACTCAAACGGGCCGTCGTTTGCCCAGATCTTAAGGATGATGTCCAGCGACTCCCGGGTCATGTCCCGGTGCTCGCCGTTGTTGCCGTCGACGTCGAACAGCGCCCAATCGCTGGGCAGCCCGCTGGCTCCCACGCCGAACAGGAAGCGACCCTGGGAGATGTGATCCAGGTAGGCCACCCGGTGGGCGAGCTCGGCGGGATGGTGGAAGGGCAGCAGGTGCGCGCCGGACCCCAGCTTGATGCGCTTGGTCTTCATAAGCGCCTGGGCGATCAGCAGGTCGGGCGCGGGAATGGGCTCCCAGGGCGAGGTGAAATGCTCGCCGATCCAGGCCTCGTCGAAGCCCAGTTCGTCGCACAGTGCCAGGTAGTCCAGGTCCCACTGGTGGGCGTCGTAGATGTTCCTTTCCGGCGGATGCGACGGCATCATGAACAGTCCGTACTTCATGGTTCCTCCCTGTACAGGATGTGTCCGGCGTCCGGGCCGGCCTCAGGTGCGGGTTGGTTGCCGTACCATAGCACAATTCGGGCGGGGTTGGCGTCCGTGCTATAGTGACCCATCCAGACATGGCGCGGAGGCCAATTTGACCACAGCACAATCGGGTAACAGAGTACGGGTTCACTACACGGGCCGCCTGGACGATGGCGAAGTGTTCGACTCATCGGAAGGCGGCACACCCATGGCCTTCACCGTCGGAGGTGGCCAGGTGATACCGGGATTCGAGAACGGTGTCGTCGGGATGGCGGTCGGAGAAACCAAGACCGTTCGGATCCCCTGCGCCGACGCCTACGGCGAGCACCATGCCGACGGCGTGATGCGCGTGCCGCGCGGCGAGTTCCCGCCCGACATGCCCCTGGAAGTCGGAACCAGCGTGCAGGGCCAGCAGCAAAGCGGGCAGGTGGTGACGTTCGCCATCATCGCCGTCGACGACGAAGCGGTGACGCTGGACGCCAACCATCCGCTGGCAGGGAAAGACCTGACCTTTGACCTGACGCTGGTATCCATCGAGGGCTAGCGGCCTGTCCGACAAACAGCCCAAACGAGATGGAGAGGGTAAGATAGGCGTAGTACTGTTGCCGTGGAGACGGTGATAAGCAAGACCTATCTGCCCTACGATCTTGACCAGCAATTGCTGCTGCCCGCATCCCTGCGGGAGTGGCTGCCCGAGGATCACCTGGCCTGCTTCATCTCCGACCTGGTGGACCAGTCGGTGTGGTTTAGCGGGCGCGATGCGTGCTTCCAGACGGCGGTGCCCACGCCACTCCTCGCGAACGGGGAAACACCCGCGTAGAGACCGGCCGTCGATTTGGGCCGGCCTGCGAAGGCGGTCAGCCCACCCCAGCGCACGGTTGAAGCCTGGCGGAATTAGCGCCAGGGCGCGGTTGAAGCCGGCCACATCCGAGAAACCCTAATCCCCGCGCGGCTGCTGCATATAGCGTGGCCGACTTGGCGGGGGAAAGGGGGTCACGATGGCCACGGCCTGCAGGGTCTTCCTACCCGGGGAACTCGCATTCGGGAGCTTGGGCAACCATAACAAAAGTGTCGCCGAATTCGGTGACAAAGGAGGAATATCATGGAACTGATAAGGACCAAGGCGAGAATGTTTGTTCTCATGGTGACGGTGCTGGCCGCCCTGATGGGAACCGGACTGGCCGGATCGGTGGGCGTGCACGGGCGCCTCCGGTGGCCGCTCTGGACCTGGACGGGTCGAAATCCAAGTTCTATCTCGAATGCCCCACCGAGACGGTGCCGGAGGGAGAATCCTCCGAAAGTCTACCTGATACGTGAGCCCGACCCGGCATACGAGCACACGATGTTCGAGGCCTGGTGGCATACCGATGCGGGCTACGCCGATGAAAACGACTATGTGCCGCTGCCCGGCGAAAGCGAGTACATACAGTGGACCACCGAAGCCGAACGCCAGGCCAATCGTCAGGCCCGCACCGTTCACATCATCGACGACGATGAGGTGGAGGGCGACGAACACTTCTGGGTCCGCTTCACCCCGACGGACAACGTGTCGGACCCCAACCACCCCAGCTGGGATGCAAAGTGCCGGATCAGCATCAGGGACGACGACCCCCGATGTGACCAAAATCGAGATGGTATCTCTGCCGGCCCGGGGCGACACCTACGGCCTCGGCGAGACCATCGAATTCTCCGCCACCTTCAACAACCCGGTGGACGCGGATGGCTACGTCGTCATGGGCTTCTGGATGGGCGGTCGGTGGAGGGGCGGTCTGTACCAGCGCGGCTCCGGCACCGACACCCTGGTGTTCGCCTACACGGTGAAGCCCGAGGACCGCGACGACGGCATCAAGGTGCACGACGGGTACATCGACCAGGAGGGCCGGCGACACGGCCTCGGCGGCAGTGGCGACATCTTCATTCACGGCGTGCCGCAGACCCAGGGTGTCGACGGTATCCGGGTGAACAAGCTGTATAAGGGCATCCCAGACCAGTCGGGCCACAAGGTGGACGGCAGCCAGGCGCCCAGGGCCATCAAAAAATCTCTCGTGGGCAGTCCCACCGACGGGGAAACCTACCGGATTGGCGAGGAGATTGTATTCGAGCTGACGTTCAGCGCCCCGGTCCGGGTGCTCGACACCATCCACGCCAGCCTCTGGTTCGACGGAACCAGAGAAGCCCAGCGGCGCGGCGTCAAGTACGTCAGCGGCAGCGGCACCGACACCCTCAGGTTCATTTACGAGGTGCAGCCGGGCGACCTGGACAGCGACGGACTTCTCTTCGGCGCCATGGATGCCCAGAACCTGGGAGAAGGCAAGATCAAGGCCCTGGACCACGACGTGAACGCAATCCATACGTACAACGCGTGGTATCTTGACTACAAGGTCGACGGCCGACGGGGCGTGGAGAAATTGGAGATCATTTCGAGCCCCGGTCAGGGCGAATACGTCGAAATCACGGTTTTCTTCGATACGGCGGTGGTGGCAGATGGAGAGGTGACGCTCCGCCTGGGAATCGACTACCCGGAAGACCAGCCCAGGTACGCTGCTTACGCGTCAGGATCTGGCACCAAGTCCCCCGTGTTCAAATACGAGGTGGCCACCGCGGACTGGAACAACGACGGAATCAGCATCATCTCCGGCGATGACAGCCTCTTCTGGGGAGACGGTATCGTCCGGGCAGCAAGCCCCGACGCGGATCTGGACACCTGGCACTCGGGACTGAAAAACATCGCTGACCACCGGGTCAACGGAGGGTCCCTGTACCACGACACCTCCGCTCCGAGAATTCGGTCGGTGGGTATCATCTCCGACCCGGGCGACGACGGAGTGTATGCCGCCGGTGAGAAGATTGTGGTCGCGATAACCTACAACGAGCCCGTCTCAGTGTTCGGTTCGCCGCTGATCGGACTGAACATTGGGTCGGAGGTAAAGACTGCCAGGTTTTGGGATCACTCCATGGTCACGAAGGACGTCGACCGGATGGGCATGGAGCCAATTGTGCTGCTGGCCTACACGGTACAGAATGGAGACTACGACGCCGACGGCGTGTCCATAAAAGCTGACAGTTTCGACCTGAACGGCGGTACCATCTGGGACAAGATCGGCAACCATGCCAAGTTGACCCACGAGGCCCTGCCAGCCGACGGCCTCCACAAAGTGGAAGCTCCCGAGGCCAGTAAGTCGGAGGACCCTGCCATCCAGACGGCTAACGAACCGGTTACAACCGACGTGGTGCTGAGCCACCATACGCCGGAGTTGGAGGAAGGCGAGAGCGCGACCTATACCGTCGCCCTGTCGTCCCAGCCCACGGGCGACGTAAAGCTCAACATCACCCGTACACCCGCCGACCTCGGGCTTCACGCGCCCCTGGCCCTGCCCTTCCTTTACACGTGGTTAACTCCGGAAAACTGGAACGTGCCGCAGGAGATCACCGTAGTGGCCGAGCCCGACGATGACACCGACGACCATCTGATTTTCCTGACCCACACCGCGCACGGCGGCGGCTACCATCTTGAGACTATCGAGATGAGCGTGGTCATCACGGACAACAACGGATAGCGTCCGGATCGCCGTCGATGCGGCGAAGTAGCAACAAGCAACATCACTCATCCCGGAGCTTGGAGAATCAGGACCCAGGCTCCGGGAAAAGCCGGGCAAAGAAACCCGCTTCTGCCGGAACGGATATGACCGGATCCCGAACCATTGGCTCGACTTTACGCAAAAATCTACAAAGAGTATTGGATCCCCCCGCTTCTGTATCATCCACTCTCAAAGGTCCTCACTCATATCGCCAAAATGCGTAAAGTCCAGCTTGGCGACCAGATGGGCAATTCACAAACTGATTCTGACGGCCTGCGTCATGTCGACGGGGTTGTGCTCCAGGGCAATCGCGTCTTATCCGAGGAGGATTTTGAGCAGGTAGTCTTCGTCCCATCCGGCGTTCAGGCGTTTCCCCTGGATGCCTACTTTCAGGGTTT
>JAJEIA010000154.1 GCA_022823505.1 Dehalococcoidia bacterium
ATGCAATCCACTGTGCTGAGGTAGTAGAATATGGACCTCTCGCCGAGAATCTAAAGTGGGTCTGTGCAGTCCCGCCAGAGTGGATTCCTTAGATCAACACTTCCCAGCGAAAAGTTCGCAGTACGGTACACTTTGGCCCACCATTTGCAGCCGCCAACCGGACCATTGTTTGTCCGGGACGTCCAAAGATCCGGGACGTGCGCTTCTTTATCTCCGAACCTGTCCGGCTGCCGCGTGAGTTACCACTCCACGTTCCGCTCAACGGTTGTGCCGGCCCGATTCGGTCAACCGGGCTCCAACCCAACGATTTGCAAGCTTGTGAGTGATCGCGTTGGTAGATTTCAGCAACATCGAATGGGTTAGCTTCGACTGCTACGGGACCCTGGTGGACTGGGAAACGGGCATTTCTTCCGCGGTCTCGAAAGTCCTGGAACCCTACGGAATTGCCAAGACCGACGCCGAAATACTGGAATTGTTCTCCGACGTTGAGCCGGAGGTTCAAAGCGACGGGGAATTCAAGGAATACCGCGTCGTTCTGCGTGAAGTGATCGGCATGATGTGCGACCGGGTCGGGGTTCAGCTCTCCGGTACTGAAATGGACAGCCTTCCGTCGTCCCTGCCGCACTGGCCGATTTTTCCGGACGTACCTTCGGCATTGACCACTCTCAAGCAGCGGTACAGGCTGGCTATCATCTCCAACGTGGACGACGACCTCTTCGCCGGGTCTGCACGCGCGCTGGGCGTCGAATTCGATGCGGTGATTACCTCCCAGCAGGTCCAGGCCTACAAACCCAACCCTCGTAATTTTGAAGCTGCCAGCGGGGCAATGTCCGTCGACAGAGAGCAGTGGCTCCACGTCGCCGAGAGCCTGTACCACGACATCGGGCCGGCCAACCGCCTGGGCGTCAAGTCAGTTTGGGTAAAACGCGCCGATCGGGGCGGCGGCACTCGACAGACCGATGCGCAACCCGATCTGGTCGTGCCGGACCTGACAGCGCTGGCCGAAATGATGGTTGCGAACTGACGACCGCCAGATCGGGAACGGAATCCCGAAGCCGTTGGGTTAGCCGCTGGGCAAGTCGCGGACCGGATCAATGAATGACGGCTTGAGTGCAACGGTCGGACAACACCCGAAGGACGGCCGTGTCTTGCTGCCCGCGGAAACCGCCGAGGTATGACGGGGCTGGTTGGAGCGGAACCACAGCGCGTCGGGCGGCGTATGGCTGTTGTCATGGAAACAGGCCACGGGCAAGCCGTTCATCGCGTACTCCGATTCGGTGGATGAAGCGCTGTGCTTCGGCTGGGTCGATTCGAGACGCTACCGGCTGGATAATCAGCGTGCGATGCGACTTTTCACGCCGCGCAACCCCAGGAGTCCCTGGTGCCGCATCAGCAAAGGGAAGGTGGGCGCTCCTGACCGAGTTGGGCCGGATGGCTCCCGCCGGTATCCGCCTGGTGCAGGAGGCGTAGGCCAACGGAGCGTGGACGGTATATGATGAGATCGAGGATCTGGTCATTCCCGCTGATCTGTCCTCGGCGTTGGCGGGCAATGGGGCCGCCCGTACCTGCTTCGAGAGTTTTCCGGCCTCGTCCAGGAAGAACATTCTCTGGTGGATAAAATCCGCCCGGACGCCGGCGACCAGGAAGAAACGCATCCTGCAGACAGTGGAAATGGCCGCAGCCAACCGGAGGGCCAATCATCCGAAAGGGCGCGATGCGGGGCCATCTTCACGTCCCGTCAAGCCTGGCTGACGAGGCATTCGAGCCGGCGCCAACTCCCGTTGATCCAAGCCGCCCCCGGAGTGTGTCGCAGACTGTCAGTGCTCCGGACGCCTGGCCTGCTCCTGCAGTTCGTAGAGCTTGTTGATCGCTTCTAGCGGCGTGAGATTGGACACGTCCATTCCCAGGAGCGCCTCGGCGAGGCGTTCGTGCCCGGATGGAAACAGCGGCAACGGCAACTGGGGAGCTGGAGCCGAATTCCGTCGGTCACCCCGGCCCGCATCGACGCTTGATCGGCGGTCCCGCTCCAGGTACGCAAGCAGTTCCTGGGCCCGGCTTACCACCGAGGCCGGCATCCCCGCCAGCATCGCCACGTGAACGCCATACGACCGGTCGGCTCCGCCCGGCACGATGCGGCGCAGGAACGCAATGCGGCCATCCTCCTCGGATACGGCGACGCTGTAGTTGCGGACGCCCGGCAATGTGGACGCAAGTTCGGTCAGCTCGTGGTAGTGGGTCGCGAACAGGGTCTTGCATCCGAGCCGGGGGTTGTTGTGCAGGTGCTCCACCACCGCCCGGGCGATGGACAATCCGTCATAAGTGCTGGTTCCCCGGCCGATCTCGTCCAGGATGACCAGGGAGCGCCAGGAAGCCTGATTGAGGATGGCGGCGGTCTCGACCATCTCCACCATGAAAGTCGATTGTCCGGTCGCCAGGTCGTCCTGGAGACCTACGCGGGTGAAGATACGGTCCACCAGGCCGATCGTGGCCGACGACGCCGGAACGAAACTCCCGATCTGGGCCATCAGCACGATGATTGCCACCTGCCGAATGTAGGTTGACTTACCGGCCATGTTTGGTCCGGTGATGAGCATGATCTGGGCGTCGTCGGAGTCCAGCGCGGCGTCATTGGGCACGAACGCGCCGGATCCCAGCACCTGCTCCACCACCGGGTGCCGGCCGTCCGCGATGCGAATGGCAACCCCGTCATTGAGTACGGGCCGCACGTAGCCGCGACGCACCGCAACATCGGCAAGTCCGACGAACACATCGGCGCGAGCGATCGCGGCAGCCAGGCGGGAAATCGCCGGGCCGTGGTCGGCAACTTGCCGACAAATTTGGCGATAAAGGCTGCGCTCCAGTTCCTCCAGCTTCTCTCGTGCGTCCAACGCCTGGCTCTCGAACTCCTTGAGTTCGGGAGTGATGTATCGTTCGCCGCCCGTGAGGGTCTGGCGCCGCTGGTAGTGGTCGGGCACCGCGTCGAGATTGGCGTTGCTGACCTCAATGTAGTAACCGAAAACCTGGTTGAAACCGACCTTGAGGTTGCGAATCCCCGTGCGATCCCGTTCGTCTGCTTCCAGCCCGGCGATGAATCCCCGGGCGTCCCGCGACAGGCTGCGTGTGCGGTCGAGTTCCGGGGAAAATCCGGCCCGGATCACTCCCCCGTCGCCCACGGGTCCCGCCGGCTCCGGCTCGATGGCCTGCTCAATCAGCGCCGTCAAGTCCACAATGGAGCGAAGGTCCTCCGCCAGCCATGCGACCTGCTCCGCCTGGTCCCTGGAGACGACGGAACCCAGTTCCGCCGCTGCTTCCACGCTCCTCTTCAATGCCAGCAGGTCCCGAGGGGTCGCCGTGTTGGTCTGCACGCGACTGAGAATCCGCTCCAAGTCAGAGATTTGAGTGAGGGCGGAGGCGGCTTCGTCACGCCGGAAGGCGTCGTCGGTAAAGAACTGCACCGCATCCAGCCGGCGTTCCAGTTGCTCCAGGTCCAGCAGCGGCTGACCCAGCCATCTGCGGATCAGGCGCGCTCCCATCGGGGTGCGCGTGCCGTCCACCGCCTTCAGCAGCGACATATCACTGCTATCCCATCGTCCGGCGGAGAACAGCTCCAGGTTCCGGCGGGTCTGTGGGTCCAGCGTCATGTACGAGCTCGTGCTGTAAACCGAGGGTGGCGACAACGCCGGCCGTTCGCCCTGCCAGGTGTACTGCAGATATTCGAGGATCGCGCCGGCTGCTCGGACGGCCAACGGCTCAATCGGGGCGCCGTTGGATTCCAAACCGTAGGCTTCCAGCGACAGCACCTCATAATAGTCAAGGAGAGTGCGCCGGGCCGAGTCGAGGCTGAACGCTCCGCGGTCGAAATCGTTGACGGACACGCCCTCGCCTAGTCCGCCCGCGCTGGCGACGAGGTCGTGAAACCCATCGCCATCGGGCGCGAGAATCTCCGACGGCTGCAACCGGGCCAACTCAAGGAACAGGCGGTCCTCCGCCGTCTGGCACAGCCCGAACTCCCCGGTGGTGACGTCAACGTAGGCCAAACCGGCCAGGTCGTCACTGATGCAGACCGCCGCCAGGTAGTTATTGGCCTGATTGTCCAGCAGCGCCGCCTCGATGACCGTACCCGGAGTCACCACGCGAACAACGCCGCGCTCGACCAAGCCCCGGGACGCCGCGGGGTCGCTCAACTGCTCGCAGATCGCGACCTTATGGCCTTGCTTGATGAGCTTTGCCAGGTTGGACTCGAGCGAAACCGCCGGCACCCCGGCCATGGGAACTCGGGTGCCCTTGCCCATGGTCCGCGAGGTCAGGGCAATTTCAAGCGCCGATGAGAGCGTGTGGGCGTCTTCGTCAAAGCACTCGTAAAAGTCGCCCATCCGGAACAGCACCACTGCGTCCGGGTACGAGTGCTTAATGGTCAGATACTGCCGACGTACCGGCGTGAGGCGCCCATCGCCCACCGCTGTAGACATAGTGCGATTTTACCCCATGCGCCGATGCGCGGGGTGAGGCGGCACGAACCAGTGGCCCGGCCGGGATTGTCATGGTCGCGCCGGGAAAATGACAAAACCGGGAGAAACGAGCCGGGGCCATGGTTTCAAAATTACCGCCTCAACCGATCCTGCCGAGCGGACCGCGGTGCAGTTATGGGTGACTTTTATGACGTTTCACAAAAATTGCTCAAGATGCGGAACGGGCGCAGTGTGCGCATATATTGCATTCGTGTATGATTGCGCCATCACATTACCCGCCAGCCACGAGTCGCAGCAGCGCTGGCGAATAAAAACGGGCAGAGAAGAGAGGATATGGCAACGCAGCGAATCAGAAAGACCAAGTTAATGCGCAGCGTGGAAGAAAAGCACGGACGGCAACTGGAAAGCCTGGTGCCCGACTTGGTCAACGAAATGGGAATGAGCCGCGCAGCCTCCCATCTAGGGGTCAGTCCCGCTACCCTCGGATACTGGATGTTGAAAATGGGTATCCAATACCGTCGCGTCGCGTTGGCGGACGGCGAGACTATCGAGGTTCGACGCCAGGGCTAGTCCCCGGAGGACCCAGGGTTGGCTCGCCCAGCCCTCCTTCCGGTACTTCCACCGCCTCATCCATGCCAGGCCAAGGCGGCACGGTGACACAGACGAACCGCAGATGTGAGTCGGCGTCCGCGCGAAACTGGAATTCCCAACCCGTAGGGATAACCAGGGCGTCGCCAGCTCTCACCACCGTCGGCGCGACCTGACCGGACGGCACTCCCGGAGGGCGGCGCCAGACCTCTCCGACGCCAGCCAGGACGTACCAGACCTCCTCCACCGTGCGATGGCGTACCGGTCGGCTGACTTCCCCGGCGCCGATGGTGACCTCGACGACGCTGCAGCGGGTTGCCCCATGCGCCTCCGTCAGCAGAAGGCGGACCTCGGAACCATCCGGGGCGACAATAATATCGCCCGAAGCCCGACCCAAGGGCGGCCCCCGTTGGTCGTCCCTGACCACGATGCCCCCTACCGGTGAGACACGGATAGAGATCAGGCGGACCGAGGCTTCCTTCCCTTCCTCGCCAGGAAGTCCGAGAACCCTTCTTCCACCGTGAGGCCCTTGAACCGGCCGGTGCGACCCTCGATCTCGTTCCGGTACTGCTGTTCGATGGGCAGCCCGGAGTGTTCCAGCAGCAGTTGCTTGATGTTCGCCAGGCCTTCCACCCGGTTCCGCGCGATGCCAGCTGCGATGTCGAGCGTCCGGTCCATGAGCTCTTCCGATGGAACCAGGTGATTGATGAGGCCCATGTGGTACGCCTCTTCGGCGAACACCTCGCGACCGCTGAGCAACAGCTCCTTGGCCCGGTGGATCCCGACCAGTTGGGGCAGGCTCCAGGTCGCGTTCATCTGGCCGTAGTTGACCGCGAGGAACCGGAAGCTGGTCTTCTCGCAACCCACCAGGAAATCCAGGCTCGTGGCCAGCACCGTGCCGCCGCCGTAGCAAAGCCCATTCACCGCTCCGATGATCGGCTTGCTGCTGGTGTGCAGGTGCCAGGTGTATTCGGCGCGCTCGGCCTGTCCGGCGTTCCGCTCTTCGGCCGAAAGCTCCCGGTTTTCGTGGATGTCCGCGCCGGCCGAGAATGCACGCTCCCCGGCGCCGGTGATGATCACTGCGCCGACGCTGTCGTCGGCCTCGTAATCGGTGATGGCCTGATCCAGTTCACGCACCAGCTGAAGATTCAGGGCGTTCAGAACCTCGGGACGGTTCAGCGTGACCACCCCGATATGGGTTTCGACTTCGCTCCGGCCCATCATCGTGGGGCGCGTTACGGTTTCGGTATTGATGCACGAATAGGTGGTGACCATGGTGGAGTCCTCGCGGTCCGGGAGAAATTTGCCGTCGAATTCGTTGCGGCGCGCACATTATAGCGGCGTCGCTGTGAGGCCGCCAATCCGACCCATCAGGGCAGGTTCAATCTGCCCCGCCGGGGGCCGCCATGGCGGTGCTGACACCAACCCGGCAGACCACCCTGCGGACGCGCCGCCGCCAATCGGTCCGCAGGATTTTGCGCTATACTGGCGCCGCCTGGCCGGTTCGATCTTTATCCGGGCCAAGGCTTCCACGGAGGGATATTATGCTGGACTTGATCATCCGCGGCGGCCAGGTCGTCACGCCCTGGGGCGTGGGCGACTGGGACGTGTGCATCCAGGGCGAGAAGATAGTTGCCATCACCGCGCCCAACGCCATGACCGACGACGTTGGCCGCGTGATCGACGCCACCGGCAAGGTGGTCGTGCCCGGAGGCATCGAGCCCCACGCGCACATCGACGCGCCCATCATGGGCCCCGGCAACCTGCGAACCGCCCCGCCCGAACAGGTGAGCCGAGCCGCCCTGTTTGGCGGCACCACGACCCTGCTGGACTTTGCCATTCACCACCCGGGCAACACCATTGAGGAGGCGATACAGGAGCGGACCAACTCCTGGCGTGGCAACTCCTACGCCGATTACGCCCACCACCTGATGCTGCTCGGCGAAATTCCGCAGCGGACGCTGGAATCGCTGCACGAGTACATCGAGGGCGGTTGGTCCAGCGTCAAGATCTTCACGACCAACATCCGCCCGCCCGAAATGTCCGGCGAGCCCCGCAAGGTCGGCATGGGCCACCTCCACGACCTGATGGAGGTCATCCAGCGCAACGATGCCATGCTTCTCGTCCACTCCGAAGACGACGACATGGTGCAGTACATGTACGAAAAGCTCCAGCGCGAGGAGCGAAACGAGTGGTGGAACATGCCGCTGGTCCACAGCAACGAGTCGGAAGACGTGTCCTTCCGTCGCGTGCTGCGCGTCGCCGAGTGGACCGGCTCGCCGGTGTACTTCGTGCACGTCAGCGCCCGCGAAGGCATCAACGCCATCGGCGAGGCCCGCAACAAGGGCATGGCGATCTACGGCGAAACCCTCCACAACTATGCGTGCTTCAACGCCAACAATTACAAGGAAGAGAACGGGATGAAGTACCACACGTACCCATCCCTGAAGTCCCCCGAGGATGCCGCCATGCTGTGGAAGGGCATCGCCTGGGGCGGCCTGCACACCATGGCCACCGACGAGTACTGCACCGACTGGAACCTCAAGATCCAGGGCAAGTCCGTCCGCGACGTCACCGGCGGCCACAACGGCGCCGAGACCCGCGTCGGCATAACCTATAGTGAAGGCGTGTCCAAGCGCGGCATGTCTTTACAGCGGTTCGTGGACGTGACCTCCGCCAACGCGGCGCGCATCTTCGGCCTGTACCCACGCAAGGGAGCGCTGGCCCCCGGCAGCGACGCCGACATCACGCTCATTGACCCTTCAATCAAGAAGCGCCTGTCCATGGACGACCTGCACATCAGCGATTACAGCATTTGGGAGGACTTCGAGATCGAAGGCTGGCCGGTGATGACCATCATGCGCGGCACGGTTGCCGTGGAGAACGGAGCGCTGACCGCACCCGCTGGCGGCGGGCAGTGGATTTCCCGCAAGATTGACCGCGAGGTCACCAATCGGCCCATTGGTTAGCCGCCAATCCCTGCGCCCTTGTAGCCCAATCGGCTCGCGTACTATGATTGGCCGGTAGTGCTCTCGTCGCGCGCCTTTTCGCCTTACTTCAAAGGAGCAAACCCCAAATGAAAGCAGCCCAACTGGTAGCCCCCAAGCGGTGGGAGTTCACCGATGTCGACACGCCCGCTCCGTCCGACGGCCAGGTCCTCGTCAAGATGGAAAGCGTCAGCGTCTGTGGCTCGGACATCCGTCACACCTACGGCCCGGTTCTCGACGAGTCCGAGTATCCCATGGCGCCGTGCAAAGGCGCTCACGAACTCGCCGGAATCATAGTTGAAAGCAAGACCGACGAGTTCCAGGAAGGGCAGCGGGTGATCGCGATACCCTATCCCGGTACCGGGGGACTGTGCGAGTACATCCTGTCAGAACCAGGTCGGCTCGCCCTGCTACCCGATGAGGGCGGCCTGGACGAATGGGTCATGTGTCAGCCGCCGGGGACGGTGCTGTATTCCTGCCGGCAGTTGGGCAGCCCACTGCAGCAGAGCATCCTGATCTTCGGCCAGGGCAGTATCGGCCTCAGTTTCACCATGATCCTGTCCCGGATGGGCGCCCGTCACGTCATCGTCGTGGATCCCCTGGACTATCGCCTCGAAAAATCCAAGCAGATGGGTTCCACCCACCGCATCAATCCCGACAAGCAGGATGTGGCCGAAGCCGTCATGGAAATCACCAAGGGCCGAGGCCCGGACGTGTGCGTCGAAGCTGCGGGTTACCCGGAACCGTTGAACGAGTGCTTCCGTCACGTGCGCCAGTTCGGTCAGGTAATCATCTTCGGCATTCAGACCGATCACATGGTACCCATCGAACACAACCTGTGGATGGACAAGCAGCCGCGGATCATTCCGACCACCGGCGCCCGCAGCGGCGACCCCATCAGCCAGATCCAGGACATGGTGGACCTGCGCGCCCGGGGTTGGGCTGACCCCGCCGAGCTGATCACCCATCGCGTCGGGTTCTCGGACATCCAGCAAGCGTACGACATGTACGAGCAGCGCGACGACAACATCATCAAGGTGGTCATGGACATCAACAAGTAGGCTGGAACCACTTGGGAAATTGACCCGGCGCTCCAGGGGCGGATGCATATCCGCCCCTACGCATAGACTGGATCGTTGACCGGATCACCTTCGACATCCGCGCTGACGCCCGGCCAACGCATCCGTCTGGCCAGGGAGAACCTGTCCGTCGCGATGGCGTTTTACGCGGCGGCGCACCGCGGTTTGATCACCCCGGCGTTCGTCCCGGCCAGCACGGAAATCTATACCGGAGGCGGGCAGGCGGTAGACGCCAGCGTTCCCCTGGACATGTCCGACCAACGGGGCCTGCTCCGGTGCGCCGGGAACCAGGTTCGCGCCGCGTTTGCATTGTGCGCGTTGCAGACCCAACGCGAGCTCGACGGGGTGTCCGCGGACGAACCACTGGAGGAACCTGAAGCAAGCCTGCGAACCGTGCGAGCGGTGTGTTTTGTCATCGCGAACACCCTCGAAAGGGAATTGCTCAATCCGACCTGGGTAGTTCCGGTGGAATACCGGCAACGTTTCGTCTGTCCGGCGATGGGGACCACCTTTGACATTTCGAACTGGAACGGACGCGAAGTCCGGTGGGAACATCTGGGCGGGCTGACAGCCTATCTCGACCTGGTGCTGTTCGCGTCCTATTGCGTGGACGGTATGCCCGTTCCGGACGCCGCCCGCATCGCCACGGGTGATTACACTGCTCTCGAGGCGCTGACATACGGGGGTTCAGACATAGCCGTCCCGGTCGTACCGGGTTATGGCGGTGGATCGGGCCGCCCGCGTCGGCCCGGCCCGGCAGCGTCCGGTCCGGCCCCGGGCTCCGGGTGGGTGGCCCCCGACAAACCGCCGGAACCGGAGATAACCGTGGCCTCGCAGGCCAGCGAGTGCGGTCCGATCGACGACTTCGTCGCCGGCGTATGTGCAACGGGAGAGGAAGAGATGTCGCTGGCGGGCGATCTCTATACGTCCTACGCTCGCTGGTGCCTGGAGCAGGGTTACCTGGCCCACAGTCAGCGCAAGTTCGGCCTCGAGCTCCGGGCCCGTGGATACGAGCGCAAGCGCCGGGGCAAGGGCAAACACTGGTGGCTGGGAGTAGCGGCTCCCCAGGATTGAGCGAGCGGGCGCCCGGTCCCGGCCAGGGCGCAGATCGGTAACACACTCGTTACATTCGCGCAAAATCCGCGTAACAACCGCCCGCGATACTGTCTCCAACGAAACGGGCATCGTTCCCGAACCCAGATTGGAGACAGAAAAAATGATTGCCATCGCCGCCGGAGCCGCTTTTGTTGGACTTTTCGCCCTTTGGGTCATCGTGCCCCGCTTCATCCTCCGTCGGCACGAGAAGAGCGCCCAGGCGGTCACCCCGATGGCACGCGAGGACTTCGCCCCGCAGGCGGCCGACTAGCAGCACAGTCCCGCTTCAAATCGCTGAACTTGATAGCCGGGGGCATTGTACCCCGGCTTTTTGCGGTCCCGGGTTCAGGCCGCCACCCCGGCGCTGACATTGCGGGCCTTCCGATCCAATTGACTTTGTCCGGGGCCATCGCTAGCATTGCGACAACCGTCGGGTCAACTCCGACCCAAATCCCAGTCCAGTTCGGCCACAGACTCTGAGGAGGCCACGATCATGTTCGTGCGGCGCGACCTTACCGACACCGTCCCCACTCGTGAAGGCAACATGCACTTTGTCAAGCAGGGTGCCGGCTACCCTCTGGTGATGCTGCATCCGTTGGGAACATCCACCTGGGCGTGGAGTTCCGTCATTGATGCGTTCAGCCAGCACTACACCTGCTACGCGTTCGACATGCTTGGTCACGGCGAGTCCGACAAACCCACCCGGCATTTCAACATCCCGGATTACGCCCAGGCCCTAGACGACGCCTGCCAGATACTGAACATCCACCGCGGACACTACGTGGGCAACTCGGTCGGCGCCGTTCTGGCAACCGAGATGGCCGCCTCGTACCCCGATCGGCTGGACAAGCTTGTCCTGGTGGGCGCACCGGTTTGGGACGCCCGGACGGCCCCGGAGCGCATCGCGGAATCGGCGGCCGGCTACGACGCCGACGGAATGCCGGTGCCTCGAACGATGGAACAGGCCAAAGAGTCCACGACGTTCGCCGAACCCAGGCAGGAATGGGTCGACGCCAACAACGGCACGAGGGCACAGGCTGGCGCCTGGGTCAAAAAGCTGCACGAATCGCTGGCCTGGTACGACATCATGACCAGGCTCCCCCGGGTGAGCGCCCGCGAGACCCTGGTGCTGTACGGTGAGGTCGACCGACTGCGCGACGGAGAGGAACTGCTCCACAACAACATCGTCCGCGCGCGCAAGCACATCATGCCCGGCGTCGGACACATCCCGCAGATCGAAGACCCCGAAGGCTTCGTCGACGCAGTGTTGGAATTCCTCAAGCCCGGAACCTGACGCGCCAAAATTGGGCAAGCCGGTTTTCGTCTCGGCTTGGCGAAAATCGGAGATCGGCGTTAAAATGCAGTCGGCGACAGACCGGACTACGGCGTGCCGCCGGCTGAGCATTAAGGAAAACCCGCCGCCATGCCATCAACCTTCGTAAGAGCGCGAAGCCGCAACCATCGTCTGCTCCACACCGCCAAACGCGGCGCCGTGGAAAGCACTCCGCCAACGTTGGTGGTCGTCGGAGTGGGGACCGCCGGGGTGCGCCGTTCGATGTTGTTTTCGGAGCGTATGTCCGAGCTTTCCGCCGCCGGACGCATCCAGACTGCGGTTTACTATGACTGCAACGAGGTGACGGTGGGCAACGTGCAGAAGACACTGCATAAGTCGTTCGGCGTAGCCCGATCCGGCGCCGGCACTCAAGTTCTTTTTCCCAATTACGTTCCGGAACCCAACGGGTTCATGCGCGACCCGACGCGATTTAGGGACTTCCGCGGGCCGCTGGAACGGGACATGGACAACATCATCAGCCAGGTGATACTCCACTCGGAGCGCTGTGGTCGCGTCCCGGAGACCATCATCGAGTTCATGGGGTTTTCGGGGCACGCCGTACTTGGCGGCATCCTGCATCAGAAGCTGCAAAACGCGTTCCCCAACTCGACCATCCTCCCGGTCATGATGCTGCCCAAGGACCACGTCTCCGAGGAGTGGACCAGGCGATACATCTGGGAACAATACGAAAGTCTCCTGTCCGGCTCCAACTGCCTGGTCACCACCCAATCGGATGTCAACGGCCGTGAAGACGACGCCCGGCTGGCTACCGGGCTGGCCGGCTTCGAGGTCGCAGAATTCGGGGAAGAAAACGATCCCTCAATCAGCCAATTGGGGGTGACCCTGAGGCGCCTGATGCCCGCTTCAGGTGGTTGGCTCGGGATGGCCGCGGTGAAGCGCAAGATGCCGGTCACGAGGAAGTTCGAATGGCTGAACTTCCCGCCCTGGTGGCGTCAATACGCGGCCGTAGGACCGGAGGACGATCTGTCATCGTTGCTGGGTAGCGCGATCTGGTCGACCCTGGACCCAACGGCCCAGCTGGCGGACGGCATCAATCAGCCGCCGAACGCCCCGCAGGAGATCGTGGTTTCTTTACCATTGCATGCCGACGAGCTCGAGCCCGTGGCCACGCAAGCGGCGGAAGCACTGGACAATAGCAGCATCTTCAACCGGTTTACCAACCTGGACATCGCGTTCAACACGGCGCGCTTCAGCGACGGCATCGAACCCGATCCTTATATGCACGTCACCAGGATCTACCCGGTCAGCGGGGAATTGAGGACCGTTACCGATATTCTGCGCGGCGAAGGGGTTGCGCTGCCACACGCTGCCACGACGATGGTGGAGACAGGTTTCGGATCATATTTTCACCTGAGGGACCATACGCCCAACCCGATTTTGCCGCCAGCGGATGACGATACGGAATTCGAGGATGACGGACAACAGCATGTCCGATATGTTTAGCAAACGTAGCGCTTTTTTTGAAATGTGCGCAACGCATACCGTTTGACGTATTAGTTTTCATCTGGTATAGTCTGATCTGTTACTGTCAAGGTGTACAACTATGCCGTGCAGATTGGTGTGACTCCTCCTGCGGCGAGGGTGCCTCCCGCCTGCACGTCTGTTAGGTCTACGGTAGTTAATCTGATCGGACAACCTACTTTCTCTGCTACTGGATCAGTTCCTCCCAAGTCGAACAGGGGGTAAACATAACTATGCCGCCGAAGAATCAAAATCGGACTTTCCACATTCGTCGCAACGCCCCGCATAGACTGGGTACACAGAGCGATTTGACCCGTGATGGCACTCCGCCCCCGATTGTATCGATCGCGGTGGGCACCGCCGGCTACAAGCGTAGCTGGAGATGGGCGAGACGCATGGGCGAAGCCGGGGTCTTGGACCGCGTGCAGAGCCTGCTGATGTACGATTGCAACCAGGGCACCATCGATTCCATTGATAACGAAACTCGTTCCATGCGCCGTGTTCGCGGTGGCCAGTTGCCGGTCATAATTCCCGGCTTCCTGCCCAAAGTTGACGGCTTCCTGCGTGACCCCAACGCGTACAAGGATTTCTACGGCCTGATCCACCGCGATATGGAGCGCATGGTAGACACCGTGGCGCGCCGTTCCGAGGAGGTCGGGTCCCCCCCGCAATTGATCCTGGAATGGCTCGGTTTCGGCGGTCACGCCAAGCTCGGCGGCGTCTTGCATGGGATGATGCGCGAGCGCTTCCCAGAGGCCACGTTCCTCCCGATCGTCCTGGTTCCCAGCGAAGCGGTGCTCAAGGAAAATATGCGCCGCGAGACCTGGGGCGCCTACGAGGAAACAATCGGCACGCGGGTGGTACGCAACAGCCGGGGCGTCCAGGAACTGCAGCGTCACCCGGCCCTGATCACCGACAACAGCCTGTCCCCCAACTTTGAGCGTCTGGACGACAAACTGGCTATCGCGCTTGCGTCGATGGAAGCCGGAATGCGGTACCAGGTTGACGCGGGGTCGATGGCGGAGACCGTCAACAGTTTTGGAGACTACTCCAATGGCTGGTTCGGAGTTCGCGTGCTGAATCGACGTGTTGACATCGCCGACACCCGCAGCGGCTCTCGTTTGTTCGGGCCTTTCCGGGGCCGCGAAATCGTGGTCGTCAACGACACCGCCAAGCAATTGCCGTTCTCGATCAAATCGGCGATGTGGGACATCATGGATCCCAAGCGCACTGATCTGCAGTTGGCGAAACATCCCTTCCCCGAAGGGGACACCGTGATGCGCATGGTGATAACGTTGCCGGTGGAACCGTCCGGACTGGCCGAAATCGCTTCCGACGTCCAGGACCAGATGCACCGCGAAGACTTCGACGTTGCCTACCCGAACCTCATGTGGTCATTCGCTTCATCGAACTTCCAGCAGTCGCCGGACGACCGCCACATGCACGTCTCTCTGTTCTTCCCGCTGCAAAACGACAATATCCCGACCATCAGCGACATCATGGGCGAGGACAACACCCCGATGCAGCTGGCTGGTACGCTGGAATACGCGGGCTTCGGTTCACGCCACTTCATGCCGCCGGCCAACGGACACGAACCGGAATCGCAGTACGGGTACGTCTCCCGTGGACAGCAGGTCCGGCTCGAGCGAGAGCGCTCCCGGATGGCCACCGAGGACCGCCAGACGTACGGCTACGGGAACGGTTACGGGAACGGCTCCGGTACCGAGTACGGCCGGTAGTCCAACAGCCGAACATCAAACCACGAAAGGGGCGGGTCGCTGACCCGCCCTATTTTTGCCGGGATCGTCAGGCCGAGACCGCGGCTGCGGTCCGGCCGTTGTCAGTTGTCCGCTGCCAGTTCTTCCCGACGGGCTTTCGCCCGGAAGTGCGGGATGATGTGTTCGCCAAACAGGCGCAGAGTTTCCATCACTTCGGAGTGGGTCACGGGCCCAACCTGAAACAGCGGCATGATCTCGTCCACGCCCATCCGCTCGTAGTCTTCGATGTACTTGATGCAGTCATCGGGGTCGCCGATGCAGAAACGGCCGCCCTCTTCGATCAGTTGGCGCGAACTGACCTGATCGGCCCGCGCGGTATCGGCGTTGACCGCCCTCTGGTAATGCCACTGGTAATCCTCGGGAACCCGGGCGGGGTCGTAGCCTTGCCAAACGTATGAGTCGCGAATGCGTTGCTGCTCACGATACCAGTCAATGATGGTTTCGGCGCGCTCGAACGCCTTCTGCCGGTTCTCCATGCAGAGGCCCACGGTGTTGCCGGCGACGCGCGGATACACGAGCTTGGTAGCCGGTTCCGGATTGGCTATGGCATCGCGGTAAATCTGGATCAAACCCTCCGCGCGGTCCAGGCCCACACTGGTTTGCGCCAGGCAGCCAAGACCCTGGCGGCCGACTTTTTCGGCGGTGGACTCCTGGCTCACGGCCTGCCAGATCGGAGGATGCGGTTTTTGCACGGGCTTTGGGATCACCTCGCGGGGCGGTATCTGGTAGTGCTTGCCTTCAAATTCAAACATCTCCTCGGTCCACGCGCCCGGGATGATCTGAAGATATTCCTCCACCATCTCCGACACGTCGGCCAAGTCGGACCCATAGGGAAGCATCTGGTAGGGATAGCCCGAACGGCCGATACCCAGGTCCACCCGCCCGCCGGAGATCACATCCAACGTCGCCATGCGGGAGGCAACGTTCAACGGGTGGTGCAGCGGGGCCAACACGACGGCTATGCCCAATCGCATGTTGGTCGTGCGCTGACTCAGCGCGGCAAGAGTGATGTCCGGCGCGCTGGAGTGGGACCATTCCGAGCGGAAATGATGCTCAACAAACCACACGGAGGTCATGCCTATCTCTTCCGCGAAGCACACCTGCTCCATCATTTCCTGAAACTTACGTGTTTCGCTCTCGTCGTCCCACGGCTTGGGAACCTGAATTTGGTAGAAAAGACCCAGGTCCATATCGACTCTCCCCTGCGGCTGCCTTTCAGTAGCTGTGTTCGGCCGATTGTAGCAGATCGATGTTCATGCCAAAGGGGGCGGACAGTTTCCGCCCCCATAGAGTGGTTGAGCCCAAAGCTTGTGAACTCAGCCCCGGGCGTACTTGTCCACTGCCTTGTCGCCGGTCAATGCCAGGAAGATGTCCCCGTGGGCATCGCACCAGATCCCGTGGGCCGAGCGACTGTCCCAGCGAGCCAGGACGTTGCCGTCCCGGTCGAAGATCGCCACTCGCGGCGGATGCGATTCGTCCAGCGGCGCCAGCTGGCTGACCACGAAATCACCCTCCGGCGTCTCCGCAATGTCCGTCGGCCGGCAGGTGTCCGTCCACATGGCGAGGAAATCGCCCGACGTGTTGAAGACCTGGACCCGACTGTTCTCCCGGTCACAGACGTACACGCGGTCGTCGCGCGTCACGAGGAGGCTGTGCGGCAGGTGGAACTCGTAGGGATGTTCCTTGCCCGGCTTCCCCCAGGAATATTTGTGATTGCCGTCGTTGTCGAAGCGATGGATGCGGGCGTTGCGGTAGCCGTCCGCCACGTACAGGTCGCCGCTGGGAGAAGGAACGAGTTCCGCGGGGTAGTTGAATGGACCGGCAGCGCGGGGCACCAGGGCCCCAGCGACCTCGCAGCCCGTGTCGGAGTGCACACCGTGGCGGCCCAGCATCTGGATCGGCTTGCCATCCAGCGTGTACATCATGCAGGTCGAGGTGTCCCGGTCGGTCAGGTAAACGATGTCGTCCTCAATGTAGAAACCGTGGGCGTAGACGAAGCCGCCGTTGCCCCAGCCGCTCTTGAACGAGCCGTCATTGCGATCGAAAATGGCGATGGGCGGGTCGGCCCGGTGAAAAGCGTAGATGTCGCCGGCGGAGTCGCTGGCCAGCGCGCTGACGGCGCCCATGGGATGCGCGTCGGGCATCTTTGCCCAATCCGAGGTCAGAGTGTACGTGTGCTTTCCGCTTCCTACAGTAGTCATAGATTCGCCTCCAGAATTGGTTGATTCGAGAGTTGCAAAAAGTCGGGGCGGGTTTGCGGCCCGCCCCGGTGGCTTGCGGCTACGCCGTCAGTCTGCGGGCGGTGTTCACCACTCGCTCCGCGTTGGGGAGGTAGATGTTCTCCAGGGCGCGGCTGTACGGAACCGGCGTATGGGGCGGGGTGACCCGGGACGGCGGGGCGTCCAGGTAATCGAAGGCCTCCTCGGCCACGCGGGCGCAAATATCGGAGGAAATGCTGCAGACCGGCGTATCCTCGTCCACAACCAGTAACCGGTGGGTACGGCGCACTGAGTCCAGAACGTGGTCGTAATCAATGGGCGACACGCTGAGCAGGTCGATGACCTCGGCGTTAATGCCCTCCTTGGCCAGCTCCTCGGCGGCCTCCACGGCGACCCAGGTCATTTTGCTGATGCCTACGATGGTCAGATCGGTTCCGGGACGCACGGTGCGGGCTTTGCCGAGGGGCAGAGTGTACATGTCCTCCGGCACAGGGCAGGTCTCGCCGTAAAGTCCCTTGTGTTCGAAAAAGACCACGGGGTCGTCGTCGCGGATGGCGGAGAGCAGCAGCCCCTTGGCCGTGTAGGCATCGGAAGGGCAGACGCCCTTGAGGCCCGGGATATGGCTGAAGAGGGAATAGAACGACTCGGAGTGCTGAGCCGCGCTGCCAAAGCCCGCGCCGATGCGGGTCAACATGACGAAGGGCACCTTGACCTGGCCGCCGAACATGTAACGCATCTTTGCCGCGTTGTTCAGCAGTTGGTCCATGCAGACGCCGACGAAATCGACGAACATCAACTCCGCCACGGCGCGCATGCCCGTGGAGGCGGCCCCGATGGCGGTCCCGACGAAAGCCGCCTCGGACAGCGGCGTATCGAGCACCCGCTCGTTGCCGAACTCCTGGATCAGACCCCGGGTGGTGCGGAAGGCCCCGCCCCAGGCGTCGACGATTCCCAGATGCTCGCGCCCAGCGCCTCCGGCAATTTCCTCGCCCATGATGATGACGGTCTCATCGCGGCGCATCTCCTGAAGCAGGGCCTCGTTGATGGCTTCACGGGTCTGCAATTCCCGGGTCTCCCCCGGCGGGGGAAGCATGGGGGTTTCGGTAAGAGTAGTCATAGTTTCAGCCTCCCAGGGGGGTGATGCTCACTGCGCCGTCGGCAACGGCGTCAATGGTGATGCGGTGGTTCCAGAGAAATTCCATGCCGAGGAGGGGTTCGGAATCAAGTTGAAGCACCCGCACACTGCGGCGCCTGCCTTGCCAAATGACTGTTGCGGTGCCCGTCGCAATTTCGGTCATTTCTCCACTGGCCAAACGTCCGGTGCTACTTCTATCCATCCTGATTCCCAGCCTGCGAATATACCGCTCTGGCAGAAGCAACTGCCCGGTAAAACCAGTATCCAGCACGAAGGGAATGGTGTGCCGACGTTCTGCAGTGTCGAGAAGTGTGGCGCTCAACAGCGGTTTGCGAGTGGCGGTGACGAATCCGTTGGTCACAGTTCCGGTTCCTCGTGCCAGCCAATAAAATACGCCGCGGAGTATCCCACGCGCATGATGTAGCCACGGGCGTCGGTGACCCGTTCTTTCAACCTGTGATCAGCCTTCACACTGTCCTCGTCAATCTCGTACTCGCCGCTGTAAACGTCCACGATTACGTATTTGCCGATGTCCTTTTCGGTCATCAGCGGCCGGATCTTTTGACGGTAGATCAACTTGCCCAGTGCCGAAATTTCGACGTCGGTCAGATTGGGCTGGCCTTTGCCAAGGTCCATGACCATGGAAATCTCCTGGTGAAACAGGCCGATCGATGCGCTCTATACCGGCATGTTCGCGCCGCGACGCATCATGTCCACCGGGTAGTCCGCGTACACATCCTCGTAGATCTCGTGGGGCTCGGGCAGGGGGCTGGCATCGGCGAAAGCCACGGCCTCTTCCATCAGCACGCGGGCTTCCTCATCCATCTGATCCAGCTCTTCGGCGGTGATCACATTGCCCTGGGCGACCATGTGGTTGCGGAAGGTCAGCAGCGGGTCGCGGGACCGCCAATGATCCTCTTCCTCCTTGGTCCGGTAGGTCAGCGGATTGTCGAAGACGGTGTGTCCGTAATAGCGATAGGTGCGGGCTTCCAAAAGCGCCGGGCCGTCACCGGCGCGGGCGCGGGATACTGCCTCTCCCGCCGCTTCAAACACCGCCAGCACGTCCATGCCGTCGACGTGGAACCCAGGCATGTCGTATGAGGCGGCGCGATCGGCTACGTTGGCGACAGACAGGCCGTATTCCACCGGCGTCGACTCCGCGTAGCCGTTGTTCTCGCAGCAGAAGATAACCGGCAACTTCCACACGGACGCCAGGTTCATGCATTCGTGAAGCACGCCCTGGTTGGCGCCGCCATCACCAAAGAACGCCACGGCGACACGACCAAGCTTCTGGATTTTGGAAGTCAGCGCCGCCCCCACGGCCAGCGGGACACTGCCGGCGACGATGCCGTTGGTTCCCAGCATGCCCTTGCTCATGTCAGCGATGTGCATCGAGCCGCCCTTGCCCTTGTTCGGACCATGGCTCCGACCGAAGAGTTCCGCCATCATGAGCTTCGGGTCCACACCCTTGGCGATGCAGTGGCCGTGACCGCGGTGGGTGCTGCCGATGTAGTCGTCATCGGTAAGGTGCGCACACACTCCGGTGGGCACGGCTTCCTGCCCCACGGACGAGTGAACCGACGCAGACATCCCCCGTTGCCCGGTTTCAGGCACGCCACGTTCCTCGAAGTGACGAATGGTAGTCATGGTTCGGTAGAGTTTCAGCAAGGTGTCGCGGTCGAGTTCCATGGCTACACGCTCCTTGTGCCGGTTAAATGTTGGATTCGCAGTTTGGATACTTGGGGATTATACAGAAAATAAGCCCGGTCGGTTGACGGCGCAAGGTGCGCGCGGCTGTAAATCCCACGCGTGTGATACCCTGTGCTCGTGACCGTTTCAAAGCGCCCGGGCTTGATGGAGGAAAGATGACCGGCAGTTTTGATCATTGGGATATCGATGATGAATTCTCAATGGATGAGGGTGCGCCACGGAACGGCATCAAACTTGCCCTGTTGGAAAACGAGAAAGCCTGGCTCGATACTTACCGCGCCCGGCTGAATGAAGAGTTTTCGGATCTGGTGCAGGAAGTAACGGTTTATGGCCCCCGCGCGCGGGGGGACCTGAGGCCAAGCGCCAGATTCTGCACGCTGATACTCATCAGCAAAGGCGACTGGTTTCAAAAGGACGCAGTGGGACGCCTGGGCCACATGGTAGACATGGAAGGCTTCTTCGTGGCGCCCATCATCATGGTTTACACGCTGGATGAATGGTTGGAACGCGGGGAGGCCGGCTCTGATATTTTCCGGGCAGTGATGCGCAGCAACGCCCGGCTGACATGAACCAAACGCTCGTCATTGCTGAGTGGCGGCGCGCCATGCACAGCTTGCACGCGGCCTCTTTGTGTCTGAATCACGGTTGCCTCGCGGACACAATATCCCGCGACTACTATGCCGCATTCCATGCAGCCAAAGCCGCGCTCACCTACCGCACCGGCACGGCTCCCCAATCGCATGGCTCAGTCAGGCAGCAGTTCGGCCTGCAACTGGTCAGAAACGGCCCATTAGAGGGCCACTGGGGCAGCGAAATCGGAAACCTTTATGACCTCCGCTTAGGAGCCGATTACGATCCGCAACAGAGATATTCAGCGGTCTACGTTCGAGAAGTGCATCAACGGGCCGCGCGGTTTTTGGAGCGTATCCTGCGCTATCTGTCTTCGGGGATATCGTTTACGGATCTGGCCTGAACGGACCGGTCGGATTGTGGGGCAACAACGGCCACCCTCGTGCCGCTCCCGACGCCCAAGGCTGCTAATGCGTTCCCATCTACGAGGGCAACCTCCAATCGTCCGTGGCTGCCCAACAGCGCCTTCAGCCCGCCCCCGGGTGGATCGTGGAAAGTCCGGGACAAGCCGGTGATCACCCGCCCGGCGATTTCGACCACCACTTCGGACTCCCGACCAGACACACCCATGTCGGTCAATATATCGGCGGTGATATCGCTGACCAGGTTTCCGAAGGCGTCGGCGAAGATGATCTGCCCTTGAACTACGTTGCTTTCCGGTCGCGGCGGCGGCAGCGACAGCGCGGTAATCGTGGGCGCAGGATCCCCCAGCGTTTCGGGTGCTACGCCCTTGGACAGGTGCGCCGCCGCCGGGGCAAAAACGTCGCGGCCGTGGAAAGTGGCGCTGACCGGATGGCGCCAGTACGATGAGTTGGTCAACCGCCAGGCTCGGCAATCCTTTGGGACGGCGGTCGGACCAGCGGTATCGGAGTCGCCGAAGCCGGGATCGTACCGCCGGCATACCAGGGTCAGAAGGCCATTGTCCGGCGCGACGAAGCGGTGTTGAGGGGTTTCCAGAAGGATGGCCCGCCGGTCCGTCCCAACCCCGGGATCGACCACGGCGACGAAAATTGCGCCGTCGGGGAAGTAGGCATGGGTGTCCGCCAGGGTCACGGCGCCATGGCGCACGTCCTGGGGGCCGATGCCGTGGGTCAGATCGATAACGGTGGCCGACGGGCGAATCGAAAAAATGACCCCGCGCATCATGCCCACGTAGGCATCGGCGAGGCCAAAATCTGTGGCGAGAACTATGGGCGGAGCGGACACTCAAACCCGGCCCGGCGCGATTGCGTCGCCGCGGTCAGGTGAAACGCGCGCTGAGAACCGATACCAGCAGGAACACGACAATCAAGGCGATGGTCAACTGGAACATGGTGCGTTCCAGTCCCCGCCGGGTGCGTACCGTGTTCTGGGCGCTCCCGAACATCCCGGTTCCAGCCTCCCGGACCTGGGACAGGATGATCAGGACCAGCACGATCGAGGTGACGATCTGGGCTATGTTGAGCAGGCTCATATCGTTTCTCCGGCCACCATTGTAACACGCTAGGGCCGTTGAGCCTCGAGCCCGGCCTGGACCAGTTGCAAGGCCAATTCAGGTTGCGCTTGCCCCTTGGTAATACGCATGACCTGCCCCATCAGGAAGCGGGCGGCGGTCTCCTTTCCGCTGAGGTAATCGGCAACCGCCTTGGGGTTGGCGGCTATCGCCTCGGCGACTGCGGCCTCGATCTCCCCGGTGTCGCTGATCTGCGCCAGTCCCTGTTCCCGCACGATTTCGGCCGCAGGACCACCGGTAGCATACATTTGCTCCAGCACCGGCTTGGCCAGTGACGTGGACAAAGAACCGTCCGCGATCAGGCCCAGCAACTCCGTCAAACCGGCCGGACTCACCGGACACGCGGCGATATCGCGGTGGTCCTGATTGAGCAGATATGAGAGATCGCCGGTCATCCAGTTGGCGACCTCCTTGGCCACTGCGGGCCGGTTCGCCGCTTCGCCGCGTAACGCCACCGTCGCTTCGAAGTAGTCGGCCATCGCGCGGGAGACGGTCAACTGGCCGGCGTCATACTCGGATAGCCCGTACTGCGCCTGGATGCGCGCCTTGCGCTGCGGTGCCAATTCGGGCAAAGCGGATTGCAGACTGTCCACCCATTCGGCGCCGATGTTCAGCGGAGGCAGATCGGGCTCGGGAAAATAACGGTAGTCGTGGGCGTATTCCTTGCTGCGCTGGGACACGGTTACGCCCCGGTCCTCCACCCACCCGCGGGTTTCCTGCACCACGGTTCCGCCATCCTCCACCACGCGCCGCTGCCGCTCCACCTCGTACTCGAGGGCCAGGTAAACGGACCGGAAGCTGTTCATGTTCTTGACTTCCGTGCGGGTGCCGAATATGTCACTGCCGGCCGGACGAATACTCACGTTGGCGTCGCAGCGGAAGTTGCCGTCCTGCATGTTCGCTGTGGAAACGCCGAGATACTGCACCATGGAGTGCAGCGATGTGAGGTACTGTCTGGCTTCCTCCGGAGAACGCAGGTCCGGTTTGCTGACGATTTCCATGAGCGGCACGCCGGACCGGTTCACGTCGACCAGCGAGTAGCCGTCGGCATCGTCGGGAAAATGCTGCATCTTGGCGACGTCCTCTTCCAGGTGGACACGCTCAACGCCGATGGGTCGCCCTCCGTACTCCAGGTCGGGGTCCCCGTCAATCTCCAGGTAGCCGTTCAGGGCCAGCGGCAGGTCGTACTGGGAAATCTGGTACCCCTTCATCAGGTCGGGGTATGGGTAGTTCTTCCGATCAAACTTGGTGAACTCAGGTATCCGACAGTGGAGCGCCAACCCGGTCATGACGGTGTATTCCACCGCGCGCCGGTTGATGACGGGCAACGCGCCGGGCAGCCCCAGGCAAACCGGGCAGGTGCGTGTGTTCGGTTCGGCGGTCTGGTAGTCGGCGGGGCAGCCGCAGAACATTTTGCTGCGGGTGTCCAACTGGACGTGCACCTCGAGCCCGATGACGGTTTCGTATTCCACTGTTGACTGATCTCCCCTGAATTCGCGGCATCCTTCGGTCAGCGGCATCCTTCGGTCAGCGGCATCCTTCGGTCAGCGGCATCCTTCGGTCAGCGGCATCCTTCGGTCAGCGGCATCCTTCGGTCAGCGGCATCCTTCGGTCAGCGGCATCCTTCGGTCA
>JAJEIA010000071.1 GCA_022823505.1 Dehalococcoidia bacterium
ACACCCTGCGGCAGATCGGACACAACCTGTTGAAAAATGAGAAAACCCTGAAAGTAGGCATCCAGGGGAAACGCCTGAACGCCGGATGGGACGAAGACTACCTGCTCAAAATCCTCCTCGGATAAGACGCGATTGCCCTGAGTTCATGCCTGACTGGGCGGAACGCAAGCCGTCGATCGTGTTTTACTGCGCCGATGTGCCGGGCACGGTGGCCCGTCTGGAAGCGTGCGGCGTCAGAATTTCCATGCCTCCTGCTGATCTTCCGTGGGGCACATTCGCCGCCATCGAAGACCCCGACGCCAACTGGCTGGGATTGACCGACCAATCCATAGCACGCGTACCCGAACTGCCCGACGCCACGCCTTAGCTCACGGTCGCGGACCTGATCCAGTTCCGGGGCTGAATTTTTGAATTCGACCAAACTTGCAAACCTGTTCCAATGCCTGCGTCCGCCGTCAGTTGCTATAAATGATGGCAATGACGACCGAACTCACAGAAACCCACGATCTGATCCGGGTGTCCGGCCGTGGCGCGTCAGTCAACTTCGAAATCGACGACCGCGTACCGCTGAATGACGCCTGCCGCGCGCTGCGCGAACTCCTGGGTCGCAACCGCCACCTTTACTCCGGTGGCGAAGTAATCGCCGACATCGGTGTTCGCCTCCTCCGAGATACCGACCAGGACCGCATCCGGAAGGTCATCGAGTCGGAATCCGGCCTTTCCGTCAAGCAATTCTGGTGCCGGCCCGAGATACTGGAAAGGGAGAACCAACGCATCGCCCGGCTGTTGGAACAGCAGGCTGGTATATCCGGCCGGCCGCCGCTCGGCGTTGAGTCCGTTGTACAAGCGGCTGACCCGCCTGTTGAAACCGGTACGCTCGAAGAGGCGGACCTTCCGCGCACCTCGGAAGAACTGCCGGTTCCCGAGCCTGCTCCCGCCGATGCGGAAGACCGATACCGGGTTCCGGTCGAAATCGCGCGTGGAAATCTGCGCGCCGGCGAAACGCGCCGGTTTCCCGGCCACGCCGTTATCTTGGGCAACGTAAATCCCGGGGCCCAGGTGATCGCCGAAGGGGACGTCATCGTTTTTGGCGGGTTGCGCGGCCAGGCGCACGCCGGCGCCAGCGGCGACATCACCGCCACCATCCTGGCCATGTCGATCGCGTATCCGGTGCTGCGCATCGCCGATCACTCCTGGCACCGTGACGGCCCTACCAACGCGTTCGGGCGCCAGAGCAGCGATGGCAACGGTCCCACCCTGGCCAGGGTCTCGAACGGCGCCATTCAGGTCGCCCCGTACCTGAAAAACAATTCCATTCACCAGGGAGGCAATCCCAATGAGCGGTAAGACCATTGTCATGACCTCTGGAAAGGGGGGCGTGGGAAAAACTACCGCAACCGCCAACGTGGGCGCCGCCCTGGCTCTCCGGTCCAACCGCGTCGCCGTCATTGACACCGACATAGGACTGCGCAATCTCGATGTGGTGATGGGTCTGGAGAACCGCATCGTGTACGACCTGGTTGATGTGGTGGAGGGACGCTGCCGGTTGGAGCAGGCCCTGATCCGTGACAAACATGCCGGTGATCTCTACCTGATTGCCGCCGCGCAAACCCGTGACAAGGATTGCATCACCACCCAGCAACTCGTCGGCCTTTGTGAGAGATTGGAGGACGATTTCGATTACGTAATCGTCGACTGCCCGGCGGGAATCGAGCAGGGTTTCCGCAACGCCATCGCAGCGGCCCAGGAAGCCCTGGTGGTCACCACCCCCGAGGTTTCAGCCATCCGAGACGCCGACCGGGTGATCGGTCTGCTGCAGGCGGCGGATATCCGGGAAATCCGGCTGATCATCAACCGCATCAACCCTGCAATGGTTCGCCAGGGCAACATGATGGACGCGTCGGACGTGCTGGAGATGCTGGCGGTCGATGCCATCGGCCTGGTGCCGGCCGACGACCGGGTCATAACTTCTACCAACAGCGGCACTCCCGTCGTGTACGACAACCAGTCGGCTTCGGGCCGCGAGTTTGTGCGCATCGCCGCTCGAATCGACGGCGAGCATCTCCCGTTGATTGATCTGCTGGACGAAGCTCCCACCTCCATCATGGAAAAGGTGCGCAACATCATGGGCATCAACCGCCGAGCCTCCGCCCATGTTTGATCTGCTTCGCAAAAAACGGAATCATGGCCGGGGCAGTCCGCGACAGGTCGCCCGGGAGCGGGTTCAGTCGGCCATCCGCCGGGACCGAACGGACATCTCCGGGCCACAATTGTCCGCCCTGCGGAACAGCATGCTCTTCACCATTCGGGAACACCTGCCGGTTGCCCCCGAGTTCACCGAGTTCGGCATCCAACGCGACGGCGACGAGCTATTCCTGGTCTCTCGCGTCCGCCTGCTGCAAGGCCACTGACGGGCCGCTCCGGTCCGCCTGACACCGGCCGACGGAGCGAAAACCGCACTCGCCCGGGCGTGCGCCCGGTGCTCCATGCCCATCGTCCCGCGAATTGGTTCGCGGCCGCCCCTCGCGCGGGCAGCGCATCTACCGGACCCGCTTCTGAAGAGCGTGTGGTCGCGTGATGAGTTCCGCAGCCACCGGCCGCTCGAACCCCCGGTCTTCGTCATTTGACCGCCGTATGCCGTGGGTTATAATGCGCCAACTACGCAAAACTAACCACGAGTAACGACGGCATCAGTATTCTCGGCAGCGTAGGTCTGCCGGTTTTGACCTGCGCACCCAGCCGGATCATGTCGGTGGACATACCCGGTCCCGGCCGCCAGCAGGAGTTCCAAATGGCCACGGCTCCCGCCCCGCAGCGCAACTTCTTCCAGCAAAAGGCTTATCGGTTCCTGGCCGCACTGGTGTTCCGCGACTTCCGCTTCCTCGCGGTGGCTTCGCTATCCAGCGGCAGCGGCGCGTGGGCCCTGATCGTCGCGCGCGGGGCATGGGTGTACAGCATCCCCGAACTGCAGGGAACCTGGGGCCTCTGGGTCGGCCTGATCACCTTCGCCGCCATGTCGCCCCGTTTCTTCGCGACGCCGTTTATCGGGTACCTTGCCGACAAAATGACCCGCAAGACGCTGTTGCAGTGGGTTTACGCTCTGCAGCTCACGCAGGCAGCGATCATGGCGGTACTGGTGATGACGGGAGTGGACAACCCCTGGTATGTCCTGCTGCTGGCAATCGTGAACGGCACCCTCCGTGCCACCCAGCAGACCGCGGCTCAGGCGTTGACGCCAAACCTGGTGGACCGGGATCGCCTGCCCAACGCCGTGGCGCTCAACGAGGCCATGCAGCAGGGTTCGCGGGCGATGGGTCCGGCCGTCCTGTTGGCGGTATCCGCAACGGTGGGCAGCAGCGTGCTGTTCGGCGAAGGAGGCGTGGGGTTCAGCATTCAAAACCTGGCGTTGACCATCGGCACTTCGGCCATCGTGTTCTGGGCCTGCGCGGTCTTCTACCTGGTCGCCCTGGCGGCCGCGCTCAGCATTCGGACCGTTTCTTCTGGACGAATCGATCGGCGGCGCAGTTTCTGGGCCAACACGGCGGCCGGGTTCGTGTACTCGTACAGCACCCCACTGGTGTTCGGGATCATTCTCATGACCCTGGCCCACTGCGTGCTGGTGATGTCCTTCGAGTCGATGCTTCCGCCCCTGGCCCTGGAGAAGTTGTCCCCGGACGGGGTCACGTTCAGCGAGAATGACGTGTACGCGCTGATGGCTGCCCTGGGCATCGGGGCGCTGCTCTCTTCCATTTTCGTGGGAGGCATCGTCAGCCACATGACGCGCGGTAGGGTCTTCCTGTTCCTCGGATTCACCAGCAGCCTGACGCCCATCGGGCTGGGGCTCTCCGCTCAGACCGGAGTCTCCATGTTCGCCGCGATCCTCATGGGGTTGGGCACCTCCGGATTCATGACCATCACCCACACCATCATCCAGTCGGTGGTGCCTGACGAAATTCGCGGCCGCGTTTCTTCCGTGTATTCCATGCACGTCGGCGGGAGCATGGCCTTCGCGAACCTGTTATACGGGCGCCTGGCGGACTTCTGGTCGCCGGGCCTGGTGATGGCGATTGCGGGAGCCGCGTTCACCCTGGTGGTGGTTGGTACTGTGATCGGCAGCGGGTTCTGGCGCGGCATTTACTTCCGCGGCGAGGCTCGCCCGGTGGCGGCCGTAGCCAGTCCTGCCGGCGGGGACAATTAGGTCGTCTTGCCGCGGTGCGGCGGATCTCCCGGTGTGACCGCCGCTTCCCGGAGCGTCGCCGGACGGCATTTGCCCTGGCGCTGTCCGGGTGATCCGCTTGGGATGCGGACGCGGTTTGCTATTGTTAAGTTTAGGACACTGTGTTTTTTCGGAGTTGTACTGTGCCTTCCAACGAGATAACCCGCTACATGGAAACCACGCCCAAGTCCCGCGCGATCTGGGAGGAGGCTTGCCGATATTTGCCCGACGGCGATAGCCGTCATTCGATCTTCTGGAACCCCTACCCGATCTTTACCGAATCCGCCCAGGGCGCGGTGGTTACCGACGCCGACGGCGTCGGGCGCCTGGACTTCATCAATACGATGACCACCATGATCCTGGGGCATGGGCCCGCTCCTGTCCTCGACGCCGCGCGCCAGCAGATGGAGTTGGGTCTGGCCTACAATTCGCCCAACCGGCACCAGGTGGAGCTGGCCAAACTGCTGTGCGAACGCATCCCTTCCTTCGACCAGGTTCGGTTCACCAACTCCGGCACCGAGGCAACCCTCAATACCATCCGCGCCGCCCGCGCCTTCACCGGCCGCAGCAAGTTTGCCAAGGTGGAAGGGGGTTACCACGGCACGCACGACGCCGTACTGGTCAGCCTGAGGATCGACCCAGCCACCGGCGGCGCGTACGATCATCCGGAACCGGTCGCGTCCAGCGCCGGCCTGGCCGACGGCGTCCTCGACCAGGCCGTCATCGTGCCCTACAACGATGTGGAGATTGCCCGAAACATCCTCGAAGAGAACCGCGAGGACTTGGCGGCGGTAATCGTGGAGCCGATCATGGGCTCCGTGGGAATGCTGCCGGCCGACCCCGCCTATCTTTCCATGCTGCGCGATTTCGCCGACGACAGTGGGGCGCTGCTGATTTTCGACGAGGTGATCAGCTTCCGTGTCGCGCCGGGCGGCGCTCAGGAATATTACGGCGTCACACCCGACATGACGGCCCTCGGCAAGATTATCGGCGGCGGTTTCCCCGTAGGCGCGTTCGGCGGCCGGTCCGACGTGATGGCGCAATACAGTCCGGTCAATGGCGCCGCCATCGCCCACGGCGGCACTTTCAACGCCAATCCCATCAGCATGGCCGCCGGCGTGGCCACGCTGAACCAGTTGACGCCCACCGTGTACCGGCGTCTCGCGGAGTTGACGGAGATGCTGCGGCAGGGCATTCGCCAGGTGTGCGCCGAGCTGGAACAGCCCGTCATCGTGACCGGAGCCGGCTCACTGTTCGGCATCCACTTTGGCAGCGGGCCGCTGAACCACTATCGCGACATCGCCGCGACCGACAAGGCGCTGGCCGGCCAGGTGTTCATCGGGATGTTGAACGAAGGGTTCTTGCTGGCTCCCAACCTGGTCGGTGCGGTGTCCACGGAGTTGGGCGAGGTTGAAATCGACGCATTCGTGCGCGGTTTCAAGCGGGTCCTGCAACGCCGGATCGAGTAGCCCGCGGTCGTTGGAATCACGAGGGGCAGGTGTAGAGCCTGCCCCTTGTTGTTGACGCGCGCCGTGACGCGATCAGTCCACCGGAGGCCGCTTTTCCCACTTCTCCGGCACCGGATATACCGGCGTGGCGATCTTGCGGATGTTCTCGGTGGCGAACCAGTCGGCGCACTCCTCCCGCCACTTGATGAAGTGTGGCGCGTTGCGATGGGCTTCCACCGCCGCCTCGTCCTCGTAAACCTCGAACAGGTGGATCTTGTTCTCGTCCTCGTTGTCCTGCAGGACGTCAAAGCGCAGGCATCCCGGCTCATCGTTGTTGGAACCCCGAGCGTCGCCCAGCATGGACTCCATGAACTGGTCTTTGAAACCGGGTTTGATGTTGATTTCCACAATCAGCGCGATCATTGTCGTCTCCTTGAATGTCGGTGAATCGTCGGGGATTATAGCAGTGACCGACGCAAAGTTGTAGAATGCCGCCATAGTCGGCTCGCGACACGGGAGGCAAACATGGCAGATATCCCCATCGTGTATACCCTCACAGTGTGTCCAGCATGCGATTCGCTGCGCGCGGCCTGGCGACGCGAGGGCGTGGAATACGAAGAACGCCGGGTCGATCAGAGCCAGGACATGCTGGATGAAGCCCTGGACTTCGGGGATACCGTTCCCATCATCGTGTGGCCCGATGGCAAGGTGGAGATGGGTTTTCGCGGCCAGCGCGGTTGAGAAATCGGCTGACCGGCCGGCGGCCCGTCCCCATCCCTTCGCCTGACATTTGTCGGAACCCAATCGCTGAACACAAGAGGTGCAATCATGGTGCAGGAAGCCAGCGTGGTGACCCCCGAGCGCTATGCTCAGGGCATGACCTACGATCAATACATGGACACCGTCAAGGTCAACAAGGCGCGGATTGAAGAGTACTACTCCAACGTGTCGCTGGACGCCGAACAAACCGCCCGGCTGCAGGAGTTGGCTTCTCGTGAAAGCGGCCCCGCCCGCATGATGGTCATCGGCGAAGACTGGTGCGGCGACGTCGTGCGCGAATTGCCGGTCCTGGCCCGCGTCGCGGAAGCCGCCGGGCTCGAACTGCGCATCTTCCCCAGGGACGAGAACCACGACATCATGAACGAGTTCCTCAAGGAGGGGCTGTACATGTCGATCCCCGTGGCCGTGTTCTACGACCAGGGTCACGAGTACATCTGCCACTGGATCGAGCGCTCCGAGGTCGCCAACCGGGAGCAGGGCGAGATCGAAGCGTCGATACGCTCAGAGCAGCCGGACATCTCCGACCAGGACTTCGGCCGCCAACGGCGTGCCCGAACCGCGGCCCGCGCCGGCGATTGGCAGAAGGCCACGGTCGACGAGCTGGTGGGGCTCTTGCAGGAACATCTGCACTAACGCACGGCCCGGTCTCGGGGTTTACCGGAGTATTTGGGGCGGACCAGGGTCCGCCCCAACGTTATTCGACCCGTTCCAGCGTGAAACTGTAATTCTCGATGACCGGGTTCGCCAACAGTCGGTCGCACATTCCCGCAACGTCGCTCTCGGCTTGATCCCGGTTTTCCGTGTCGACCCGGATCTCCAGGTACTTGCCGATGCGCACGTCTGCCACCGTTTCGTAGCCCATGCTGTGCAGGCCGCCCATCACCGTCAGTCCCTGGGGGTCGTTCACCGCGGGTTTCAGGGTCACGTAGACCCGTGCCAAAAACATGCTGGTCGCCCTGCCTTGTTGATCTCTCCGGCTGTCAGCCGCCGGACGATTGCGTCATGTCGATCCCGGTGGTGCATGGCAACCCGTTGGCGAACTCCGGGCCAGTGTTCCCGGGGTAGTCCGCGAAGAACCTCGCGATGCGCGCCGGGTCCACGCCCTCCATCCGGTCCAGCACGCCCCAGGTGGTCAAGGCTACCATGCCTTCCGGTATCGCCAGGTAGCGACGGACGATCGCGTACTCCCTGGCCAGCGGTATCGCTTCCACTGCCGCTCTCAATTCGGCAACCTCGGCATCACCGTCCAGGTTGTAACTGACGATGATGTTCCCGTGTTCCAGGTTGTGCACCAGCAGTTCGTCCGGTAACGGGTGGTTGTAAAACCCGCAATCGCTCCAGGCCCCCCAGTGACGACCGGACGTTGGCGGCACAGTGCTGTACCCGGTGGGGATCACGTCCGTGATCTTCAGCTGCGGCGGGAAGTGGTCCCGGCTGGGCATGGCCTCCACCCGGATCGGCCCTTCGGTGGGTAGCACCCCGGCGGCTGCGATCTCAGTCGGCGTGGGTGTGGGGGTAGCGGTGGGAGCGGGCGTGGCTGGTGACTGCGTAGGTTCCGGTGTTGGAACGGACGCGCTGCCAACCGGGACCGGGGTACTCGTGGGTGTTGGGAAGGGAGTCACGGTGGGAACCGGCGTGGCCGTCGGGATTGTCACGGGCGCCGCCCGGGTCGCGGGCACCGGTTCCAGCGTAGACTGGCAACCCAGCAGCGTCAGCAGCAATCCTAGGATGCAGGCGGTCCCCAGCGCGCTCCGCGCGATCATAACCGGGGAGCACCTAGGGGTTCATCACGCCGCCGGTCGTGCACGGGGCGCCGTTGGGGAACTCCGGCCCCAACTTCCCGGAGTAGGCCTCGAAGAACCGCTCGATCCGGTCTTGGTCGACGCCGATCACCCGGTGATTGTCGGTGTCATCCACCTCTCGCACGTTCCACTTGTCGATGACACCCCAGGTGGTGAGCGCAATGGTCCCCTCGGGGAAGAGTTCATTGCCGTCTGCGTCCAGGGTGCCCGGATCGTAAGGCCTGGCGACGCCCCAAGCGTTGGTCAGGCCAATGTCGTCAAAGACTTCTTCCAGTTCGTCGACCAGCCCCTGGTCCGTCAGGTTGTAGCTGACGATTATGTTCCCGTGTTCCATGTTGTGCACGATGCGTTCGTCGGGCACTGGGTTGGTGTAGAAACCGCATTGCACCCAGCCGTTCCAGTGCCGTCCGGAGGTGGGAGGCGTCGTCAGGTAACCCCCTGGCACCACGTCACCGATGGTCAGATTGTCCGGAAAGTGGGCCGCGCTCGGGGCCAGTTCCGCTTCAACTCCAATCCCGTCGACGTATTCGCTGGCTTCACCCTGACCGGCGCCGCCGAAGTTCACGGGCAGCACCACGGGTACGAGCAGCGCAATGATGAACAGTCCGGCAATCGCGGCGAAGGCGAACAGCAGCCACCGGCTGCGGAACCCACCGCCCGAGGCGATGGGTGGCGTTCGTCGCTGGGAGCGCCGCGCGGCGCTACGCCGGCGATGTCGGGAGGGAGGCAACTCGGTTCCTTGGGGTGCCGGGGCTGGCTAACGACGCTTACAGCGTTTCGCCGGTGAGCCGCTGGTAGGCCTGACGATAAAGCTCGGCGGTCCGCTGCACAATGTCATCGGGCAGTTCCGGAGCCGGCGGTTCCTGGTTCCAGCCCTGGGCGGTCAACCAGTCTCGCACGAACTGCTTGTCGTAGCTGGGCTGCGATTTCCCGGGCGCGTAGCCCTCGGCGTCCCAGAATCGGCTGGAGTCAGGCGTCAGCAACTCGTCGATCAGGATCAGCTCCCCATCCAGGAAGCCGAACTCCATCTTGGTGTCCGCCAGCACGATCCCCCGGTCCTTGGCGTAGTCGTGGGCGTGCAGATAAACCGCCTTGCTGACCTCGGCCAGCCTTTGCGCCGTGTCCGCGCCCACCATGTCCACGACTTCGTCATCGGTCATGTTTTCGTCGTGGCCCTCTTCCGCCTTCGTGGTCGGCGTGAACAGGGGCTCGGGGAACATGTCCCCTTCCACTAGGCCCGTGGGCATCGGCTTTCCCGAAACCGTGCCCTGCCTGCGGTACTCGCCCCACGCCGACCCGGTGATGTAACCCCGCACGATGCACTCGATGTCGATGCGTTCCGCCTTCTTGACGATCATTGCCTGCCGTCCCACGTTGTCCTCCGCGTAGGCGGGGTGGGCCAGGACCGGGTTGTCGGCAAAGCCGCCGGCGTCCGGCCCGTCGGCCAGGGCCACCAGGTGGTTGGGCACAATGTGATCGGTCAGGCCGAACCAGAAAGCGGACATCCGGTTCAGAGCCGCGCCCTTGTCGGGGATCCCGTTGGGCAGCACGACGTCAAAGGCCGATATTCGATCGGTGGCGACCATCAGCAGCAGGTCGTCCGTGAGCTGGTAGGTATCGCGGACCTTGCCGCGATGCATCCGGTCGGGCATTCGGGTTTCAATAATCATGGCAACCATTCAGGGACCGCGTGGCAGCGGTCAGGAGTGTGGGTCAGGCCAGCGCGGGTACGGGCAGCAGCCCGATCCGCTTGAAGTTGTCGTCGATGTATCGGGTGTAGTAACCGTAGTCGAACAGCGCGTCCATCTCGTCCGCGCTCAGGTGTTGGACCGCCTCGCCGTCGGACTTCAGCAATTGCCGGAAGTCCTGGGCGTCGTCCCACGCTCGCATGGCGTTACGTTGGACGATGTCGTACGCCGCCTCACGGGACAGCCCCTTGTCTTCGACCAGGGCCAGCAGCACCCGCTGGCTGAAGATCAGCCCCCGGCTGCTCTCCAGATTCTGCCACATCCGGTCCGCGTCCACGCGCCAACCGCTCACAACGTGGGTGAAGATGCTCAGGATGTAGTCCAGCATCAGGCAGGTATCCGGCAGGATGATCCGCTCCGAAGACGAATGGCTGATGTCCCGTTCGCCCCACAGGGCCACGTTCTCCAGGGCGGGCACCGCGTTGCCGCGAATGGTGCGCGCCAGTCCGCAGATGCGCTCCGTCAATTCCGGGTTACGCTTGTGGGGCATGGATGACGATCCGGTCTGACCCGCGCCGAACGGCTCTTCCACTTCGTGGATTTCCGTGCGCTGCATCCCCCGGATCTCGGTGGCGAACTTCTCCAACGACGCCGCCACCAGCGCCGCCGTGGTGATGAAGTGGGCGTGGCGGTCACGCTGCACCACCTGGTTGGATACCGGTGCGACGTTCAGGCCCAGGTGATGGCACACCCGCTCCTCGATGTGGGGCGGTATCGTGGCGTGGGTTCCCACCGCTCCGGAAATCTTGCCCACGCGCACCGACTCGCGGGCCGCCGCCATTCGCTCCCGTTGTCGCCGCAGTTCGTCCCACCACAGGGCCAGTTTGAGCCCAAAGGTCATCGGCTCGGCGTGTACCCCGTGGGTTCGCCCCATCATCAGCGTGTCCTTGTGAAGGACCGCCTGCCGGCCCACCGCCTCTATGGCGGCGTCGATTTCTTGCAGCAGGAGATCCGCCGCGGCCACCAACTGCAACGCTTGGCCGGTGTCCAGCATGTCGGACGAGGTCATACCGAGATGGAGCCAACGACCCTCCGGGCCCAGGGTCTCCGTGATGGAACGCAGGAACGCGGTGACGTCGTGCCGGGTAGTCTCGAAGATCTCCATCATGCGTTGATGGTTGTACGCCGCCCCGCGCAACGACTCCATGTCTTCCAGCGGGATGATGCCGGCCTCGGTCCACGCTTCGCACACCGCCAGCTCAACGTCCAGCCACATGCGGTACTTGTTCTCGTTAGACCAGACCTTTTTCATCTCGGGCCTGGAATAGCGGTCAATCACTGGGTCGCCTCCGCGCCGTTTCCCGTTTCCATGACGGTGAAATATTTTATCACAGCGTGTTTCATACCCCGTCGCCTTGAACGCCACGCCGCATGGCGTCACCCCGGCGGGCAGAACTGCATCATGCGCTTTCCAGGGCTCCCATGTAACCCTTCAGCGCCTCCAGGACTGGCGCGAAGTCAGTGAAGGTGGAGAACTCGATGCCGGCCTCGTCGCACATCGCCGCCATCTGTCGGTGAGCGAACACCGTGTCCGCGACCTCTCCGGCCTCGAAGTCCGACCGCCCGTCACCCATGAAGAACACATGGTGGCCCTGTTCCTGGAACCGGCGCACGATCAGCGCCTTGCTGTTGCCCAGGTGCGGCGCGTCCGGATACGCGAAATCGTACCGGTAACGCGAAATCCTTCCGTTCCGGTCGAATTCCGTGGTCACGGCGTAAACCGGCATATCCGACTGTCCGCACCCATCCAGCAAAGCCTGGATGTAGAAGTCCAGGCCCTGGCTGATGATGCAGATGGGGATGACATGGGCCTGGCAGAAAGCCGACAACTCCGCGAAGTGGGGGCGGAAATTCGCATGTGCCCGGACGTAGGACTGCATGGAGTCCTTGTCCGCCTGCACCAGCAGGAACGCCTCCTCCTGGTAGTCCTTGAGCGTCAGTTCGCCGGCGCGGAACCGTTCCCGCACTTCGGTCCACGACGGATGCGCGAACTCGTGCAACAGCAATTCCGCCACGTTCTGGGCCGCGGCGGTATCGTCGAAATCCGTGAGCACCGCCGGCATCCGGCGGCCCGGTCCGGCGCCTCTAGCGTTCACGCAGGGACTGCCGGTAACGCTCAACGGCGTCGCGAATCTCGTCGTGCTTGATCCCGAGGATTTGCGCTGCATAGTACGCGGCGTTGCGGGCGCCCCAGCCGCCAACCGCCATGGCTGCAACGGGTATCCCGGGAGGCATCTGGGCCGTGGACAGCAGCGCGTCCCAGCCGTTGAGCTCGCTGGAGGTCAGCGGAATCCCGATCACGGGCAACGTGGTCTGGGCTGCCAGTGCTCCGCCCAGCGCCGCGGAACCGCCGGCGGCCGCGATGATCACCTCGATGCCGCGATCCCGCGCCGTCGACGCGTATTCGTGGACCCGCTCGGGCGTGCGGTGCGCCGACATGACGCGTACCTCATAGTCCACTCCCAGCGATTCCAGGGTGTTGATGGTCGGTTGGACGGCTTCCTCGTCGGAGGCGCTGCCCATTATCACTCCTACCAATGGCAAGATATTGCTCCTTGTCGTTTGATTGTCGGGTCACTGATCCGGGGTGACGCTCAGTCCATGTCGGCGATGTCGCGGAACGCTTCCAGGAGCGCTTTTTGGATCGATTCGGTATCGTCGTCCACCTCTTCGTCCTCCACGATCACGTAGCCCGCGTCTTCGTCGTCGATCCCTACCCGCACCTCGATTTCAACCGGCTCCCCGTCGTGCCAGTAGAGGGTATAGACAATCTCGTCGGACAGTTCGTCGGTGTCGCCGCCGTCAACGTCGTCGTCGAAATCGTACTGCCACGACCGGTCCACCATCAGGCGCGCTCCGCCGTCCAGCAGGATGTCGTTCATTTCGCCCATCATGCCTTCCACGGCCAGTTCCACCGCGAATCTCTCCAGCAGCGTGCGCCGCTCCGCAACGTCGGCCATCTGCTTGCCGTAACCCTCGTTGTCCACGCGGACGCGCAGTCGTTTCAGGTCATCCAGCCAGGGCATTGATCAGTCCTCCGTCGCGGGGTTGGCGCGCGGCTCCGTCGCGTTTGGCGGGCCTGCGGCGCGTTTTTGCCGCCCGTTAAGGTAACAGAACTCGTCCACGCCGCGAAAGTCGGGCATCTGCATCCGGAGCGCCAATCCGCCCAGGATGTCCAGGAGATCGATGTAACACAGGCCGGGATGGCCGTTGCGGAACCCGGATGGCAGCATACCCAATCGGCGCAGCGTACGCTCGGTATGCGGGCTCCATGGGGCGAACAGCGTCGGCTCCCGCAGCGTCAGCAGATACGACGGCCATTCCCGGCCCGCGCCGGCCAGTCCGAATCCGCCAGTTTCCACTGCGCATTCCTCGAACCGGTTTTCGAGCTTGATGGTGTCGTAGAGCAGGAAATCAACGGCGTCGCGCACTTCGTCGATGGGGTTGGCGCTGAACTTCCTGGCCTGGCGTCCCCCGGCGCCTCGGTACAGCGCCAGCGCCTCCGCCGCGGTCAGCGACGGCAGATAATCCTGGTCGAGCCAATCGGCGCGCCCGTCATTGCCCCAGCGACGCCGGCGGAATGCCTCCAGCTCGCCATCGCGGTCCGCCCGATGGAAGCCCTCGGCCAGGGCCGGCCAATCGGGTGTCATTACAGCGCCGGAGGTCATTGGATGCAACCGTCAGACGTTATCGGGTCGCGGCTGGCTGGCCGGAACGGAGGTCCGCGATGTCCCGCCGATAGTACGCGCCATCGAAACTGATTTCGCCAGCTCGCCGGTACGCGATATTCCGGGCCTCTTCCACGCTTTCGCCCGTTCCCACGCACGCCAGGACCCGACCGCCCGAGGTGAGCAGTCGCTCGGTGGCATCTTCGGCCCGGCGGACCCCGGCATGGAACACCAGGCTGTCCTCGTCGTCGGCCACAGGCCCGTCCAACCCGTCAATCTCCAGCCCGGTCTGATACGAGCCCGGGTATCCGCCGGAAACCATCACCACGGCAACCACTGGACTGTCCGACCATTCCACGGGGTCAGTGTCGTACAGGGTGCCCGTCGCGCAGGCCATCATCGCCTCGACGGGGTCGCTGACCAGCCGGGGCATGATCGCCTGCGTTTCCGGGTCGCCGAAACGGCAATTGAACTCCAGCACTCGGGGGCCATCATCGGTCAGCATCAGCCCGCAGTACAGTGCGCCCCGGTAAGGCGAGCCACGCGTGGCCATTTCTCGGATTACCGGAAGCATGATCTTGCGGCGGATTCGCTCGGCCAGGGATTCATCCCAGGACTCCGGCGGCCCATAACTGCCCATCCCGCCGGTGTTCGGCCCTGTGTCACCGTCGCCCACCCTCTTGTAGTCGGCGGCGGCCACCAGCGGTGAGAGGTTTTCTCCGTCGGTGAACCCGAATACGCTGACCTCCGGTCCGCGCAGCCACTCTTCGATCACCACCGTTTCTCCGGCCTCACCGAACATCCGGTCCTGCATGCAAGTGTTGATCGCGGTTTTCGCGTCCTCGAGGTTGACGCACATCGCCACCCCTTTGCCGGCGGCCAGCCCGTCGGCCTTGACTACCAGGGGCCGGTTCCGATGCTCGGCATAAGCCAGGGCCGCGGATGCGCTGCGGAACACCCGGTACTCCGGGCCCGGCACGCCCGCCGCGTCCAGCACGTCCCGCGCGAAGCTCTTGCTCGACTCCAGCCGGGCCGCCGCGCGGCTCGGCCCGAAACACGGTATCCCGGCGGCGCCCATCCGATCCGAGAGACCCAGGGACAGGGGAACTTCCGGGCCCACCACCACCAGGTCTACGGACTGGTCCGCGGCGGCTTTCACCAGACCGTCGATGTCGATTTCGGCGATGTCAAGGTTGGTTCCAAGGCTGGCGGTGCCCGAGTTGCCGGGCGCCGCGAATACCTCGGTCACCTTCGCGGAGCGCGCCAACCGCCACGCCAGCGCGTGTTCACGACCACCGGAACCGACTACCAGGACGCGCACCGCCGGCTACTCCCACTCGATGGTGCCCGGGGGCTTGCTGGTGATGTCGTAGACCACGCGGTTCACGCCATCGACCTCATTCACAATGCGGTTGCTCATCCGGGCCAGCACGTCGTAGGGCAGCCTGACCCAGTCGGCCGTCATCGCGTCTTCCGAGTTGACGGCGCGGATGGCGCAAGCGTACCCGTACGTGCGGTAATCACCCATCACCCCCACCGTGCGGTTATCGGTCAGCACCGCGAAGCTCTGCCAGATGTCGCGGTACAGACCGGCGTCGTATATCTCTTCCAGCACGATGCGGTCGCAGTCGCGCAGCAAATCCACCCGCTCTGGAGTCACCTCGCCGATGATGCGAATCGCCAAGCCCGGCCCGGGGAACGGCTGGCGATAGATGATCTCCTCCGGCAGCCCCAGTTCCAACCCGACGGAACGCACCTCGTCCTTGAACAGGTATCGGAGCGGCTCGACCAGCCCAAAGTTCATCCGCTCCGGCAGGCCGCCCACGTTGTGGTGGGTCTTGATGCGCGCGGAGGCCCGATTTTCCGGGGTTTCGCTCTCAATCACGTCGGGATACAGCGTGCCCTGCGCCAGCCAGCGCACGTTTTCGATCTCCGCCGCCGCGTCCTCGAAGACCCGGATGAACTCGTTGCCGATGGTCTTGCGCTTGGTTTCGGGGTCGATGACCCCGCGCAACCCGTTGAGAAAGCGGGCCGACGCGTCCACATAGCGCAGGTCCATGCCCATGTTCTCGTGGAAGGTCTCCTGCACCTGTACCGCCTCACCGTGGCGGAGCAGGCCGTTGTTGACGAAAATGCAGGTCAACTGCGGTCCCACGGCCTGGTGCAGCAGGGCCGCCGCCACCGAGGAGTCCACGCCTCCGCTGAGCCCGCAGATCACCCGGTCGCTCCCCACCTGCTCCCTGACCCGCGCCACCGTGTCCGCCACGAAATTGCCCGGCGTCCACGACCCGGCACAGCCGCAGATTTCACGCACGAAGTTGCGCAGGATGGTCATGCCGTCCGGCGTATGCTGCACCTCCGGGTGAAATTGCAGGCCGAACCAACGCTGTCCGTCCGACACTGCGGCGCAGTCACTGTTCTCGGTTCGCGCCAGCGTCGCCATCCCCTCTGGCAGGCGTTCCACGCGGTCGCCGTGGCTCATCCAAACCGGCGCCCGATCGCCGACCCCGGCGAGCAGTCTGCCGGCCGCGCCGGCCATTTGCAGGTCGGCGTGGCCGTACTCCCGCGCGTCTCCGGGCGTGACCGTTCCACCCAGTTGGTGCACCATGGCCTGCATGCCGTAGCAGATACCCAGCACCGGAATATCGGATTGCAGCACCCAGTCGGCTATGGTCGGCGCGCCGGGGTCGTAAACGCTCGCCGGCCCGCCCGACAGGATGATCCCCCTGGCGTTCAGGTGCGCGATCCGGTCGCGTCCCGCCGTCGCCGGTATGATCTCCGAGTAGACCTCCAGCTCGCGGATGCGCCTCGCGATTAGATGCGTATATTGAGAGCCGAAATCGATAACCGCGATGGCGTCGGGCTGCGCTGTGCTGCTCATAAACTCCCTGCCGGCGTCTGTGGGAATCGCCAAGTATATTAGCATAGCCACCGTTCGGACTTGTCCTGCCGCTCGCTTGCCGGAGCCGGCCTGATAGAATAGCGCCCGCTGATCCAGGACGATTGTGCGGCCATTTTGACTGTATTCGCGACAACCAGAACGCCACGCTTGGGCGGGAACCAAATCGCCCAATGGCCCTTGCCGTTGAATCAGCGCAATCAATTCGACGGTTTGGACTTGCTCGCAACGCTGGACACGGAAACTATCCCGTTGTGTGTCTTCGATCCTCAATATCGAGGGATCCTGGACAAGATGCAGTACGGCAACGAAGGGGTAAGCCGAGGACGTGCCAGATCCTCGCTGCCGCAGATGAGCCAGGATATTATCGCTGAGTTCATTGGAGGCATTTCCAGGGTGCTGGTGCCGTCAGGCCATTTGTTTCTTTGGGCGGACAAATTCCATATCTGCACTGGCGTCGGCCCCTGGGTGGAAGAATGGGGGCTGGAGGTAGTCGATCTGGTTACCTGGAACAAGGATCGCATCGGTATGGGCTACCGGACCCGGCGCGTCGGGGAATACCTGCTGATCCTGCAAAAGCCGCCCAAACGCGCCAAGGGGGTCTGGCAGAGTCACGACATCCCCGACGTGGTGACCGAAAAGGTCGAGCGCATCGGCAACGTCCATCCGAAACCCGTGAACCTCCAGGCTCGCTTGATTGAGGCGGTGACTGACCCCGGAGACGTGGTCCTCGACCCGGCGGCCGGCAGCTATTCCGTGATGACCGCCGCCCACCAGGTGGGACGCCAGTTCCTCGGCTGCGACATCGCCAGCTACCCGTGATTTGGCGGATGGCAAGTATCGAAAAAAACCGCCCGGGGCGCCTGCGTAGCGTCTGCGATCCGAACCGGCCTCAGTGCGTCACACCGTTGCCGGATAGGACGGCTCTTCCCGTTTATTGATAGCGATCTGATTACGTTGGACTTCCAAACCGAAATCGCCCGCGCCGCCGAGACCCTGGCCCAGGGCGGCGTCCTCGCCATTCCGACCGACACGCTCTACGGGCTGGCGGCGGACGCGCTCAACCCCGATGCCCTTGATCGCGTTTACGCCGCCAAAGGCCGCCCTGCCGATATGCCCCTGCCCGTGCTGGTTTCAGGCTGGGCGCAAGCGATCCAGGTCGCCGTGGCCTCTCCGGACTCGGAGTTGGTCGCCCGGCGCCTGGCCGAAATCCACTGGCCGGGCTCGCTGACAATGGTGCTGCCGGCCGCGCCGGGTTTGCCCGAACGGCTCACCGCCGGCCGGGACACCGTCGCCGTGCGCATGCCCGACCATCCCGTTCCGCTCGCCCTCGCCGGGACCCTGGGTCGCCCCATCACCGGCACCAGCGCCAACCGCAGCGGCGAACCGGACATAACCGACCCGGACGAGCTTCGCCGCATCCTCGCCCCGCGCGTTGATGGTATCATTGTGTCCGGCCCAAAGCCTGTGGGCGGAGCCAGCACCATAGTCGCGGTCGCCGACGGCGGCGTCAGCCTTCTCCGCGAGGGCGTATTGCCCTATGAGCGCGTGCTCGCAACCCTCGAAACGTTCGGGACGGTCAAATAGCGAGGTCGGTCATCACATCGGTGGAAACATACGATAGTTACCGGGCCGGCGTGCACGCCGAACTGCGCTCGGCATTCGATGGCCGGCAGGGCATGTTGTACGACCTTCTCCGCTACCATCTCGGATGGGTGGACGAGCGGGGCAACCCCGCCGAGCACGCGGTGACTCCGTTGCACCACTGCGGTGTTCTCGCCCTGGCCTCCGCGGATGCGGCGTCAGGCGGGCACCGGGAGGCAATCACCGCGGCTGCCGCCGTTGAGCTGGCGTACAATTTCGTGCTGGTGCATAACGACGTCCAGGCGGGCCGCATCGACCAGGACAACGACCGCCCCAGCATCTGGTGGGTCTGGGGTCCCTCGCAGGCCATCAACGCCGGCGACGGGATGCACGCCCTGGCCCGCTCCATGTTGATGCACCTGTCCGACTTGGGAGCCCCCGCCGAGACCGTCCTGGCTGGCCTCCACGCGCTGGATCGAGCGTGCCTGACCCTTTGCGAAGGGCAGTACATGGACCTGACCTACCAGGACCAGCTGATGGTGTCGGAAGCCGACTACATGGACATGATCGGCCGCAAGTCGGGCGCCCTGGCCGGTTGCTCGGCGCGTTTGGGCGCGCTGGCCAGCGGAGCCGGGCCGGGCACCGCCGACGCATTGGAGCAGTGGGGCAGTAAGCTCGGTATGGCCCGCCAGGTCCGAGAGGACATCTCGGATCTGTGGGGACGCTCCGGCGACGGTTTCACCCCGGCCAACATCCTCAACAAGAAGAAGAGCCTTCCCCTGATCCACGCGCTGCAAAACTCGGACACCGCCGCCAAGCGCGAACTGGGCGCAATATACATGAAACGCGTGCTGGAACCCGGCGATACCCCCCGGATTGTTGCCATCCTGGAGGAAGCCGGCTCCCGCCAGTACTCGGACGACAAATTGGAAGACCTGCTTCAGGAGGCGCGTGCCGCCCTGACCGGTGACGACGTCGCGCTGGAGCATCCGGAATCGCTGGATTGGGCGGCCCAATGGGTCGTCGGACCCCGTTCCCGCTGACCCGGTGGATGACCGACGCATGGCCAAGCGTTCGCTCTCTCAACTGGACGTGGACGGCAAGACCGTCCTGGTGCGCGTCGACTTCAACGTTCCCATCGAGCAGGGCGTGGAGTTTATCGCAAATTACGATCACCGTTTGCGCGCCACCCTGCCCACCATCGAGTACCTGCTGGAACGCCGCTGCAAGGTAGTGCTGTGCTCACACTTGGGCCGGCCCCGCGGCAAGGTCGACGAGACCCTGCGCCTGGCGCCCGTCGGAGAGCGGTTGGCTACCCTGTTGGGTCGGCCGGTCGCTCCGTTGGATGATTGCGTCGGCCCCGGGGTTGCCGCAGCGGTCACCGCAATGTCCCCCGGCGATGTGTGCCTGCTCGAAAACCTGCGCTTCCACGCGGGCGAGGAAAGCGACGACGAGCAGTTTGCGTCCCAGTTGGCCGGCCTGGCCGACTGTTTCGTCATGGACGCCTTCGCCGTGGCCCACCGGGCCCACGCTTCTACCGTCGGTGTTCCCCGCCTCCTGCCAACGGCCATGGGGCTGCTCACCCAGCGCGAGGTCGAGTCCCTGGGCGTTGCATTGGAAAACCCGGTTCGCCCGCTGGCGGCCTTGATGGGCGGAGCCAAGGTCAGCGACAAGATACTGGTCCTGGAAAACCTGCTGACCCGGCTCGATCACCTCTTCATCGGCGGTGGCATGGCAGTGACATTCCTGGCCGCCCAGGGCAAATCCGTCGGAGCGTCGTCCGTCGAAACCGACCGTCTGGATTTTGCCCGTGACGTGATAGCCCGTGCCGGAGCCGCCGGCGTTGCCGTGCATCTGCCCCAGGACCTCGTCGTTTCCAATGCGTTCGATCCGAACCCGGAAGCGGTGGACACCGTCCCAGTGGACGCTGTTCCTGACGGCTGGTACGTCATGGACATCGGTCGGGACGCGGCCTCCGACTACAATGCGGCCCTGGCCCGATGCGGCACCATCCTGTGGAACGGGCCCATGGGCGTGTTCGAGATGGAACAGTTCAGCATCGGCACCCGCCAGGTAGCCAATGGGATCGCAGGTCTGGCCGAAGCAACCACCGTTGTCGGCGGCGGCTCTACCGCGGAAGCCGTGGAGTCCCTGGGCCTCATGGACCGCATGACCCACGTGTCCACTGGAGGCGGCGCTTCCCTGGAGTTTCTCGAAGGGCGCGTGCTGCCCGGCATCGACGCAATCCCCGACGCCTGACCGCCAGCTAACCACCGGAGCAGAGCATGATTGATCTGGAACAGATCCGCGACAGCATCGCCAGCACCCCATCCAAAATCGTCCTGTTGGTGGCCGATGGCCTGGGCGGACTGCCCCATCCCGACACTCGCAGATCCGAGTTGGAAACCGCCCATATCCCTAACCTGGACGGGCTGGCCCAGCGGAGCGCGTGCGGCTTGACCACCCCCGTGGAGGTCGGCGTCGCTCCGGGAAGCGGACCCGGCCACCTGGCGTTGTTTGGCTACAACCCGCTGAGGTACATGATCGGCCGCGGCGCGCTGGAGGCTCTGGGCATCGGCGCCGAACTCCTGCCCGGCGACGTGGCCGCCCGCGGCAACTTCTGCACCGTGGACGATGACGGTCTGCTTACGGATCGCCGGGCCGGCCGCATCCGCACCGAGCTGAGCGCTCCCTTGTGCCAGCGCCTCGACGGCATCGAGATCCCCGGCGTCCAGGTGGACGTGATGCCCGTGCAGGACTACCGGTTTGTGCTGCGACTGCGCGGGGAGGGTCTGTCGGAAGCGGTGGAGGAAACCGATCCCCAGCGGGAGGGCCTGCCGCCCCGGCCCGCTCGAGCTCTCGAACCGGCAGCCCAGCGCACCGCTGAGGTTATCGATGAGTTCGTGTCCCAGGCCGGCCGCATCCTTTCCGAGGAGCAGCCCGCCAACATGGTGTTGCTGCGTGGATGGGCGCAACTTCCCAACCTTCCGGATTTCGGGCAGGTCTATCACCTGAACCCGGCCGCCATCGCCGCCTATCCCATGTACCGGGGCCTCGCCTCCGTCGCCAACATGCGCATCATACCCACCGGCATGACCTTCGGCGACGAGGTGGACACCCTGCACGCGAATTGGGACGATCACGACTTCTTCTTCATCCACTACAAGCCCGCCGACGCCGCCGGTGAGGACGGGGATTTCGATGGCAAGGTCAAACGCCTCGAAGAATTGGATACCCACATCCCCCGCATCATGGACCTGCAGCCCGACGTTCTGATGGTGGCCGGCGACCACGCCACGCCCGCAATTATGGCGTCCCACAGTTGGCACCCGGTCCCCTTCATGCTCCACTCACGTCTGACCCTCGGGGAAGGGGTTGACGGTTTCAACGAGCGCACTTGCGCCCAGGGCTCCATCGGTCGGATCCCGGCCGAGACCATCATGCTCCTGGCGCTGTCCCACGCCGGCAAACTGGGGAAATACGGCCCGTAAACCGAAACCGCAAACTCGGGATTGTGATATGACCTCGCCCACCAACATAGTCGCCGGAAACTGGAAGATGAACACCACCGTCGCTTCCGGGATCCACTTGGCATCCTCGGTGGCGGCCGGAGTTGCTGCGCTGCCCGGTGTGCAGGTCGTGGTCGCTCCGCCCTTTGTGTCGTTGGCCGCGATTAGAGACGCCGTCGCCGGCAGCGGGGTGGCCGTCGCCGCGCAGAACATGCACGCCGACGACAGCGGCGCATTCACGGGCGAGGTCGCCCCGCCGATGCTGGTCAACCTGTGCGACTTTGTGATTATCGGCCACTCCGAGCGACGCCAGTTTTTCGGCGAAACCGACGAGTCGGTCGGCCGCAAGGCCGCCGCCGCCCTTGAGCACCGGTTGCGACCCATAATCTGCGTCGGCGAGACCTTGGACGAGCGCGAATCCGGCCGGGCCGCCGAGGTCATCCGCCGGCAGGTTGTCGCCGCGCTGACCGATCTGGATCCTGAGACAGCCGCCGGCGCCCTTGCTATTGCCTACGAACCCGTGTGGGCCATCGGCACGGGCCGGGCGGCAACCCCTCAAATCGCGGACCAGGTCATGGGGGGCGCGATCCGATCCACCGTAGACGCCGTCCTGGGGGCCGAAGCCGCTTCCGCAATTCCATTCCTGTACGGCGGTAGCGTAAACCCGGGGAACGCCGCCGAGTTCGCCGCCGTGCCCAGCATCAGCGGCGCATTGGTGGGCGGCGCGAGCCTGGACGCCGGTACTTTTCTGGAAGTGGCCGCGGCGTTCTCAAACCGAGCCCAATAGCGTCGGTCCGGCCGGTTCATGTCGGCCCCGCGCAATCTGATCGCCGTCGTTGGTCCCACCGCCGTTGGCAAGACGGCTCTCTCCATCGCCATTGCGCAAAGATTCAACGGCGAGATCGTCAACGCCGACAGCCGGCAGGTCTACACCGGCATGGATATCGGCACCGCCAAACCCACTGCGGCCGAGCGACTCAGCGCACGGCATCACCTCATCGACATCCGTCCGCCGTCGTCCCCGATCAGTCTTGGCGAATACCTGCCGATGGCGGCCGAATCCATCGCCGGCATCACCGCCCAGGGAAAATTGCCCATATTGTGCGGCGGGAGCGGACAGTACGTCTGGGCGCTCCTGGAAGGCTGGCAGGTTCCCAAGGTGCCGCCCGACCTGGACCTCCGGGCCCAATTGGAACGTCGCTTGGCGCTCGAGGGCCCTGCTGCCCTTTGGGCGGAACTGCAGTGTCGCGATCCGGATCGGGCCGCGACCGTCGACTCACGGAACGCCCGCCGAATCATCCGCGCCCTGGAGATCGTGCGCGCCACCGGTCATCGGGCAGACGTCGCCCGCCGGAGTTCTGAGTCCCCGTACCGTTCTCTCATCGTCGGTCTCACCGCCGACCGCGCCGCCCTGTACGAACGCGTCGATACCAGGTTTGACGCAATGATGGCCCGGGGTTTGCTGGACGAGGCACGGCGTCTCGACGCCGCAGGGTACGTCCTCGGCAGCGGTGCGTTGTCCGGTGTTGGCTATACCGAACTGGGTCTGTACCTCGGCGGCGAGATGGCGTTGGACGAGGCGGTGTCCCGTTCGAAAACCCGAACGCACCGCCTGGTACGACGGCAATACACCTGGTTCAAGCCGCACGATCCCCGCATTTACTGGCTGGACGCCACCCACCGTCTACCGATCGCCGAGGCCGCTGCCCTGGTCCACCGTTTTCTGGAAGCCGCGCACCCTTGTGATACAATTGGCGCCTGACGGAAAACCCCATTTCGGCGCAGGAGTCGCGACGATGGAATTCACCAAAATGCACGGCGCTGGCAACGATTACGTGTACGTCGACGCTCGTGCGATGCCCGAACGCGATTGGAACAGCCTGTCGCGGGCAATGAGCGACCGCCACTTCGGAGTCGGCGGTGACGGGCTGATCCTGGTAATGGATTCCGATGTCGCGGATCTGAAAATGCGCATGTTCAACTCGGATGGCTCCGAGGGGGCCATGTGCGGTAACGGTATCCGCTGCTTCGCCAAGTACGCCATCGAACGCGGTATCGTGTCCCACTCGGCCCAGCAGGTGACAGTCGACACGATGGCCGGTGTGCGCACCATCGTGCCCCATTACGCCGGCGCCATGGTGGACGCGGCAAGGGTTAGTATGGGCCCTCCGAGGCTCGCTGCTTCCGAGATCCCCGTCGACATTGATCCCGCCATCGCGGGTCAGGACGGCCCCATCATCAACTACGCCATTCATCCCGGGGATTTCCGCCTTTTCCTTACTTTTGTTTCCATGGGCAACCCCCACGCGGTGACCTTCATCGACCAGCCGGTGGAGGAATTTCCCCTGCACAACATTGGTCCCCTGGTCGAACGGCATCCCATCTTTCCCGATCGCGTGAATTTCGAAATCGTCAACATCAGGGACGACGGCAACCTCGATGCCAGGGTTTGGGAGCGCGGCTCCGGCGAGACCATGGCCTGCGGTACCGGAGCATGTGCCATCGGCGTCGCCTCGCGTCTGCTGGGTCACACCGGCGACCGCGTGGCGGTCAACCTGCCCGGCGGAACGCTCAACATCGAGTGGGATGGCGTCGGCGAAGTCTATTTGGAAGGCCCCGCGGCCGAAGTATTCAGCGGAGTGTGGACAGAATGAGCAATTACGTGACCGGCCCCACGACTTTCGACCAGCTTCGTTGGTCATCCCAGGTTTTCCGCGGTCTCTCAGACGATGCAACGTGCATCGCCGCCCGCGCCCCATCCTTCCGTGAGCCCATCCTTTCCGGCCGCGCTGATGCCGACTGGCCGGCCCTGATCGGCTACGTGAACCAGTGGGGTTGTCGCATCCCGCGACACAAGTCAGAGGCCATCGCCGCCGCGGTCGGCAACGCCGCGCGGTACCTGGAACCCATGGCCGCTTCCTCCCTCGAATTCGACGACCTTCGTTGTTCCACCCTGGATGTCGTGGAGCGCGCCTACGACTGCCTCACTGAGGCCAACGGCGTCGGCCCGACCGGAGCATCCGCGATCCTGACCGTCCTGAATCCCCAGTTGTTCGTGTCCTGGGGCGAGGGTATCCGGAAAGCCTATTTCCCGCAGGATCGTCCCAACGGGGCAACCTATTCCCAGTTCCTCACCGTCATGCGCATGGCGGCGCTTTCCATCGTCTCCGATGCTCGCAGTCAGCATGGCATTGAAGACCCCGCTGGCGCGCTGTCCACCCAATTGAGTATCGACCCGCCGTTCAGCCTCGCCAAGTTCGTCGATGAGTACAACTGGGTGACGCTGGAGCGCGAGATGGTATTCCAACCCGAATCGGCGGTAGCCGTTTAGACCGGCGTCTTTAGCGACGAACACGCTGGCTCATACCATCGGCCGGCGTGGATCGGCGCATGTGATCACCCAACTGACGAACCAGTACAATGCCAGGAGCATCATGCCTAACCTGTCCCAACGCCTCGGTAAACTCGCCCCGTATCCCTTCGTTGAGATCTCCCGGATCATCGCGGAGAAACGCGCCGCTGGCGCCGACGTCGTTACCTTTGGCATTGGTGACCCTGATATACCCACACCGCAGCCCGTGATCGACCGTCTGCTCACCGCTTCACAGGATCCGCCCAACCACCGGTATCCCGAAACCGACGGATTGCCCGAGATGCGCCGTGCCATTGCTCACTGGTACAAGCAGCGTTTCGACGTCGACCTCGACCCTGACACCGAGGTGCTGCCCCTGATCGGCGCAAAAGAGGGTATCGGCCACGCCGCCTTCGCCTTCCTGGATCCCGGCGACATAGCGCTGGTGCCGGACCCTGCCTACCCGGTTTACGCGGTGGGCACCATGTTCGCCGGCGCGGAGAGCCACGTCATGCCCCTGTATCAGCGAAATGGCTGGCTGCCCGAACTGGACGCGATCCCTGAGGACGTAGCTCGCCAGGCCAAGGTCATGTGGCTCAATTACCCCAACAATCCCACCAGCGCGGTGGCCTCCCAGGAAGACCTCGAATCCGCGCTGCGTTACTGCCGCGAGAACGACATCGCCATGCTCCACGACGCCGCCTACTCCGAGGTCGGCTACGATGGCTACCGTGCCGGAAGCATGATGCAGCTCGACGGAGCCAAGGAGGTCGGTCTGGAGTTCCATTCGCTCTCCAAGACCTACAACATGACCGGTTGGCGCATGGGCATGGCAGTTGGCAACGCCGACATGATCCGGGCCCTGTTCCAGATCAAGGCCAACCTCGACTCCGGCGTGCCCCAGGCCATCCAGGAAATGTCCATGGAGGCGCTTACCGGGCCGCAGGATTGCATCGACGACAACATCGGCATCTACCAGTGGCGCCGGGACCGCGTGCTCCAGGCGCTGTCTCGCATGGGACTGGACGTGGAGACGCCGCGCGCCAGCCTCTACATTTGGGCGCCCGTGCCGGAGGGCTTCACCTCAGCGGACTTTGCGGCACGCTTGCTAGAGGAAATCGACATTGTCGTGACCCCCGGCTCATCTTACGGACAGTACGGTGAGGGCTACATCCGCCTCTCCCTGACCACACCGGACGAGCGCGTTGAAACCGGCTGCCAGCGCCTCGAAAGCTGGACCATTCCCGCGCCGCGTGGCTAGCCATGACCACCGCGAAAACGCCGTCGCGCCTGATGACCGCCGACGAACTCCTCGTGATGGAGCGAGTTCCCGGCAAGCGGTATGAGTTGATTCGCGGTGTCCTCACGGAGAAAGAAGTGCCCACCGGCGACCCTCACGGCGAGACCATGTCTTTTGCCCACGGTAACCTGTTTCAGTACACCATTGCCGCCGATTATGGTGACCTTCGTGTTGGGGAAACCGGATACTTGCTGGAACGGGATCCCGACACCGTGCGCGCCCCTGATATTGCCTGGTTTGCCCCCGGACGCATCCCGCCCGGAACCACTGGCTTCCCTGAACTGACCCCAGATTTCTGCGTTGAGGTGGCCTCACCCAGCAACTCGCGCCGTGATCGCCTCCTGTCTGACAAAGCTCAGATGTGGTTGGACTTCGGAGCGCAGGAGGTCTGGGTGCTCAACCCGGAAGACACCACCGTTACGCGCTACCGCCCCGGCCAGACCCCGCTCGTGTTGGGCGAGGACGACGTATTGGACGGTGAGCAGTTACTGCCCGGTTTCAGCGTCTCTGTCTGGCGGCTGTTCCGGCGAGAGCGATAGCGCGCGGCATGCCCAAGTCCCGTCAACCCAAACCCACGGGTCCGCTGACCGAGCGGGCGGTGTTGGTCGCCGTAGAATCGAAGAAGCGCGGCGAGAGCCTCTGGGGACTGGATGACACCCTGGTCGAGTTGGACTACCTGACCAGGTCCGCCGGCGCGGAGGTGGTCGCCACCGTGTCCCAGCGCGCCGAGCGCATCACCCCGACCTACCTGGGCAAGGGTAAACTCCAGGAGTTGCAGGACCTGCTGGCTGACGAACGCCCCGACGTGGTGATCTGCGACGATGAACTGACCCCGACACAGCAGCGCAACCTCGAAGCAGCCCTCCAGATCAAGGTCATCGACCGCACCGCGTTGATCCTCGACGTGTTCGGGCGGCATGCTCGCACCCGTGAGGGTCAGATCCAGGTCGAGTTGGCCCAGCACCAATACCTGCTGCCCCGGTTGGTGGGCCAATGGTCGCACCTGGAACGCCTCGGCGGCGGAATCGGCACCCGAGGCCCCGGCGAGACCCAACTGGAAACCGACCGGCGATTGATCCGGCGCCGCATCCAGAAAATAGAGTCGGAACTGGACGACGTGCGCAAGCGTCGCAGCCAGTACCTCGAACGCCGCCGCCGTTCCTCCACGCCCATGGCCACCCTCGTCGGCTACACCAACGCCGGCAAAAGCACCCTCTTCAACGCATTGTGCGACGCTGGCGTTCCCGCTGAGGATCAGCTTTTCAACACGCTGGACCCGGTAACCCGTCGCCTGCGCCTGCCGGACGGCAACGAATTGCTGCTCAGCGACACCGTGGGGTTCATACAGAAGCTTTCGCCCACGGTGGTCGCCGCCTTCCGGGCCACCCTGGAGGAACTGAGCGAGGCCGATCTGCTGCTGCACGTCATTGACATAACCCACCCCAAAGCCCCGGAGCAGGCCGAAGTCGTGGAGCAAACCCTCGCTGACCTCGACCTCGGCGGCAAGCCGCGCCTGTTGGTTATCAACAAGCTTGACCTGCTCACCGACGATCCCGCCGATGTGGAAGTCCTCGACCGGGTCGACCTGTCGGCCATCTCCGGCGCGGACTCGCCCGCCGTCAGCGGACGGGTTTTCGTTTCCGCTGCCCGGGGTTGGAACCTGCCCGCCCTCTTGGAAGCCATCCTGGACCAGGTTGGCGCCGCTGCGGTGCCGGCCCCCGCTACCGTTTGACCCGCACCCCATCGTGACCGCCTATGCCTCCTGGCCGCCAGATCCGAATTATCCACACCTCGGACACCCACCTGGGAGATGATTGGGACCCCGATTCCGCACAGCGCGCTCTTGCCGCAGTGGTGGACGGTGTCCATGATCTGCGCGGCGACGCTCTGCTCATCGCGGGTGACGTCTTCGACAACGCCCGCATATCCGACGCCGTGCTCGAATTCTTCGTGAACGAAATTGCCCGCGCCGCGGTGCCAACGGTCATACTGCCGGGCAACCACGATCTTTATGACGCCACGTCGCTGTATCACCGTTCCCCCTTCTCTGGTGCTCCTGACAATCTCCACATCATCAGCGGCACCCGCGGTCAGACATTGACCTTCCCCCACCTGGCGTTGGAGGTATGGGGCCGCGCGATGGATAGCCACACGCCGGCGTTTCGACCCCTCGCGGGCATCCCGGTTCAGCGTAACAGCCACTGGCGTGTCGCCATGGCCCACGGCCACTTCCACTACCCCGACGACACGGAAGAGCGCTCGTCTCCCATTCGCCCCCATGAAATCGCCGACGCGAGTTGTGACTACATCGCGCTCGGCCATTGGGAACGCTTCGAGGACGTATCCCAGGACGGCGTCACCGCATTCTACTCCGGTTCTCCCATGGGCGCGGCCACCGAACGCGGCAGCGTGGCAGTCAACGTGGTGGACCTGGATCCGGCGTCACCCCTCCGGGTTTCGGTTTCGCAAGTTGAATTGCCGATGTCCGGAGCGTCGCCTATTGGCCTCGCGATTGCCGCCGACAACTGATGAGGAGCCACCATGAAATCCGTCTCCCGTGACCACCGCATCTACGTGCTCCACCCTGAAAACGAGCCTGCCGTCACTATAGACTCCGGCGATGACCTGATGGTAGAGACCTGGGACGCCTTCGAGGGGATCCGTGAGCCCGGCGTCCTCCAGGAGAAGTCTCTGAAGGGACCCGCCACCGGTCCGATCTACGTCAACGGCGCCGAACCGGGTGACGCCCTCCGCGTCGAGTTCGTCAGCATCAAGCCCAAGGAGAACCCCGCCCACATGGTCATGCCGGGCCGCGGGTTCCTGGAAGCCGAGTTCACCGAGGGTTACCCCACCGTGATGAGCATCGACGGCGACGACCTCGTCCTGCCCAGCGGGATGCGGCTGCCATTGAATCCATCCATGGGGCTGGTCGCCACCACGCCGACCTATCCGCAGGAAACCGCCAGCGACAGCGGACCCTACGGCGGCGACATCGACATGAAGGAGCTCGTGGCGGGCAGCGTGCTGTTCCTGCCCGTCTTCGTGCCCGGCGCCCTGCTGGCTATGGGAGACTGCCATGCCGTGGTCGGTGACGGCGCGGTGGCCGGAACCGGCGCCGAATGCTCGGCCGACACCCACGTTCGTGTCACCGTCGAAAAAGGCATGACCCTCACCGGGCCCCGGGCCATCACCCCCGATCACTACGTCGTCCTGTCCCACGGCGACGACCTCGGCCCGGCGATGAAACAGGCCGTCCGCGAGATGGTTGATTTCCTCATCACCGAAAAGGGCATGGCGCCCTACGACGCCTACACCCTGTGCAGCCTCGCCGGCGACGTGCGGGTCTCCCGCACCTTCCGTCCCATCAGCCCGGTCAAGATGATGCTGTCCCGCCAGGCCCTGGAGCAGCTGTGATCTTCAGGGTGACGCGTAGCCGATTTGCG
>JAJEIA010000076.1 GCA_022823505.1 Dehalococcoidia bacterium
CTAACCCCTGAACATGGGAGACGTTGCGCGTTACCAGTGTCAGGTTATGGACTATGGCCGTGGCTGCGAGGAGACCGTCAATCACGGGTACGTTGCGAACGGCGTGCATTTGTCCCCAAGTGTCAGCGACGGCAGCATCAATCGGGAGGATGCGGTCGGCGAAGAAGTCGCGTGACGTTTCCAGCCATACTTCCAGGATATTCGCTTGCCGATAGTCCTGGCGCTGAAACAACCTTGCGATTCCCTTGCGAATTTCGCCCATCACGAGCACGCTGGTGAACAGGTTGTCATATTGAACACCAGCGTACCAATTTGATACTCCGACGTTGCGACGTCCCTCCCGGCGTAACTCGGAGACAACGTTCGTATCGAGTAGGAACATTACAGTTCCGTCTCACGCGGATATTCGGGCTCCCGCGTCAGATCAATTCCGTCGATGGGGCAGGCCGCCAGAAATTCCTTGAAATTCATGGAGCGGTAGTGTTCGAGCAGACGCTCCCGCTCCTCGCTGGTAAGTGGTTCGGTGGAGTTGGCAGGGACCGGGTCGGAGCGTGGTTCTACGGAATGGGCTATGGAATCGGGATTTTGGGTAGTCATGTAGAACCTCCCTTCCTACCTTCCTCAAATGACGGCGGCCCCGCCGCCCTCGGTGGTTGGAGTCATTATAACGGGGCTGGTGGGATCAGGTGGCCAAAAAATTCGCTTGCATAAGGTCAGCAGGGTGGGGTTTTTAGAGCCCAAGAGCTATTGGTGAGCAACTCATCGTATTTCAATGTGAAACCCCGGGGTATTCGAGACGGTCCCAGCTTCTTGGGCGGGTTGGTGTCGTTGTAGGCTATCTTGGTAAGTGCCGGCGTTCTGAAAGTTTCAGGGCAGTCTAAGTAGAACAGTTTGCCCGTATCTGCTGGCTTCCACCTTTCCGCTTTGACACGAGCCCGAATTGCCGACACGCCAAGTTGCCAGTTACGACGATGCTGTTCGCTTGGCGCATCGGGCAGTTCGAGTTGTTTGGCGAGGAGGTCTGCAACTTTATATCGTACGACGTGCACGACATGACTAATCATTGAAATGCCTGGGACAGCACACCCTTCAGTGAAGTAAGGAGCGAAGTACTGGCATTCTTTGTTTCCGTATGAATCGCTCACATACATCCAGCCGTTTTCGAATATCTTTGCGTTCAAAGGGTCCATATCTTGAATGCGAGCCTCGATATTGTGGTAGTCCATACGATACTCCTCCGTACATTTATGCCGCTTTGATCTGTGTACGACGCATATAATATAACATATATTAGCAGTATGATCAATCACAATCAGTTGATGTATTTGATTAATTGTGGCTATAGCACTGTAGTTCTTGGGATATACGGCGGCATCGAGTTATCCCTCGGACACTGGCGGGCCTATCAACTGCGGCCTTACTTGGTGAACCTCGTATTCTCAGCCGTCGCGCTCGCATTCCGCTACTAGTTCGGCGATTTTGGCTTTTCCCAGCTCGCGTAGTTCCGTGCGACGCGGTTCAACGTCGTCGCCGGCCAGCGGGTACATCAAGCCCATCGCCATGGCGTCGGCAATCATCTTCAGTGCTTCTTCCCGGTCTTTGCCCTGGGAAACAGCGCCAGGGATGCCGGGGCAGAGGACGGCAAAGTCGTCGTCCGATTCGATGAGGATGACGTCTAAAGGTCGTTGCCTTGTTTTGCCGTTGGCATAGCCACCTCAGTAAAGTTCCTCAAACTGCTCGCGGGTCAGCCCAGCCTGCCGAATCAATCCGGCCATCGTAAAAGCGTTGATGGGGTTGTGGCGAGGGATCTTCAGCTGGATTATTCCGTTGGACATTATGATATGACCGCTTTCTCGCTCAACATCGTAGCCAATTTTCTCGAATGCCGTTACCACTCGCCGGTGGTTTTTGCCGGGCACTCCGGGCATGATCAGCCCCCGGCATAAGGCGCGGGACGGACTACCGCCGTGGCGGTAGGGCAACCGGCGGCTACTATTTCCGCGTAAAGTTCACCCAGCCATTCCTCGGTATTGCGCTCTACCGGGGTTACACCATCCACCAACGCTTCGTAGATGGCATCGGCAATCATATCCAGCGCGTCCTGGAGGTCCCGGCCGGCGCTGACAGCATCCATGGATGGACAGAAAACCGCCCACGGAGTGCCGGGGCTGTCGCCGCTGGTATCGCAAACCAACAGCACTTCATACCCGTATGCCACCGGAGCGTTGTCCGCCCATTCCGCCTCCAGGGATTCGTCCGCACGGGTTAACAATGCCAGCGCCATGATGTCACCTCGCTATTTGGATGATGATACCATCGCCAGGCTTCAGATCATGAAGTTCATCTCGCTGACGATGCGTTCGCCGAGGGCGCGGTCTCCCTCGATGGCGACGGAGCCGTTGGCGAGGGCGTGCTCGGCGGACCAGCGGCCGGTGCCCAGCGCGTTGAAGGGCTCCAGGCCCATGGTGAGCTTGACCGTCGGCGAGGCCGGGGCGGCGTCCGTGCGGTGGGCGCGGCCGCCGTCCATGTTCAGGGCAATGGTGCCGCCGACCTCGCCGGTGATCTCGAAGACCACGGTGGCGCCGTCGTCGGGCCTGACCTTGCGGCCCACCACGAAGGGCATCGCCATTTCGGTGCGGCCGTAGGCGTGCTGGGCCACCGGGCCGCCCAGGTGGCCGGGGATGCCCAGGGTGCGGCGCATGTCCTGCTCGTGGACCCAGGCGTCGTAGATGCGGATGGCCAGCAGATCAGTGTAGGGGCCGCTGCCCAGGGGGTTGGGAGTTTCTGCGGCGAAGTCGGCTTCGGTCATGGCGCGCAGCACACCCAGGCGCTCGGCGGTGACCTCGCGGAACTCGGCCAGCACGTCAGCGCCGCTGAACTGCCGGCGATAGTCGACCAGTACCTCGTTGCCCTGGCCGACCTCGTTGCGCACGTGGGAGGTGTCCGCGGGTTCGTGCTCGGGCGCGGGGCGGCCCAGCAATCGGCACTCGCTGCCAACCAGGTGCGAGACCTGGTCCTGGACCGACCAACCGGGGCACTCTGTGGGCAAAGACCACTGTTCCTGGGTAAAACCGCCGCACAATCCATCAATGGACTGCCACACGGCTTCCATCAGATCGACCATCTGCTGGGACATATTCACTACTCCACAGTTGAAATTCGCGCCGTTGGCGCGCTGGATTGATCGAGATGCGCACTGGCCGCTGAATACGGCCGTTAATCACCGCACGAAGCGGCATTCCGGCAGGTGACCGCGATAGCCACGGTCGGGGCAGGTGCAGCCCACATCCTCGCGGCGCTGGTAGCCCAAAGACTCGAGCCAGCCATCAAATCCGGGATAGAAGCCGTAACCCTCGTCGATTGAGCGGTAGCCGGCACGAAGGGCGGCCAGTATCTCGGCGGCGTCCGGCACCTGCAGGCCGGCGCCGGCGGTGTTTGCGTTGGTCATGGTCGCTAGTCCGTCACCAGTTCGATGACGTCCTGAGCGAAGACCATGTCCTCTTCACCCACCTGATCGGGGTCGTCGGGGCTGGTCAGGTAGCGCACGAACAGCCACACGCCGTCGCGGGGGTTGGAGACGACCTCAGCGGTGGCTCCGCTGTAGAGCCCCACCTTCTGGCCCGGTTCCACTTCGAACAGATTGACTATGTCAGCCATAATTATGCGTCCTGATCCGTCACGCTTCTTCGCGTTGCGGGATGTGAGCGATTATATCGGTAACGGCGGCGGCTATTTCGCGGGACAACTGTTGCCGGTCGGCCAAAAGCGGTTGGTCATCTTCATACCGCCCGGGCCCTGCGTAAGCGGTGAGGCTTTGCCGGTCCATCCCGGGGACCTGGAAATCCTGGCCCAAGATCTCCTGAATCCTGCTGATCAGTATCCGCAGGTTGTGCCCGTCTCGCCCGCCGGTCGTGTAGGTTTCGCCGTGGGACGCGATAAGGGCCTTATAGGCGTGTTCCAACGCCTGCTGCGCTGCATAACCGACCATTCGGTCCGATGACCGATCGTCAGCCGCCAGCACCTGTAGGTCCGTCGCTGCTTCTTGCGCGCTGGTCACCCTCGCGTCGACGTCGTCCCAGTTGACCGTTTCTTCCTGTTCCGGGTCATAGTCGGCCATACCAGCGTCCACAATCGGTTTCCCCTCCCTCGCAATGGAGTTGGCCAGCGTGTTTTTCTTGACGCTTCCCGCCCGTAGCTCGTCAACGGTCAGGAACGACACATCCGTGGAGGGTGAGGCGGGGTGCAATGCCACGGAGGCGCGAGCCGCGATGTCGTCAACGTCCAGCCGTCGGGTCTCCGGAACGGGTTCGGTGGTGATGACGGCGATGTCGATGTCGGAGTCCTTCAGATAGTCGCCTCGGGCCCGGGAGCCGAACAGGATCGCCTGGACCGGCTGCACCTGGTCGAAAACGGTGCGGACGACAGCAATAGCGTCAGGGTCCGGCGTTTTGAGCATCGTGCGTGCGTTGCCGTCCGTCGCACCGATTTGCGTCGTAAGTGTCATCCCAGGACCTGCGCCGACCGGGAAATTGCAATGTGATCAGAAAAAGAACGTCAGGTTCTTGGCGAGGAGCACGTTCTGATCCAGGAAGACCTGCCGCTGGGCGATGCGCCACTGGCCATCCACCCGGCGCAGCCGGTCCTCGCGGCGGCCCACCAGGATGTCGGTCTCGGTGGCGACACGGTTGCGGTAGATGATGAACCGGCAGCGCAGGGAAACCTCCGCGGCCTCGGTTGCGCTGGGCGTCGCCTCCGTTATTTCGACGTTGGTGACCAGATGGGAGAGGCGCGACAGGGGCTCTTCGGCCCAGTGGACGCCGGTAAGGATCTGTCGGACCCGCTGGGTGAGCGTGGCCTTGCCCTCGTCGAACCAGTTGATGTCCTGGCCTTCGCGGGTGAACTCGCGTTCCAACTCTCCGAACTTGACGTTACGGCGCATAGGCACCCAGTAACGCACGTCGTCGGTGAGCAGGTCCAGCCACGCCTCGTAGCGCCGGTCGTCCAGCAAGTTGGCTTCGTGGAAGAGGAACGCCTCGATGTCCTGCTTCAACAGGAGCATGGCCAGCGGGTCGTTGGCAACAACCATAATGTCTCCGACAATCACACCGTCGTTCCTGCGAATGCAGGAAGCCAGAAGATCCCTGCGACAGGAACGTTGAACGGTTTTATACCCTCTGGATTCCCGCGAACGCGGGAATGACGGCATTTGTCAACGCTCTCTAACAGGCAGAGCCGTTGTTGCGCCAGGTGGCCAGCTCGTCCCAGTCGCGCGCCGCCATGAACTCCCGCCAGCGATTGTAGAAGCCGCGCTGGTTCTGCTCGCCGGCCCGGGCCTTGGTGGTGTCGAGAACGGTTCCCTCGAGCTTGAGGCCGCCGTCCTCGAAGTCGGTCACCGCGTAACCCATACCCATCTGGTAGTTGTAGTCGTAGCGGCGGGCCATGGCGCCGCGGCTGGCGGCGTGGGCGTAGTTCCAGTTCTCCATGTCGTCCTGCTCGGTGAGGCCGGCGGGACCGGAGTAGCGGATGTAGTACTGGCGCAGGAACTCCTTGACCTCTGGCGGCGCGGAGGCGTCCACCAGGAACCAGCGCCAGACCTCGGTCTGGTCGGGCCCGCGGGGGTGCCACACGGCGATGCTGCGCGGCTGGCGGGGCAGGAAGGACATGTTGGGGAAGATGGTTCCCGGGCCGGCCAGGATGCGCCACAGCTGGCCCTGCCGCTCCTTGCGGGCGAGTTCGCACTGGTAGAAGTACTCGGAGACGATGGGGTCGTTCTGGTAGGAGGGAACGGGCTGGGCGTCCTCGGGCCGGAGGAACATGACGGTGCCATGGCCCCGCTCGGGGAAGGAAACGTCCAGGGACTTGGCGCCCTCGCGCTCGCTGTTGTCGCGGCGGCCCTGGCCGGAGGGGCCGATGCCGACGAGGTCAACGGAGCGGTGGCTGATGTTGTGGTAGCGGTCGCCGATGAAGTTTTCAGCGGGGAACTTCCAGTTGCTGGGCACCATCCACTTCTCGATGCCGCCGATGATCTCGGTGCCGCCCTCGGAGCCGTCCCACCCGTCGAAGAGGATGTCCAGGTAGGTCCGGAAGCCGCCGATGTATTCCAGGAAATCTGGCGCGTTGGGGTCCCAGGTGGCCCAGATGCCGCCCTTGTAATTCACCATCCTGGGCACGCGGATCAGGCCCCACTGGGACTTGTCCAGTTCCTCGTGGTAGGCGTCCTTGTAGAAGGGCACGCCGACCAGGGCGCCGTCGGTGGCGAAGCTCCAGCCGTGATACGGGCAGGTGAAGATGGGGGTGTTGCCCTCGTCGTACCGGCACACCTTCATACCCCGGTGCATGCACGAGTTGAGGAAAACGTGGATCTCGCCCTGGCGGTCGCGGCACAGGATCACCGACTCCTCGCCCATGGAGGACACGAAGAAGTCGCCGGGTTTGGAGACCTGGCTCTCGTGGCCGACGAAGAGCCAGGCGCGGGTGAAGATGCGCTCCTGTTCCTCGGCGTAGATGTCGGAATTTACGAAGATCTCCCGGCTGACCATGCCATTGTCGCGGTCAACCAGGCCGCTGTAACTGCTGGGCTGAAAGGTAATCGCCATGTTGTCCCCTCCGGGCGCGGCTGACTTTGCCGAATGGTATCACACCGTGTGAGTTGGATGCTTTCCGGCGGGCTATTTCGTGGGTACAGCGGCGAGGTGCGCACACCATCGAAACCGCTGAATAATTGTGACACTCCCATACAGGCTACCGGATCACGTTATTGATATGCTGCGGTGAACAGGGTCGCCAGGGCTGGTAGAATGGGAGACAATGATAGCAACAGGTCGTTGTGGAGGTTCATTGACGGCTCGCTATCCGTGAGCATCAGCATGTTGCTTGCGGTTTTGGTGGGCAGGTGTGGATCCTGTGCAGATCATTGGGGTATCTCGCACCTCAAAACGCTGACAGAGCAGGACAACGGCGTGATCATACTGGGCACGCTGCTGTTGTTCCCCTCCACCGTCGCGCTATATGGAGTTTTGCAGATGTGGTTCGCCGCGAAAGAAGCCGTTGAGAAACGGGCCATGGAGAGAGGGCGCCGGGAGGGTCGCCAAGAGGAGCGCGAGCGCATCAGCCGGGCGCTGGCGGAGCACGGCGTAGAGCTTCCTCCTGAAGTGGCCAATATTCTTTTAGACGGGTCCAGCGCCGATCGGCCGCAGCGGTAGCGATTCTCATGCGCTTTGGGTACGCACCCAGGGAGAGATTGACCAATGTGGTTTGCCGCCAAAGAAGCCCATGAGAGGAGGGTTGCCGAAAGAAGGCGTCGGGAGAGGTTGCCAGGGAAGCGTCAGGAAGGGTTTCAAGAAGGGTTTGGACAGGGGTTTCTAGAGGGGTTCCGACAGGGCCGCGAGGAGGTTCGCCGGGAAGAGCGTGAGCGTATAAGCAGGGCCCTCGCAGAGCACGGAGTCACTCTACCTCCGCAAGTCGCCAAAATCCTTTCCAACGGGTCCGATGCGGACCGGCCGGCACGATAGCGGAAGCTAATCTCGCTGCAGTTCAACTCCCGCCAGGGCTTCCAATATCCTCGCGACTATGGGGTAACCCTCGTCTCCCCAACCCTCGGCCTGGGCCTGCTTGTACAGCGCGTCAGCGACCGAGCCGGTACCGGCCGGAGCCTCCAGCCTTTCCGCGAGAGTGCAGGCCAGGGCCACGTCCTTGGCCACGATGTCCAGGGTTCCGCCGGCGGCGAAGCTGCGGTCTAGGATGCTGTTGGGTATGGCGTTGAAGGCGCGGCTGGCGCCGGCGCTCACCGGCACGATCTCGGCAAGCACCGCCGGATCCACGCCGCCCATGCGGGCGATCAGCATTCCCTCGATGGCGGCGATCAGGTTCGTGTAACCCATGTACTGGGTGGCCAGCTTGGCGACGCAGCCGGCGCCGGCCGGCCCGACGTAGAAGATCTGGGCCGCGACCGCGTCCAGCGTGGTGCGGACGCGCTCGAACGCGGCAGTATCGCCACCAACCATCATGGTCATGGTGGGCGGGCGCCCGCTCACCGGGGCGTCCAGCATGGTGAGGCCGCGCTCCGCGCAGGCGGCGGACACCCGGCGGGCGACGTCGGGATCATTGGTGGTGGTGTCGACCAGCGTCGCGCCGGGAGCCATGGCGGACAGCACGCCGGCCTCGTTGCCCAGCAGGACGGATTCAACCTGGGTTGGGCCGGGCAGAGAGGTCCAGACGATTTCGCAGCCGGCCACGGCATCCTCGGAGCCATTCGCCCACTCGGCGCCACGCTGAATCAGTGGCTCCGCCGCCTCGCGCCGGATATCGTAGACGGAGAGCTGGGCGCCGGCGTCCAGGAGGCGGCCAGCCATGAGGCTGCCCATGGTGCCGACGCCGATGAAGGCCTGTCGTTTTGGCTGTGTCAACGTGTTCCCCCTGCGATCCCGATGGCGTTCACTCGGCGAAGAGGCCGACGCACTGATTCTGGCTGACGGCGCGGAACACCGGGTCCTGGCCGAACCGCCGCTGATACTCCCGGGCAATCTCGTCGACGAGGATCATCCCGGCCTCCGTGGGCGGTGGATGGGCCAGCATCACCATTTTGGTGTTCTCCCGTTCGATGATGCCGTCCGGCCGCTGCCATTGCCCCCTCACATCGAACATGCTCAGACCCTGCGGGAACCTGGGGGTTATGGTGTCGGCTACGAAGTCGTCCCATTCTTCCGCTGATACCGACCGGCCGTCAGCGTGGTCCAATCCGAAGTACAACTCGTAGCGGACCACCTCCTGGAGTCCTTCGGGGCACCGGAACTCGGACGTGGATTGACAGGCGGCCAGGATCAGCACTGATACACCAAGCAAGCACACTGCAAGGACCGCGTTCAACACACGTGTATCCCGTCAGTACACGGCCGCGCAGGCTGGCAGCGACGTGTGAAAAACCGCCTGCTGATCGAACTGTGTCTTGTATATGTCGGATATGTCCCGGACGGCAGCCGCACTGTCCTCCACGTCATCGGCAGGTACCAGCACGTTCAGCACCTTGGTGGATTCCCGGTAGAGTCGTCCCGCATCCGTATCGAACCACTGGCCCCGTGCGTCGAGCACCGTCAGTCCGTCGGGAAAGTGTGGAGTCACGGTGTCCGCCAGGAAAGATTGCCATTCATCTTCGGTGACTATTTCTCCGCTGCCTTTCTCCAGTCCAAAGTACACATTCAGTTCGGTGAAGGGGTCCATTCCTTCAGGACAAACTACATCGCCGCCGGGCGCGCAGGCCGCTGCCAGCAGCAGGCAAGGCACCACGGCGGCGATGAGTGTCGGCCGGAACCGCATGGGTTCTGTTCTAGTAGTGGTCCACCAGCGGGATCTCGTGCAGGGCGGGAATGACCTCACGGCCGATGAGTTCGATGGAGCGCATCACGTCCTCGTGAGCCATGGCGCCCTCGTTGCCGTAGATGTGCAGGTAGCCCGGGTTGAGGCGATCGACAATCATGGACAGCTTTTCGCGCACGGTGTCGGGGCTGCCCACGATGATGTTGTTGGCCTCCTGCAGTTCCTCGTAGGTCATCATCCGTCCGAAGCCGCCGGCGCCGGGCAGCGTCCGCTGGATGTTGACCGCCTCGCGGGACTGGTAGCCGGGCGGGTCGTTGTGCTCACGGGGGCCGCGGTTGCGGTGCTCCTGGGTCCAGAGGAACTCGCGGCCGATCTCCTGGGCCTTTTCGTCGGTGTCGGCACAGAATATCCGGAGCAGGTAGCCGAAGTGCTCTGGGCCGGGCTCGAACCCGGTCTCCCGTGCGGTGTCGATGTACACGTCCCGCAGGCGGTGGGTGTGTTCCAGGAGCGACCCCAGGTTCATGTAGGGATGCTCGTGGCGCGCCGCCCAGACGACGCTCTCAGGGCTGCTGAAGCCAGGGAACCAGATGGGCGGATGGGGCTTCTGCATGGGCAGCACCCAGGGGTTGACCTTCCGGTAGTGGTAATACTCGCCCTCATAGCGGAAGGGCCCCGGCTCGGTCCAGCACCTGATGATCAGGTCGTGGGCTTCCTCGAAGCGGTCGCGGTTCTGAGGAGGGGCGATGCCTCCCTGCAGGGTTTCCACCGCGGTGCCCCGCACGAAGCCGGAGATGATGCGGCCGCCGGAGATGCAGTCCAGCATGGCGATTTCCTCGGCCATGCGGACGGGATCGTTGACGGCGATGACGTTGCCCAGGATGGCGATCTTGGCGTTGCGCGTGACCTTCGCGATGACTGCCGCGTCAATATTGACGGCGGGCTTCATGCACCAGTACGAGGCGTGATGCTCGTTGGACATGATGCCGTCGAAGCCGTTCTGGTCAGCCCAGGTGTACTGCTCGTGGTACTGGTTATAGAGGATGTGGGCTTTTTCGGGGTCGAAGTGCGAGTTGGAGAAATCCAGCCGCCCCGACTCGTACTGTGACACATCATCGTCGGTAACGTGGCCATAGGGTTGTTCGGAGAACCAGAAAACTTCCACATGGTCTTTGGGCATGAGGGACCTCCTCGCTGTGGGCCGCCGGAACCGGTCCGGAACGCTGGGAGTGGTGGTCGATGGGCGCAGTATAGGGACGGGTGGGCGGGGTTGCAAACGGGAGGGTCTGCTTGAACCTGGCGACCAAGCGAGAGAAATTCAGTTACTTGTAAACCGCAAGCGCGACACTCGAAGAAGATCTATCGGTTGACGGTAATTGACGTGCTCTTTAGGCGTCATGATCAGGATGAGGTTTAACCACTTCGATTACAGGTCGGGTATCTTATCTGGATCCGCACGGTTGGAGGTTCTTTACTCTTATGCTCAACTTCTCCGCGCAAATGGCAGGTGTGTGGCGAATCGTCGGCGTTCTTGGGGCATCGCTGCAAGAAACGCTTGGGTGGCGTCGCGGGCGCGCCGGATGTTCCGCATGGTCTGCGTTCGGGTCAATGGCGTGGCCGGGTTGGGGTTGTAATCGGCCTCGTGGCGTTGGACTTGCAGTTCGATGAAAGTTTCGGCGAAGTCCTGTATGTCGGTGTGGAAGGTTGCCATCCGTCTCGCGTTGAGCATCTGGTTTCGGGCAGTCCCGTGGTTGAGGACCCGTTGCGTAGCGGTTCATTCTTCGGTTCTGCGAACGGCTGCTCCTGATCCGATCAGAGTGTCCGCGTTGCTGTTGGCGAGTGCATGGAACATCGCGTGGTATGCGGCGCTGTTCGCTTTCCTGAGGTGGGTCTGCTGCGGCCTGCCTCTGGTCTCACCGTGTAGCGGCGCCCCGGCCAGCATCTCTGCCAGTTCGAGCAACTGCTCCCAGTTCATGCGTTGCTACTCCTCGTAGTATTCGGGGTTTGACATCTCTGACCACTCTCTGTATTCGGTGGCTTCGACGTAAGATGCCGTCGTGAGGTGGACGCCCCACCTCGCGAGACTGTCTCGGTTCCTTCTCTTGAAACCGTTCAGCCACGCCGGGTCCAGGAGGTCACCGTTCCCGGAGTAGACGACCACGATGTGGTGGTACGGGTCTCCGTATTGATCCTCGCCGGGTGTGATCCTGACTTCGTTGATCGAGATGCCCTCGGTGGCTATATGCTCCAGATCTTGAAGGACGATCTCGGCTACGCTTTGTTCGGCCTCAGGGGTCAGTATTTCTGCTGCTGTCATGGAGCCTCCCGGGTCTCGGGGCATATCGGTTGAAATGGTCGAGCGGCCTGTCAGGGATGGCTGCGGTGTCGAGGTTTGCCATCGTATCCATTTTTGCTTTTTATCAAGTGGTGACTCTCGGCCAATAACGGGATGAGTCGAGGACTCGGATGGTTGGATCAATTGCCACATTCATCGATGCGCTAGGAGATCTGTAGCCAGGCCACTATGGGTCAGAACAGAGAAGTTCCTCAACACGACCGCCGAGTTTGACGCCCTTTACCGGCACGTGATACGCTTTGGACATTATGGGTAGACGGGGACTCCGGGTGGAATCCCTGTGAATTGCGCTGTTCAGGAGCGAGCACGATGAACGTTACCCCCCTGGCCATTGAGAAACTCAAGGAAGTTATCACCGCCGAGGACGAGGCCGGTTCCGCCCTGAGGGTGGTCGCCATGCCAGCCGGTCACGGCCTGCAGTACATGCTGACCATGGAGAAGGAGCACCAGCCTGACGACACCGTGCTGCGCATGGACGGCATGGAGTTCCTCATGGACTCCGACAGCGCGCCGTTCCTGGAAGAAGCCACCATCGACTACGTCGAAGAGTTCGGCGGCCGGGTTGGGTTCGTCATCAACAACCCCATGTACGCGGGCGGTGGATGCGGAAGCGGTGGTTGCGGCTGCGGCGGTGGCGGATGTGGCTGCGGCGGCGGTGGTTGCGGCTGCGGCGGACACTAGGCCGCACTGATCCCCGGCAATCCCCGGCCGCGCCTGGGGTCGCCGACAATCGAGTCAATTGCCCCGGCGCCGCGTGCTGCCGGGGCTTTCGCATAGCAGTCCGACAAAGGTCCATAACGGCAGCATGAGCTGTTGAATAACCAAGCCGAACGTTGCCATCATAGGCAAATCATTCAACCAGGAGTCGCGTGATGAAAATCTGGCCCACCGTCTCTAAGGAGCAATGCCTGAGCCGACTGCGCAAGGACGTGTCGACCTGGAATGATCTGCGGACCACCGCGGACCTCACGGGCACGTCCTTCGCCAACGCGCGGTTGCATGGAGCCGATCTGTCGTGGGCCAACCTGACCCATCTGGACTTCAGCGGTTCCGACCTTAGCGACGCCGACCTGCGCGGGGCGGACCTGCACTTCTGCAACCTGAGCGGGGCCAATTTACAAAGCGCCGACCTCCGCGGCGCGAGCCTGCAAGGGGCCACCCTGCGGGAGGCGAACCTGTCCCACGCCCAGCTCCAGGGGGCCAACCTGGCACGGGCGGACCTGAGCCAGATCACCCTGCGGGGCGCCGACCTCGCCTACGCGGTGCTGCGCGGCACCTATAGCAGCTTTTCCGACTTTTCCGAGGCCAATCTGACCTGGGCCGACATGCAGTCCGCCAACCTGTCGAACTCGACCTTCTACAAGACGGTTTTCACGGACGCGACCCTGGCACAGGCGAACCTGGCGCACGCCAACTTCAACCTGGCGTTGCTGGACAACACGGACCTTGACGAGGCGTTCCTGCACGACACCATCTTCGCCGCGCTGGACTTGTGCGGGGCAAAGAACCTGGGCACGGTGCAGCACGAGCCCTCATCCATCCTGAGCATCGGCACGGACACGCTGCTCAACACCCTGCGGAGTTCCGGCGGCATGTATTCACCTGAGCTGGAGGTCTTTTTCTCCCGGGGCGGCGTGTCCATCGACATGCTGGCTTCCATCCGACCGGTCACCGCCACGGCCTCCTGACCGGAATCCGCTCCGCCCCTGGCTGCCTCGACCAGGTGAACCAACCGCCTTATACCCGACCGACCTGAAACCCAATCACAAGGAGCGACGTCCTGATGTCAGCCACTCCCCACGGAATCCGTTACTCGGCCCACCGCCCGGTGGTCATGGGACGCAACGGCATGGTCTGTGCCGGCCATCCGCTGGCCGCGCAGGCGGGCGTATCCGTGCTCCAGAAAGGCGGCAACGCGTTCGACGCCGCCATTGCCACCGCCGCGGTTCTGAACGTGGTGGAACCGCTGATGTCCGGCATCGGCGGCGACGGATTCGTCATGGCCTACCGGGCGGGGGACGATTCCCTGCGGGTGTCCAATGGGACTGGAGCCGCCCCCTACGGAGCAACGTTGGAGCGGTACCGAGACGGCATCCCGATGAAGGGGATCCTGAGCGTATCGGTGCCGGGCCTGCTGAATGCGTGGCTGGACGTTCATGGCGAGTATGGATCGCTGCCCCTGAGCGAGGTGCTGGGGCCGGCAATCGCCCTGGCCGACGACGGCTTCCCGGTGACCCACTACCTGGCATCAGCCATCGCCGGCGACTCGCTCCTGTGCGAGTTTCCCACCAGCCGGGCGATCTTCACGCGGGACGGCTCCGGGGAACCGCTGCGAGCCGGCGATATTCTCCGGCAGGCCAACCTGGCGCGCACGCTCTCCGCGATTGCGGAGCAGGGGCGGGACGTCTTCTACCGGGGAGAAATCGGGGAAGCCATTGTGCGCTTCAGCGAGGAACAGGGCGGCCTGCTGACGATGGACGACCTGAACGACTGCTCGGCGCGCTGGCAGGACCCGATTTCCACCGACTACGGCGACTACACGGTATTCGAAGCGCCGCCCAACTCCAGCGGACACATCCTGCTGCAGGAGCTCAACGTAATCCGGCAACACGACATGGCAAGCCTGGGGTTCGGCTCCGCGGAATCCATCCACCTGATGGTCGAAGCCAAGAAGATGGCCTTTGCCGACCGCGAGGCCTACGTGGCCGACCCCGACTATATCGACGTACCGGTCGCCGGAATGCTGTCCGCCGAGTACGCCCGTGAACGCGCCGCGACCATCAACCTCGGGCGGGCGTCGGAGAACGTGGTCGCCGGCGATCCCTGGCGGCATCAGCCGGCGGGTCAACGCCGGTCGCCGGCCGGAGTGGGGGCGCGGCGTCGCGGTCCCCGGACCGAGCAGGAAGACACCACGTGCTTCGTGGTGGCGGATCGAGCGGGTAACGCGGTGTGCCAGCTGCAGAGCCTCCAGAGTGGCTGGGGATCCTCGCTGGTTGCCGGCGACACCGGCATCCTTCTGAACAACCGCATGACCTACTGGCATCTGGACCCGGACCACGTGGACTGCCTGCAGCCGGGCAAGCGGGTGCGGCACACGATGAACCCGGTGATGGTGTTCCGCCGGCCAGAGGCGGGCAACGGCAGCGCCTCGTCGGGCCGCCGCCTGACCTACGTGCTGGGCACGCCGGGCGCGGACTGCCAGGTGCAGAGCAACATGCAGGTGATCACCAACCTGGTGGACTACGGGATGACGGTGCAGGAGGCCGTGGAAGCCCCGCGCTGGAAGCACGTCGGCGACGGCACCGAGTCCACGGTTCCGCACACGGCAGTGGACACTCTGCTCATCGAAAATCGCTTCGACGACGCCGTGCTGCGGCAACTGCGGAGCATGGGCCACCCGGTGCACGAACTGGATGCGTGGGACGGCGTAACAGGCCGCGAAATGGCGCTGTACATCGACCCCGACACCGGAGCGTTGCACGGCGCCGCCGACCCGCGCTACGACGGGTACGCGGTGGGGTACTGAACGGGCTTTCCGCCGCCACCGAACCGCCGAGGACAATCATCATGCGAATGCCAGGGCAACGTCGCAGCCAGGAACCCGACGAGGTGGGGCAGCGCGCCGGCCTGTTCGCCGAATCGATACGTGACGGGGACATGGACCTGGCCTGGTCGATGCTTTCCAAGGAGACACGCGGCATGCGCATGGGGGTGTGGGCAACCCGGCTCAACATCGATATGCAAGTGGCCTATCGGGCCGCTTACGATCCCGACCATCCCATGCGGGATTCGATGATGGACGACTTTCGCACCACCGTCCTGCGCCTGTGGCCGCTGGAAGACCTTTCCGAACTGGCCGCCGCTCCCACGCGTTACGTGGACGACGAGCACGCGTTTGTGTTCCTGCCCTTCGGAGTGACCGACGAGACCGTGGTGCAGCACAGCCGCCTGATGTCGGGACTGATGATTCCAATGCTGTTGGAAGACTCGCAGTGGCAGGTCGACCTGCCCGGCTGGCGGTTCCTGGACACGACAGCCCAGGGCGGCAATGGCTAGACGGCCCTCCCGCACCCGTTCCCGCGGCGCGCGTAAAGAGCAGGCCGCCGCGACTGCCACTCCGGAAAACGCGCCCGCAGACGGGGCGGTGGTACGAGCGCGACGCGCCAGGGGAGACCACGACTCCTGCGAGTTGTGCGAACGGACCGTCGAGCGGTTTACGGTGCATCACCTGATCCCGCGGGCTCGGGGCGGCAACCACGGGCCAACTGCGTTGCTGTGCTCGACCTGTCACCGGCAGGTTCACGCCATGTTCTCGGTCACCACACTGGCCGAGGAGATGTACAGCGTTGAACTGCTCAGATCGAACCCACGGGTCGCGGACTTCCTGCGTTGGATGCGGAAGCAACGGGGCGCGAGCTTTCGGGTGCGCCGGTCTCGCGAGCGAGGATGACCATAGCAAATCCGCTCCGTGATATGATTCGTTATAGGGATGAAGAAACAACGTTATGGCAGAACCAGTAACACTATCATCGGGGCAGGTGAGCGACGCTATTCGCGCCGGCCTCAGGGAAGGCCGGCAGCCGGTTGGCCTGTCGCCGGCAGAAGCGTCACAGCAGTCTGCGGTTTATCGCGGCAATTTGGCCCACTACCTGCGTCATGCGCAAACCAGCCTGGAACAGGACGACTATCTCCAGGCTGCCGAAAAATCCTGGGGATCATACGCGCAAACTATCAAGGCTATCGGGGCTGACCATGGGTTGCGCGTCACCCATCACGCGAGCATTATCGGAGCGGCCGACCAAATCGCCTTGCTGGTAGGATCGGTTGACCCGGCAGCCGGGAACACGTTGCGCACCGGTCTGTCGACGGCGAGAAGCCTCCATCAGCATTGGTATGAGAACGATCTGTCTGCCGACACGGTCGCTGCCAATACGCACGAAATCATGGTCGTGATAGACCTGCTGCAAGAACTCTTCCCAGCGGACGCATCTGCCCAATGACCAGCGCGAACGAAACCGCCGATGTCGTCATCATCGGGGGAGGCGTGATGGGTTGCAGCATCGCCTGCAACCTGGCCCTGACCGCCGCCGACCACGGGCTGCGCCGGATCGTGCTCCTGGAGCGGGACACGCTGGGCAGCGGGTCCACCGGGCGCAGCAGCGGCGCAGTCCGCATGCACTACTCCACCGCCGTCAACGCCGAACTGGCGTGGCGGAGCCTGCACATCTTCCGCAACTTCGCCGACATGATCGGCGGCGAGTGCGGCTACACTCGCACCGGCTACCTGGTGTTTGCCGGAGCGGATGACCTGCCGTCCTTCCGCGCCAACATTGCCACGCAGCAGTCGGTGGGGGTGATCACCGATATCATCAGCGCCGCGGATGCTGCGGAGCTGGCGCCCGGGTTTGAGGTTGCCGACGCTGCCGGCATCGCCTACGAGCCCTATTCCGGCCACGCCGACGCCTCGGGCACCGCCTATGCCTACGCCACCCGCGCCCGGAGCGAAGGAGTAACCATCCGCCTGCAAACCCCTGCCGAAGCCATCGAGACCAGCGAAGACGGCAGCCGGGTCGTTGCGGTCCGGACAACCACGGGAGAGCGCATCGAAACCGGTATCGCAGTGGTGGCCACCGGTCCATGGACGGCCCGCTTCCTGGCGCCGCACGGTATCGACGTGCCGCTGGTGGCAACGCGCCACGAGGTGCTGCACTTCCGCCGGCCGCTGGACGTGGTGCCGTATCACCCGGGCGGGGCCGATATCGGCAACCGGATCTACTTCCGGCCCGAGGGACAGGATCTGACGCTGGTTGGCAACGGAAATCATTCGGACGTGGTCGATGATCCGGAAGTGTTCGCTCAGCGCGCCAGCCCGTCGTTCATCGAGGACGTGTGGCAGCGGCTGGCCCGCCGGATCCCCGCCATCGCTGACGCCGAACTGGCTTCCGGGTACGCCGGTCTGTATACCAACACGCCCGACTCCCATCCCATCATGGATCGGGTCGATGGGGTGGAGGGTCTGCACCTGTGCACCGGTTTCAGCGGTCACGGGTTCAAGCTGTCGCCGATGGTGGGAGTGCTGATGGCCGAGTTGATCGGCAGCGGGGTCACGACCACCATGGATATCTCGCCGTTGAAGCTGTCCCGGTTCGAGGCAGGCGCCCTGAACCACGCCGGGTACGGCTTTGACGTTCTGGTCTGATAGCCGGCCGTGACCGACAGGTTTCCCACGCGCCCGGAGGGGTCCGTTCCGGCCGTCTCAGTTTCGAGCCTGACCAAGCGGTTCGGCCGGGTGACGGCCGTGGAGGATCTGAGCCTGGACATACCTGCGGGCGGCGTGTTTGGGCTGCTTGGACCGAATGGGTCGGGCAAGACCACCCTGCTGTCCATGGTTTCGGGGTTCATCCGCCCCACCGACGGGACGGTGACCCTGTTCGGACACAACGGTCCGACCGGGCACGCGCAGGGGCTGGCAAAGGTAGGAGCGCTCATCGAACGCCCCATCTTCTGGCCGTACATGTCCTGTCGGGACAATCTGAAATGCCTGCAGGGAGTTTACGGGTCGGACGGCGGCGACGCGGAGATCTCCGACCTGCTGGACACCGTCAACCTGGGCGGTGAGGCGGCCCGCCGCAAGTTCCGGGCCTGTTCCACCGGCATGAAACAGCGCTTGGGAATCGCCGCCGCGCTGCTGGGCGATCCGTCGCTGCTGATTCTTGACGAACCGACCAACGGGTTGGACCCGGTGGGAATCGTCGAGGTGCGTGACCTGATCCGCGGTCTGGCTGCCAACGGACGGCGCACGGTGGTGCTGGCGAGCCACCTGCTCAACGAAGTGGAACAGGTCTGCGACGAGGTGGCCGTGATGCGGAGGGGCAAGCTCCTGTACTGTGGTCCGGTTGCCGGTATGGGCGCTCCCGCGTCGGCGCTGGTGCGAACCACCGATGACGACCGCGCGGCCGCCCTGCTCACCGACGCAGGGTGGGACATCCGGAGCAGGTCCGAGGACGGATTGGAGGTGGCGGCTGCCCCGGGACGCGAATGGGAAATCAGCCGCGACCTGGCCGACGCCGGCGTGTACGTTTCACAACTGCGACCGGCGTCCGGTTCCCTGGAGGCGGGGTTCATGGAAGTTACCGGCGACGGCCAAAGTGAAGACGAATGAGAGACGTGCCTCCCATAGTGACCGCGCTGCGCGGGGAGTGGTTTCGGCTCTCCAGGCGCACCGGAGTATGGGTCATCATCGGTCTGGCGACCGCGCTTGTGGCAGGCGTTCTGGGGGTGACATGGGCGCTCATACACCTGACGCCTTTGGAACTGGCGGTCCCGCCGCGAGGTTTCCCGCATCTGGCGTCGGCCTCCCTGTCGCTGCTGGCCCCGTTCCTGGGGATCATCCTGGCGGCGATGATATTCGGAGGCGACTACGGGTGGGGAACCCTGCGACCGCTACTGGCCCGGGGTCAGCCGCGCTGGCAGGTGGTCCTGACCAAACTGCTCCTGACGGCAGTGATCCTCGCCGCTTTTTGGGTCGCAGCGTGGGTCCTGTCCACGCCGGTGGGGTTGGTGGCGGGCGATCCCGCCGCAGGCGCCGAGGGGTCCTTTCTGGATGTTCCCGACGGGTGGTGGCCCATCCTAGGCTCGTCCGCCGGAGCGTGGCTGGTCGCCCTGGCCTATGCTGGACTGACCGCGCTGCTATGCACCATAGGGCGGTCCACCGCCTTCGGACTGGGCGTGGCCGTTGCCATCCTGATTTTCGAGTTCACGGTGTATCCGGTGGCCGGCCTGGTGGCGGATCTGGTTACGGATTTTCCGCTGGGCGAGTACACGCGCTGGACCCTCCATGGAACATCGGGCGGTGTGACGGGTGGAGACGAGCTGAGCGCGTGGGTCTTCTTGCCGGCCACGCTGGCCTACATCGCGGCCTTCTGCGCGCTCACGCTGCTGGTGACGCAACGGCGGGACGTGGCCAGCGGGAACGGGTAGCCGGCCAACGGTTCAACCGTCCATCCATCGAGTAGGCGGACGACTTTCTGCTCGGTGTTCTCGACGCGTGGCTCGCGCGTGCGTCGCCGCGAAATCCGGTACAATCCTTAGTCCATAAGACTTTGGAGGATTTGAAGATGTCCGTCATGGTTACCGGCGGCACCGGGTTTATCGGGAACCGCATCATACGCAAGCTGGTGGAGCGAGGAGAGGAGGTGGTCTGCTTTGACCTGGCGCCGCCGCGCGCGAACCTGCAGCCCCTGCTGGACCGCATATCCATCTACCGGGGCGACGTGACCCGTTTGGATCACCTGCTGGAAGCGGTCAACCGGCACAACGTGGACCGCATCATCCACATGGCCGCGCTGCTGCCACCCGACACCGAGGACCGGCCGGCCACCGGCATGGCGGTGAACATCGACGGCACCAACAACATCTTCGAAGCGGCGCGCTGGGGCAACATCCGCCGCGTGGTTTACGCCAGCAGCATCGCAGTCTACGGCGTCCAGGAAACCTTCGGCGACCGGCCATTGATCGAGGACGACCTGCCGGCGCCCATCAACGTGTACGGCATGACCAAGGCGGTGAACGATTTCGCCGCCGCCCGCTACCGGACGCTGCACGGGCTTGACATTCGCGGCGTTCGCATCTGCACCGTGTTCGGACACGGACGCGTCACCGGCATGACCGGCATGATCGGCGGGCTGATGATGTCGCTGCCGGCCATCGGCCAGCCGGTGAGCATGGACTTCGACCCGCAGAAAGCGTCGCCGATGATCCACTCGGAGGACGCCGCCGAGATCTTCGTGCGCGTCGCCCTGGCCGACATGCTGAACCACCACATCTACATCAGCGGCGGCGAGCTGGCTACCATCGCCGACGTGGCCGACATGGTGCGCTCCTACATCCCCGACGCCAGCATCAGCACCGGGAGCCGGCCGGTGCCCCACGTGTACCTGGTGGACAACAGCCGCATGATGGCCGACGTTGGCTACGAACTGCCGCCGCTGCGCATGAGGGTGCTGGACCACATCAACGATGCGCGCGCGGAGGCCGGGCTGGAGCCGATCCGGGGGTAGTCCCGGCTTCGTTTGCTACAATGGGTCAGCGCAGCCTCGCAACGGAATACCTACCATGAGCAACCGCGAAACCACCGCCGCGCAGAAAGAGGCAATCGCCGGCTTCTGCCAGCAGCATCACGTCCGCCGCCTTACCTGGCTTGACAAACCCCTGCGCACCGGGCCGGACGCTGACAGCGAGGCAGCACTGCTGATTGAGTTCAACCCCGCTGACGTGCCGTCGCTGTCCAGGCTGGCGGCCCTAGAGGATGAAATCAGCCGCATCTTGGGACGCAGCATCGACTTGCACTTGTACCTGAGAGAGATGTACCTGGGCTATGGGCCGCGCGAGGCGGGCATCGTCTATGACCGAGCCGATTACGTGGACATCCCCATGCCGCGGGAGAAGATTGCCGAGTTCTGCAAACGCAAAAAAATACTGTGGCTGGCCAAGTTGCCCTACCCAAGCCGCGCGTCCGTAATCGACTACGCGGACGTTGACTTTCTGGCCGTACTAGCTCCCGGCGCTAATTTTTCATGGGGAGCGTTAGATGGCTGGAAGGAGTTGGACGAAATACTCGGTTGTGAGACGGCCATGGACTACGCTAAAGAACTTCCCCCTGACCTTGAGGTAATTTACCGTGACCCTGCGGCGTTCCAATCAGCCTCCACCCACTGAAGCTGAGCGGATAGACCACATAATCAGTCATGCCCGAGAAGCCATTACCATCCTCGGAGACGCCAGTTTGGCAGTTCTGGAGCGAGATAGGGTAAAACAATTAGCCCTCGGATATCTGGTAGCCATTGTAGGCGAGGCTGCGAACCATCTTTCGGATGCGATTCTCGACTCGCTGCCGATGAATCCCTGGGACCAAATCATCGGGATGCGAAACATTCTTATTCACCAGTACTTCAGGGTTAAGCTGCACACTGTACACGACACGGTCGTCAACGATTTACCCGTACTGGTCGCGTCACTGGAAGCTTTCACCGACAACTCCCAAGGAGGCCAACCATCATGAGCGTTGCCATCGGCTACGTGCCCGGAGCATTCGGACAGGGAGGCGACGACCCCAACTTCCTCCGCACCCTGGTGGAACTGGGCGACCGATACGAGTACGACTCCATTTGGCTCAGCGACCGGATCTGCAGCGACCGGTTCAGCCTGGAGCCGATGGTTGCGCTGTCCCTGGTGGCCGGCTATTCGGACCGTCTGAAGTTCGGCACCAGCGTATTGGCCCTGCCGCTACGCAACCCGGTGGTGCTGGCCAAGCAGGTGGCGACGCTGGACTGGCTCTCCCAAGGGCGCTTCTTCCCGGCCGTGGGCCTGGGACAGGAGGATCCCGACGAGTACGAGGCCTGCGGCGTGCCCAAGGCCGACCGGGCGCGACGCACCGACGAGGCCATCGAGTTGATGCGCCGCCTGTGGGAGGAGGAAGGCGTCACCCACGAGGGCGAGTTCTTCACCACGCACAACGTGTCGGTAACGCCGCGCACCTTCCTGAAGCCCTCGCCTCCGGTGTGGATCGGGGGGCGCAGTCCGGCCGCCGCTCGGCGAGTGGGCCGAGTGGGAGACGGGTGGCTGGTGTCCAGCGCGACGCCCGAGGAGGTGCGGTCGGGCCGGGAGATCGTCTTCGAGACGGCGCAGCAGTATGACCGCGAGATCGAGGAGGACCACGTGGGCGTCCTCGTCGGGTACTACATCTGCGACGACCAAAAAGAGGGCGAGGCGAGGTCGGAGCAGTTCGTCACCCGCCAGCGTCCGGACGCTCACTTCACTGAATATTCCGCGGTGGGCACCTCCGAGCAGATCGGCGACTTCATCCAGGAGTACATTGACGCCGGGGGGTTCAAGTTCGTCATCCGGCCGCTGTGCGCCGGCACGGAATCGATGGAGCAACTGGAGCAGGCGGGCGAGGAGATCCTGCCGCGCTTCCACGGGCCGCTGGGCAAATAATTGCCCGCGGATGTGACCATCCCATCCCGATGGTCGACACAGTTCGGCCGCTCATGGGTACGCAGATGAACACGCTACGAGGGTTGATATTCAGCCTGCTCGCGACCGGGCTGCTGGCATTAGCGCTGGCCGGCTGTTCGGCCGAGGAACCGCCCGCACCCAGCTACCAGGCCGCCCAGCCCGCCGCTGGCGGTGCGCCGGTGGCGGTGCCGGACCTTTCGGGGAACGCGCGAGCCGGCGAACAGGTATTCGACGCCAACTGTGCGCTGTGCCACGGGCCCAATGCCTCGGGCACGGGCCTCGGTCCTCCACTGGTGCACAGGATCTACGAGCCGGGCCACCACCAGGACTTCACCATTCAGAGCGCGGTGCGGAACGGCGTTCCGGCGCACCACTGGCAGTTTGGCAACATGCCGCCGGTTCCCGCGGTGTCCGACGAGGACATCCCGCACATCATCTGCTACATCCGGGAGTTGCAACAGGCCAACGGGATCATCGCGCCCGAAGCCAGCATCGCCGCGTGTTGAGCCGGACATGGTCGCGGACGTATGATGGAAAGCAGCATCGACACAAGGGGGTGAGGGACATGGTCAGAGTGTTTGTGCCGACCATGCTGCAGGCGACCACGGGTGGGGTCAAGGAAGTCGAGATGACCGCCCGCAACGTTCGGCAGGTGATCGAGCAACTGGACGAGCAGTTCCCCGGCATCGCCAACCGTCTGATGGAAGACGGCGAGATCCGGTCGAACCTGGCGGTTGCGGTGGACGGTGAAGTAGCGCGCATGGGCCTGATGGAGCGGGTCGGCGAGAACGCCGAGATACACTTTGTGCCGGCCATCGGCGGCGGATAAGCGCAGCCGGGTCGGCAGTTAAAGCCACCCGCGTTCACTCCGGCGCATCAACCGGCTATACCGGGCCGGGGGACGCGTCAGAACAGTCTTCGGTGTTTCCGGTCTCTCGCTTGCCCGGTCACCAGGCAATCCGCAACGTGCGGTAGGCCCGTAGACTGAGCGGGCCAGGTTAGCCATACTCTGCTCCCCGTTGGCTCCTCAACCGGCAGGGGTGGCCGATAGGTCAACTCCATAGACTTTATCCCCGCGCATGCAATGGGTTGGCGCATAGCCAATGAGGTGTTGATATGAAAACGGCAAGCATCATCGCGGCAATCTGCGTTGTGAGTGCGCTGGGCGCGATCGCACTGTTCACGGACTCCGTTTACGCACGGGAACCGGACTGTCCCTCCAGCTGGCCCGCAGAGCCGGTTGAGCAGTTTTTCACCGACTCCGAGGGCGTCGGGTGGTTCGTCATCCGCAGCGCGGACAGCAACGGCTATGAAACGGTGCGAGCGTATCGAGCGGACGACGGCTACGAGATCGGATACGTCCCGGGATCACCCGATGAGGTGTGTTACCTGCTGGTCCGCCGGCCCGGCAGCATGGAGGACGTGCCGGATGCGGAGCGGTTGGTTTTTCGCGTCGAACAAGAGCCGGAAGAAGCTATCCGTGCGGCTCCCAAAACGCTGTTCCGGGAGTTCTACGACCGCCTGATTCCCGGCGCCAATCCCGACGCCAGGTGGGGGGACCTGTTCGTTGTCTTTTCCGACCAGGAGCGAGCGTGCATCGCGGCCGCACTGGGCGAGGAAGAGTTAGCCGCCGTGTTGCAGACCTCGGTCTTTCCTGACGGCGAACCTCGGCAGGAGGAAGCCCTCATATTGGACCGCCTTTTGGAATCAGGCTGCCTTTCGGAGGAAACCGCCGGGCCCCTGATCCCAGCCATTATTTTCGCCTTGATAGTCCGCGAGGTGGACGCGAGTGACGAGGAGACCCCCTGCCTACAAGAACTGCTCGATTTGGTCTTTGCAGCCTTATCCAAGCCCTCCCCGACGGAGGAAGACCTATCGGCGGCCTTATTCGGGTTGATCGCCTGTGGTCTGGAAGCTGCGGCGCCCGAAATGAGTTTACCAGGAGGGTAGGCAGGTTCCGTACGGCGGGTGTGACATCCGTTCTTACCCAACGTTTGAGCGGCACAGTGTCGACTGCAGCGCGTTATCGAAAGACGGTGACGTCATCTCGTGGTGATTGGACTTGGAGGGAACCAAGCACGTGCGAGCCGGTGGGCCGTTTGACCCCTCCCGGCCCTGCGGCTACAATGGCTTGAATATGCTTTCCCAGACCCCGACATCATGACCAACTCCACAATGCTTCCGGATGACGAGCCGCGCGTTGCCAGCGCGGGGTTCGGATTCGATGATGACGCCATGCCGGCGGTGTCCGATCCGTGCGCGACCGGATCCCGCTCCAACGTGAAGGTGGTGTCGGCCGGCGGGCTCGTGTTCCGCGAGACCGGCGACCTGATCGAAACGCTGCTGTGCGCCCGCGCGCGTCCCGGTTTCCACGGCGATGATGCGCCGCTGACCTGGCGACTGCCCAAGGGGACCCCCGAGCGGGGTGAGACGGTGGAGCAGACGGCCCGCCGCGAGGTGCAGGAAGAAACCGGAGTACACGTCAACGTCCTGGCGCCCATAACGAGCATTCGGTATTTCTTCGTTGGCCACGACGACGGCATCCGCTACGACAAGACCGTCTACTTTTACCTCATGGAACCCATGGGGGGCAGCACGTCGGACCACGACGGCGAATTCGACGTCGTGGAATGGTGCAGCTACGAGGAGGCGGTGGAACTGCTCGAATACGACAACGAGCGCGAGGTTTTGGAAGCGGCACGATCGTTGATCGACTCCTACCGGCGAGGCGGGGAGCTATGAGCAAGGACCTGGTTTTGCGGGGTGTCCGCGTGCTGCTGCGGGGCAAGCGAATGGAAGACGCCGAGAAGGACTACATCTGGCGCAGCGACCCGGAGATCGCCCGCCTGGACGCCGCCTACCCGCTGACCATGAAGTACGAGCGATACCTGAAGCTCTTCGAAGACCAGATCCGCTGGCCCACGCCTGGTTCGCACCACTTCGCCATCGAGGTTGCCGGGGGCAAGTTCATCGGCAACTGCATGTACTACGACCTGGACAGCCTGTCCAAGGAAGCCGAGCTGGGCATCGTCATCGGGGACCGGGACTACTGGAGCGGCGGCTACGGCTACGACGCCGTGGTGACCCTGCTGCACCACATGTTCGACGACCTGCGGCTCAAGAGGGTATATCTGCACACCCTGGAGTGGAACCACCGGGCGCAGAAGTGCTTCGAGCGGTCTGGCTTCAACCCGGTGCGCAACGTGCGGCGCATGTCGCACGACTTCATCCTGATGGAAGTCCACCGGGACGACTGGGATGAGACTTCCTCGGATCGCCTGGCGTTGCGCCAGCAATACCTGGACCAACGGGGCGGTGTCGAGGTGGGCGACGACGATGCCGTGGCGGCAGCCGTAGTCTAGACGTTCCCGCGGGGCCCTGGGCCTCCGGTTATCTTCGCGCCGCCGCCAGGGCCGCGGCCACGGTGATATCGCCGGTGTAGAGTGCGCGCCCGATTATGGCCGCCTCCGCGCCCGTGTCGATCAACCGCTCCACGTGGGACGCCGCGCCCACGCCGCCCGCCGAGAGCACGCGCATCCCGCTGTCGCGCACCAGCGCGGCCGTGGCCTCGTAGTTGGGTTCCTCCAGGGTGCCATCCCGGGAGATGTCGGTGTAAAGCAGGCGCTCCACGCCCAGGTCGCGCATCCGGCCGGCCAGTTCGGTGGCGCTGATCTCGGACATCTCGGTCCAACCGCGAATGGCAACCAGTCCGTTTCGCGCGTCCAGGGCGACCACCACCCGCTCACTGCCGAAGCGCTGGCACAGCTCTTCCACCAGGTCGGGATTGGCGACGGCGGCAGTGCCGACCACCACGCGAGCGGCGCCGGCGTCGAACAGACCTGCCGCAGTTTCGACGCTGCGGATGCCGCCACCCACTTGCACCGGTATGGTCAGGCGGCCGGTGATGGCCGTGATGGCGGCGAGGTTGGCGGGGTTGCCGGTGTGGGCGCCGTCGAGGTCGACGATGTGCAGGCGCTCACCGCCCTCATCCTGCCACCGTTGGGCGACGCCCAGCGGGTCGTCGGAGAAGACGGTTTCCTGCTCGTAGTCGCCCTGGTACAGGCGGACGCAGTTGCCGCCGCGCAGGTCGATTGCGGGAATGATTTCCATGATGACGGTACACCGTGGTCACCCGGTCGGGCCGGATGCCAGCCTACGCTTGCGCCGTGACCTGCCTGATGAAGTTGGAGTACACGCGCAGGCCATTTTCACCGCTCTTCTCGGGGTGGAACTGCGTCGCGACGACGTTGTCGCGGGCGTAGACGCTGCAGAAGGGCACGCCGTACTCGGTCACGCCGGCCACGTTGGCGCGAGCGACCGGGTCGGCGTAGTAGCTATGGACGAAGTAAAAATGGCTGTCCTGGGGAATGCCCTGCCACAACGGGTGTTCCCGCTGGAACTCCACGGTGTTCCATCCCATGTGCGGGACCTTCAGCCCGTCGGGCAAGCGACGGACCCGGCCGGGCACGAGGCCCAGGCATTCGGCATCACCCTCGTCGGTGGCGTCCAGGAGGAGTTGCAGTCCCAGGCAAACGCCGAGGAATGGCCGGCCGCTGGCGATGTAGTCGAGCAACGGGGAGACCAAGCCCCGGGACCGCAGGGCGGCCATGGCGGCGGGTCCGGAGCCGACGCCGGGCAGGATGACACCGTCCGCGTCCCGCAGTGCCGCGGGATCGGAGGTTACGGACGGAACGACGCCGGCCTTCTCCACCGCCCGCGCCACGCTGCGCAGGTTGCCCGATTCGTAGTCGATGACGACCAGGCGAACGGGGTCGGACTCTGCCGAGGGCATTTTGAGGTCAGGCCCGGTCGCCGGTGGCCCGCTCGATGGGAATGTCCCGGTCGTGATACCGCGCCAGCACGAACAGCAGGTCGCCCAGGCGGTTCAGATAGGCCAGGATCAGCGGGTTGGTCAGACCGCCGACCTCGGACAACGCCACCACGCGACGCTCGGCGGTACGTATCACGGTACGGGCGGAGTCCATGGCAGACGACGATGGGGTGCCACCGGGCAGGATGAAGACCTGTGGCATCTGGAAGTGCGTTTCCAGCTCGTCGATGATCTCTTCCAGTTTGTCCACCATCTCCTCGGTGACGGGCGTGAAGTGCTGGTGGAAGAGATCGTATTTATCGGGGTCGGTGGCCAACTCGGCGGCGACGGTGAACAGTTCCCGCTGCAGGTCGCGCAGGATGTTCTTCACCTTGTCGTCGTCGGTGAGGGCGCGGGCGAGGCCCATCAGGCTCACCGCCTCGTCGGTGATTCCGTAGGCCTCGGTGTGCGGGTTGGCCTTGGACACACGGCCGCCGTAGAGCAAACTGGTTTCGCCCTGGTCGCCGTACTTGGTATAAACGCGCTTACGGCGCTGTGATGACGATGATGAAGTGCTCATGAGTCTGCTCCAGGACGAAGATGGGACGCCAAGCCATTCTAGCACTACGACCGGAGAGGGGCTATTGACACAGCTGCCTTCCAGGAGATTTCGCTACGCCGATTCTGAGGCATCTGGAGCGTAGATCAATCAACGAACTGACGATTTTCGCAATCCGATTTGCCCGCAAATAATCGAACGGCGTGTGTCCAGCCGCGTCAGTTGGGCGCACGGGAGCCGTCGGTTCCACTGAGGTCATGCTGGACGACTGACAGCGATATGCCGAGGCTGTCCGTGATGTCCGGCCTGGTGGCGTCGGCGGCGCCGCGCTCGGCTGCCTTCTCCAGCGAGGATAGTTTTTCACCGGAGGGCGGAGTCGCCATCTGGACGGTCACGACGATTGCAATGGCGTCGCTGTCGTAAAAGGTCACGCTGTCCTGTACACCGTCCTCTGCCATGACCGCGTAATGCGCTCCGATTACCGCTTCCTCCGCCTCCCGCTTGGTGAACCCCGGGTCTTTACCGGTTTGCAGGCTGACGGTAACGTGAGAGTTTTCGGACTGGAATTTGTCGATTGCCTTGCGGGCGTTGCCGGAGATGGAACCCGAAAAATTGATCCAGGCCGACAACCTGCCGGATTTGCCGGACCCAGCATCCACGACGCTGTCGGGGTCCTCGTTCTCGATGGCCGTTACCATCTTCGAGAAGTCGTCGCGCCAGGCATAACGCGCGATGGACTCATCGAGAGTGATGCCTTCCTGGTACGCGATCGTTTCCAGGTCGTTCACTTCGGCGGGGCTGTTGATGCTGGCGTGTTGGCGGATCAGCGCAGCCGCATAGTGGGGGCTCACCGTCGCCAATTTCTGGTGACTCGCCGCCGTTTTGCCGTTGTTGCCGGGGGTAGGTACCATCGCCACAATTACGACGACCACGGCCGTCACGCCCAGAATGCCGCCGCCGTAGGCAAGCCACATGTACCAGCGGGTCCAACGATTTTTTGGTGAGCCGCGTCGTTCATTCTCGGTCATCATCGGGAAGCCTCCTACGGGGCGGCGGCCCTTACAAAGATGGAATTTCGCTAATCGAGATTTGACCGACAGGCAGTCAGAACTGGTCAATTTGATGACGAATCTCTTCGCAGAGCACCAGCTATCTTGAAACAAACATCGCCGTCCAACAGATGCCCCTTTTCCCAAGATGCTTCGACCGAAAGTTCGTCGCCCGGGAAACTGCCGGCGATCCCAGAGCCACGCGGTCGCCCAACTCAACCTCTCGGCAAAATTGTGCTGCCAAGGCCACCGACCAAGATTCTACGGGATGTTATACGTAGAAAGCGAAAATCCCCCAACGGGGCTTGATGCGGCGATTTTCGCCGGGGATCACAACGCCCGTCCCGGACAGAGTTTCGAATGGCGCCGGGGTCCGGGACACCGGAAATATCCGGAATGTCAGGTATTTTGGCCAATTATGAAATGCGTCGGAAAGTTGGTCGATGTCCGACGCGCCAGCAGCGGAATCGGAGTAGCGAAATTTCCTTCTGCCTCACTCGGGGTCTTTTCAAAGTCGTTACAGTTGAAGGCATTATTCTGCCGGGATGGACAGGATGAACAGGATTTTTCTGAATGTGGACGTCTGGATTTCGGACCACGTCAAGAATCACGGATTAACATTGGAAAGGCCCCGATGCCTCACGCGTACCCAGTTTCGCATGATTTGTCATTGCTAGCGCTGCGTGGCAATCTCGTCAGGGCGACGGACGCCACCGCAATAGCGAGATCACCGCGTCGCTGCGCTTCTCGCGATGACAAACCGAGTGCGCGTGAGTGATCTCCCGCGGGGCAAACCATGAGTAGCGACCGACCCGACGCCATTTCATGAACACCGACGCATCCACTCTAGCGAAGCGCCCTCGTGTCCGGCTCTGGAGACGCGCGTACTGGCGGGTGGTCACGCTGTTCTGCGTCTGCTTCATGCTCGTTCCCGTGGCGGGCTTCGAGCGGGACGCCGTGACCACCGCGACCGCCCCCTACCGGTTCAGCATGCCCGTATGGGAACTGGATCACCTGCCCGACAAATGGTTCCGGAGGGCGCTCGGGACCCCAAGTGCCCTGGCCCGGGGTTCTGCGCACGAACAACGGATGGCGATCGTGAACGAATTTTTCGAGGTCAGCCACTCGTTGTGGAGAGTGGAGCAGCAATTGCTGGAACTGCAGGCGAGAGCGCCGGTCACGCCAGAGGTTACGGAGCGGGTCGCCTCTCTCAAAGAGCAGCGGAACAGGCTCGTGGAGCGCCGCGACGACCTGCGCCCGGCGGCGGAAGAGACGCTGGAAACAACAATCGCGGCGACGCTGGAGTCGCTCGGCTTTCGGGCCTGGACCGGGCCGTTCCCGCCGGTGGACACGGTCCTGGCGGCGTCGCCCACGATCCTGGTCACGTCTCCGCGCGACCGGATCGAGCGGCAGGACACCGTGACCATGCGCACCGGTCTGACCAGCGAGGAGCGGGAACGCATTGAAACGCGGGTGGAAGGAGAAACCGATCTATCGGCGCTGGTGCTGAACACCGGGGGCATCGCGCTGTATCCATCCATCGTCGTGCCGCACGCGGGGCTGGACTTCGCGCTGGAGGTCATCGCCCACGAGTGGGTGCACCAATGGCTCTGGTTCCGTCCGTTGGGTCGCCGCTACTTCCAGGGCGGCGACATCACCACGCTGAACGAGACGGTGGCCGACATCGCCGGCAAGGAGATCGAGGAACTGACCAGGCAGCGCCTTGATCGAATTGCAGCCGGGTCACCGGGGAGCGGCGACCATCGACATCCACCGCCCGAAGCACCGCCGTCGCAGGCGCCGCCCGCCTTCAACTTCCACGACGAGATGCGCGCCACACGGATCCGCGTCGACGAACTGCTGGCCGCCGGCGAGGTGGAAGAGGCCGAAACCTACATGGAAGAACGGAGGCGGGAGTTCGTGGCCAACGGCTACCGCCTGCGCCGGCTGAACCAGGCCTACTTCGCCTTCCACGGCACCTATGCCACCACCGGCGCGGCCGGCGTCAACGTCATCGGGCAGCAGATCGAAGAGTTGCGGCGGCGCAGCCCGAATCTCGGCGACTTCCTCCGCACCGCCGCCGAGTTCACCTCGGTCGCGGACCTGGAGGCTTACCTGGCCGCGACCGATCCGTGATACGACGCGGTACCTGCGGAACGCGTGCTACGCCGATTTCAATGCGTCCTCCAGCAGCGCAAGGGCCGTCCTGGCAAACTCCCACATGTTCGCCTCGCGGTCCGGGCTGCCGGTTTCCAGGGTCTGAGAGCGTTCCACCGGGCCGGCGACACCGAAACAGGCGTGGCCGTAGTTGTCGCCGTAGCGGTTGCCCGTGGGACCGCTGGCGCCGGTTTCCGCCAGGGCCCAGGTGGTGCCCAGCCGTTCCCGTGACGTGCGGGCGTTCAGCAGGGCGTAGTATTCCGTGCTGGCGCGGTGGCCCTCCATGGCGGATTCGGGCACCTGCAGCAGGCCGGCCTGGGCCACCCGCGTGTACACCACCGATCCGCCGACGTAGTAATCGGACGCGCCGGGAATCGACACCAGAGCAGCCGAGATCAGTCCGCCGCACGATGATTCGGACACCGCGAGGGTGTCGCCCCGTTCTTTCAGTACCGCCGCGACCGACGCGGCCAGGTCTTGCAGTTCGCCCATAGAGAGACCTCCATTTCAGTTCACATCGATGCACAGGATACGCAGGATGCCCTTGTCGTAAACAGGGTATCTCGGCCATTTTCAACCAACAAATCCCGTTTATCCCGTATATCGATGTAAGAGTATTGTATTCACACCCAGGGCAGTCGTTTGGAGACGGTCTTGGCCGATTCGGGGGTGGGCAACCCGTTTTGCTCCATCAGCATCAGGGCCATTTTGCGAAACTCCTCACGGTCGTGTCCGCTGACCACCGCCTGCTCGTGGGCTTCCGAGATTACCACGGGATAGCCCAGGCCAAGCTCACACTGCTTCGCCAGCATCGCGTGTCCCATCGCGAGCAACTCGGGGTCTTCGGCGACCCAATCAGGCACCTCGACGCGGGCAATTTCAGTGCCGCTGTTCACGTAATAGAACCGGCTCCACTCGGTGCCCACCGCCAGGTCCAGGGCGAAATGCGACGCCCGCCGGCCCGTCTGGTAGAGGGGCGAGCGGTGGCCCGGCTCCAGCAAGGCGTCAAACAGTTCGCGGTCGTCGAAGCCGGCCGCGCCGTCGCACTGGGCCAGATCGGAGCGCCGGGCGCTGCAACGTCGGGTGCATTCCACCGGATTGCTGACGCAGAGGCAGGCGCGCACGGCGCCGGCGACCTCGGTGGTCTGCGGCCGCGAGGTATAGGCGGCCAGCGCCACGGGACGGTCGCGCCGAGAAGCCGCCCGCAGCCGGGCCAGGGCTCCGCGCAGGCGATCGTTGACCAGGGTGTCCGCCACGTACCTGGGATAGCTCCCGCGCTGGATGTCCCAGAAGGCGAGGGTACCGTCCAGCAACGCCAGGAGCGGCGTAGTCGGGGAAGATTGCTCGACGGCGTCGTCCAGCCGTTCCACCTCTCGCACGGTGCGCAGGGCGCCGAGCAGCGCGCCGGAGATGGGCGTTTCGGCGTTTGAACCGTCGTCGGGCCGCAGGTAGAGGTCGGAGTCGCCGGTGGCCAGGGTGGGCTCGCTGAAAAACTGGCAATTCGGGTCCGCGCCGTAGGTTATGGTGCATCCGCCCAGGTTGATCAGGTAGCAGCGCAGCGGCAGGTGGCGGTCCACGTCGATGTGCGAGCCGTCAACGGAGACCGCGATCCAGTCATCCGGCGCCGGCAGGGGCGGGATGCTGTCGAGCAATCCCTCGGTTCCGGTGCAGGCCACAATGAAGGGGCGGTTGCCGGCGGACGCGGTGCGTTGGGAGGCGTCATCGGGGGTGACCGCCGAGGCACGGTCCAGGGTGTCGGCGAACCGCTGCCGGCGCGACCGCGCAGTGGTGGACAGTTCGCCCATGGCGGACATCATCTGGCGGGCCGTTTGGCCGAAGTCCAGCGCCATCAGGGTTCGGTCGCAGTCAGGGAACGGGCGGCTACCGAAGGACGCGTTCGTCGCCGACGCGGCGGGTGACACGCTGCTGGTCCAGGTATTCCAGCAGGGGCAGGACGTACTTGCGGCTGGTACCGAAGATGGTGCGCGCGTCGGCCACGGTCACGCTGCCGTTGGCGTTCAGGTGCGCCACGATCCGTCCGGCCATGTCCTCGTAGGCCGCCGCGGTGAACACCACCGTTTCGTTGACCTTGACCACGTCGCCCCGTTCCTGAAGGTGGGCCAGGAGTTCCGGGTCCACGGGGCGATCGGTGGGCGGCGACCAGGGTTCGGCGGCCAGCGTGGCCAGGTATTCGGCGATTTCCGATTGCTGTCCGTCGGTCAGTTCCACGCGGTGATCGGGAGTGCGCACCAGGCCGTTGTCGTCGGCAATGGCGCCCTCATCGGCCAGTCGGGCCGCGGCCCGCAGGTACACGGGCTGGGAGACGCCCAGGCGGCTCCGCAGTTCCTGAGGCGGCGCGCCGCGGCGGAGCGGGTACTGGTTGTGATACGCCTGCAGCGCGACCTGGGCCTGATTACGGAGGATGTCCCAGCCCCTCCGCGAGTAGACCACCGCATCGCCCTGAGCGCCCATTTCGCCCAGAGGGACGATCTCGCCCGATTCGATCAGTGAGGCGAGCCGATCCAGTATTTCCTCTTCGGAGATGTTGGAGCGTTGCGACAGGGTCTTCAGGTCGCA